>UGGS01000002.1:0-350833 GCA_900450595.1 [Flavobacterium] thermophilum
AGACTGATCAAACCAAAGAAAGATTTAAAGGCTTCATTGACCTTTTTTAAAATTTGCTGTGCCATGTTGCTGTTTAACAGCTTATAGTTTTCGTTAGTTTGGCAAGATGATAATTTTTCTCATAATTAAGAAATTCCTTGTGTTCAAAATAGTATTGTCTGACATTGTACAATCCGACGTTGTACATGTTCTTGGCAATATGGCACAGTTCTCGAAGAGTCAAGTATTCTTCTTTGGTCAAACCATTTAGCTGTTGTTTGATACAAAAATACATTTTTTCACCTCCATCTAACTATATTATACTATATTTTACTGAATCTTCCTATTTTCAGCAAAATATAGTTAGGCGATTCATCTCCCACTTACTCCGCTTCGCTTCGTTGAAGTGGGAGTCTTCTCGCCTAATTAAGATAAAAGGGCGGACGCCGCCGCCCTTTTTTGGTTTAAAAACATTTCCGATACGGTTTTCGCTTGCATATGGAGGATCAAATAGTCCGGGCCGCCCGCTTTCGAGTCAGTGCCTGACATGTTGAAGCCGCCAAACGGCTGATACCCGACGATCGCCCCTGTGCAGCCGCGGTTGAAGTACAAGTTGCCGACATGGAACTCGTGCCGCGCTTTTTCAAGATTCGCCCGATTGCGCGAGATGACGGCGCCTGTCAATCCGTATTCCGTGTTGTTGTTCGCAATCTCAAGCGCATGGTCAAAGTCGCGCGCTTTCGCAAACGCCACGACCGGGCCGAAAATTTCCTCCTGCATGATGCGCGCGTTCGGGTCGACATCCGCAAACACGGTCGGCTGGATGAAGAACCCTTTCGAGTCGTCTCCTTCCCCGCCGGTCATGAGACGGCCTTCCTCCTTGCCGATTTCGATATACTCCATAATTTGTTTGTTGTACGCCCTTGGTCGATGACAGGCCCCATAAACGTCGCTTGCTCCGCCGGATCGCCGACGTTGAGCTGCTTCGTCAGCTCGACAACGCGATTCAACACTTGGTCATACACATCTTCGACGATAATGGCGCGCGAGCACGCCGAGCATTTTTGCCCAGAGTAGCCAAACGCCGACGCCACGATCGATTGCGCCGCCAGTTCGAGGTCCGCTTTTTATCGACAATGATGCCGTCTTTGCCGCCCATTTCCGCGATGACGCGCTTTAGCCAAATTTGCCCGGATGCACTTTCGCCGCCCGCTCATAAATGCGGATGCCGACATCCCGCGATCCGGTGAAGCTGATAAATCGTGTGCGCGGATGGTCGACGAGATAATCCCCGACTTCGGCTCCGCTGCCCGGAATATAGTTCAACACACCAGCCGGAAGCCCGCTTCTTCCAACACTTCCACAAATTTATACGCCACGACCGGCGTTGCGCTCGCCGGTTTCAGCAGCACCGTATTGCCGGTCACAAGCGAAGCGACCGTCGTTCCGGCCATAATAGCAAACGGGAAGTTCCACGGTGAAATGACAACCCCGACGCCAAGCGGAATGTAGAAAAACCGGTTCGTTTCCCCCGGACGGCTCTCAACCGGAATGCCGTCTTTCAGCTTCAGCATTTGCCGTCCGTAATATTCCATAAAGTCGATCGCTTCCGCGGTATCGGCGTCCGCTTCACGCCACGGTTTGCCCGCTTCTTTCACCAGCCAAGCGGAAAACTCGTGCTTGCGCCGGCGCACGATCGCCGCCGCCCGGAACAAAATATCGGCCCGCGCTTCCGGACTTGTCCGGCTCCAAGTGCGGAACGCCTCATCAGCGGTTTTCATCGCCCGCTCCGCCAGCTCTTTGTTCGCTTTCGCCACCCGGCCGACCACTTCCGTTTTGTTCGCCGGATTGATCGACGTGATTTTGTCTTCCGTCATCACCCGCTCGCCGCCGATCACAAGCGGATAATCGCGCCCAAGCTCCGATTCCACTTTTTTGAGCGCCGCTAAAAACGCCTCACGGTTTGCTTCTACGGTAAAGTCGGTGAGCGGTTCGTGTCTGTACGGCTGCACCATTTGGTCATCCTCCTTTTAAAGGCAAAAAATTTTTCGTTATAAAACGGTTTCACAGTTATATTATGCAAATGATTATGGCTTTTTTCAATTGTTTTTACCTGGCGGCCTTGAGCTCCCCTTTTTCTGCAACTAGGAGCTGAACCCGTTTTTTTCGCCACAAGGTGGTAGTACCCATAACACGCAAGGAGAAACGGAATGCCGCAGTAAAGCGCGATCCGTTGATCTGGAGTGGAACTACCCCACTTAATTTTCTAGCGAAAATTTGAAGTGGGGGCTTCCAAGAAGTTTGACTGCTTCAAGCAATCCTTATTCTTTGAGGCGTGTCCACTTCGCCGCTAGAGCATAAGACACTCAGGTCTACAGCTTTACTTTTCTTTAAGATGTTTAATGCGCCATTGACATCAGCATTAATTAGTTCAGGCATTTCATATTTGTACTGAATCTCAAAGAACCTGGCATGATGCTTAGGAATGATTTCAATCTTCTCGAAGAGTCAAGTATTCTTCTTTGGTCAAACCATTTAGCTGTTGTTTGATACAAAATACATGTTTTCACCTCCCATCTAACTATATTATACTATATTTTACTGAATCTATCCTATTTTCAGCCAAATATAGTTAAGGCGATTCATCTCCCACTTACTCCGCTTCGCTTCGTTGAAGTGGGAGTCTTCTCGCCTAATTAAGATAAATGCCTGCTTTTTAGCTCTCGTTTCAGTTCTTGCACTGGTTGCATCCGAAAACTCTCCCCTCTCTATGATAGATTCCGCAATCGCTTACATTTTTATCAAACGAATAGCAACCTCCTTTTATGCAAAAAATTTTTCAATTTATAATGTATTACAACTTTATTACGAAATTATTTTTTTCTATTTTCAATATATTTAGCAAAAAATTTTTTCACATCTTTCTTTCCCTTCCTGTCTCCCGTCCACCTTTGCTATAATACAAAAAAGAGAGGCTGATCGTGAACCGGGATATGGAAACGCTTTTATCAATGTATGAGCAAATTCTCGAACTGATTGACCTTGGCGTCCATGCCGTCGATCAACACGGGAAAACCGTCATTTACAACCGAAAAATGCGGGACATCGAGGGCATGAACATCGAGGACGTGCTCGATAAAAAACATTTTGGACGTCTTCCGCTTCAACCCGGAGCAGCCGAGCACGCTGCTAGAAGCGCTGCGCACCGGTGAAAGCATTCTGAACAAGCAGCAAACGTATTTCAATAACAAAGGACAAGCCGTGACAACGGTCAATCAAACACACCCGCTGCAAAAAGACGGGCGCATCATCGGCGCCGTGGAAATCGCCAAAGACATCACGAAGTTCCGCAAACTGATCCAAGAACACCACCAACGCAAGGAAGCCAGCCGCACGTTTGCCGATATCATCAGCCAAAGCGAAGCGATGCAAAAGGCCATCCGCCTTGCGCGTCATGCCGCCCGCTCCGAAGCGCCTGTGCTGCTCATTGGGAGAAAGGGACAGGAAAAGACTTGCTCGCTTCCTGCATTCACCATGAAAGCGAACGGCGGGCCAAGCCGTTTTTTGCGCAAACGTGCCTGTCGCTTCCGGATGATTGGATGGAAACGATGCTGTTTGGCAGCGAAGAAGGCGGCGAGATCCAGCCCGGTTTGTTTGAACAAGCGGACGGCGGCACTGTGCTGCTTGACGATATCGACTCGTTAAGCCTGCCGCTTCAACAAAAACTCGCCCGTTTCCTGCAAGAAAAACAGTTTGTCCGCGCCCATGGCCAAAAACCGGTTCATGCAGATGTTCGCCTCATCGCCTCGACAAGCGGCGACCCGATTGACGCGGTCCAAAACGGAGAATTGATCAAATCGCTTTACTACCAAATTGCCGTCCACTGCATCGTCCTGCCGCCGTTGCGCGAACGGAAAGAGGACATTTTGCCGCTCGCTATCCATTTCATCCGTCAAGGCAACGAGCGCTATGGCCTACATGTCGAAGGACTCGGCGATGACGTGCAAGAGGGCGTTTCTTGCTTACAGCTGGCCCGGCAACGTGCGCGAACTGGAGGCCATCATGTTGGAAACGATGGCGACGATGGAACAAGAACAAACCATCACCCTCGCCCATCTGCCTGCCCCTTTTCGAGCCAAGCTTGCGCCCGACGAAGCGAAACGGACTTTTTGTTCGATACGGAAGATATGTTGCCGCTTGACAAATACATGGAAGAAGTCGAAATTTACTACATCCGCAAGGCGCTGCAGCATCACGGCTTCAACATCACAAAAACGGCCAAAGCGCTCGGCTTAAGCCGACAAAACTTGCAATACCGCATCCGCAAGTACCAGATTGATAAGGAATGGGGATGAAAAGGCGAAAAGCCTCAGCCAGCGGGACGGCAAAAAGGACAGGGGAGGTCGCTGTGGATGATCGACGCTCATATTCATCTCGACCAGTACACGGACATCGAGGAACAAATCAACCGTTGGCAAGAAGCGGGCATCATCGGCGTCGTCGCCGTATCCACCGATTTGCGCTCAAGCCACCGAACGCTCGAGTTGAAACAGCGATTCCCTTCCTTCGTCTACGCCGCCATCGGTTTTCATCCCGAGCAACCGCTGCCAAGCGAAGCCGATTGGAACGAATGGACAGAGCTTGTCAAGCAAGAGCGGCCGCTGCTCGCCGCCATCGGCGAAGTCGGGCTGCCATACTATTCAGCGGAAGCATGCGCCAAGCTGCCCGCGTATCAAGAACGATTAACCGAAATCGCGGCCATCGCCGCCGATGCCTCCTTGCCGCTCGCCCTTCACGCCGTCTACGACCGCGCCGAAACCGCCTTGGCCATCTTGTTGCAAGCTGGTGTCCGACAAGCCCATTTCCACTGGCTGAAGGCCGAGCCTGCCGTGGTCAAACAAATCGTCCAATGCGGCTACTACATCTCCATCACGCCGGAAGTGTGCTACCGCGAGCGCGACAAGCAGCTGTTATCCCTCGTTCCCATCGAGCAGCTGCTCCTTGAAACCGATGGCCCATGGCCGTTTGCAGGCCCGTTTGCCGGAAAACTGACAACGCCGTTATGGCTATTGGACTCCGCGCGAGCCGTGGCGGCACACTATGGCCGAGATATCGAACAAGTCAAAACCATGATCACGGCGAACACAAAACGGCTTTACGGTTGATCTTCCTTATCGTACGATGAAACCAAATCTACATCGAAATGAGGGAAACATGATGGATCATAATGAGCGAGTGCGCCAACAGCTGATCAAAAGCGTTTCCGGGCTGTCGGACGAACAGCTGAACACCCGGGCGGCGAAAGGGAGTTGGACCATCGCCCAAGTGCTCGAACACCTGTACTTAATCGAAACATCGATCGCAGCCATGATCGCCCATACATTAAAGCATGGCGAGAGCCAGCCGGTTGAGGAAAAACCGATCCACTTGACCGTTGACCGTTCCAAAAAAGTGGAGGCGCCTGATTTCGCCCGCCCGGACAACCGCTTTTTCACTCGACACGAACTGGAAGAAAAATTGCATCAATCGCGGCAACGGTTGCGCCAAATCACAGAGCAAGCCAATCCGGCTGACTTGGAAGCCAAATCGTTCCCGCATCCCATTTTTGGGCCACTGAATTTGAAGCAATGGGTGGAATTTGTCGGCTACCATGAACAGCGCCACCTCGCGCAAATTGAAGAAATCAAGGTACAGCTTCCGTGAGGAGCGGGCGGCTCATCAAGGAAAAAGCCGAGCAACGACCAGCCAAATCCCCGCCCTGCTCGGCTTACAACGATTTTCCATCTTCATGTGAACGCTCCACTGCCCCTGTCACAGCCATTGTTTTCACTTGCTTTAACGTCGCCACGATGAGAAAACTGACAATGACCAACAAACACCAGGAGCTCACTTTTCCTACGTGAACAAGGCTCCACGCCTTCACCTGGTTTGGATATTGCCAAGCGCCAAAAAAGGTGGCAATGTTTTCCGCGATCCAGATGAAAAACCCGATCAGCAAAAAGGACAAAACAAGCGGCATCCGGTAGCGGACTCCCCCGACCTCATACGTCACCCATGACCGCCAAAAGACAAGCATGACGAGGCTCGAGAGCCACCAACGAACGTCCACCCAATAATGGTGGGTGAAAAAATTCAAGTAAATCGCCGCAGCCAGCGGAACGACCAACCAAAACGGCGGCCATCGCACAAGCTCCACTTTCATTCTTCTCCACGCCTGGCAAAGATAGCTGGCGACGCTCGCATACATAAAGCCGCTGTACAAGGGCACGCCAAAGATTTTCGTATACCCCTCTTCCGGATACGACCACGAACCCATGCGCACTTTAAACAGCTCGAGCGCAAGTCCAATGACGTGGAACAAGGTGATCACTTTGAGTTCACCCCGCGTTTCCATCCCTGACCGCACCATCCACCATTGCATGAGCAGGCAAATAACAAGCAGCCAATCATACCGCGGCAATAGCGGAAGCGGCGCGATCTTCGTCAGCGCCAATGAGGCAAAAATGACAACCGGAAACACGCAAGATTGCGCCTGCGCCCAACCGAAGCGAACAAGCTGCACAAACGCTTTGATCAGCCGCGACGTTCTGCCAAACTGGCGCACCCGGACGATCATGAGGCCAAACGGTGGAGATTCGTCCACCGCTAGCTCTTGCTTTTCCCCTTTCAAGCCGTCTCCTCCCTACTCACGGATTTGACTCCCCTTCATCACTTCGATACTCCAAAATGTCCCCGGGCTGGCAATCGAGCGCCTTGCAAATGGCTTCGAGCGTCGAGAAACGGATCGCCTTCGCCTTCCCGTTTTTCAAGATCGACAAATTCGCCATCGTGATCCCGACTCTCTCCGACAGCTCGGTGACGCTCATCTTCCGCTTCGCCAACATGACATCAAGATTCACGATAATCGGCATGCCATCCACCTCAAATGGTCAACTCATTTTCTTGTTTGATTTCAATCGCCTGCTGCAGCAGCTTTTGCAACACCGCGGCGAACACAGCGATGACAAGCGACGCAAACGGCACAATCAGACCGACGAAGATGACTCCCGGAGCATCGTCTTTCTCGGCGAACAAGTAAAACAGCGGCAAGACAAGCAAATGCAGCCCGCTGATGGCGACAGCGCAATGTTTGATCGTCTTTAACGCTTTCACCGACGCCTCGGAAAACGCGTCGTTTCGGTCAATATACACTAACAACCGGAACGCCTGATACAACGCGAAGTAGAACGGCAGCGCGGACGCCTCAAACACAAGATAAACAAAATACTTGATCCAAGGGAACGTTGGCACCAGCTTGACCGCCACCTTCGCAAGCGCAGGAACCAAAAATAGGCACAATGCCAAAACCGGAAGGCCGATCAACACTAAAGACGCCTTCAAAAACAACGTTTCCCGTTTCATCGAAACACCTCACACTGACTCGTTTTCGACTTTATTGTAATGAATGATTTATCGTTTATCAATAAATAATCGTTGATTTAAATTAAATTTTTTCTGCAAAACAGCAAAAAGAAAAGACGTCCCCACACGGAAACGCCCGACCATACCTATTGAGACAACAGGCACACCGTATTCACTTCCACGCCGCCCATTACCAATCGATTCGCTTTCCATCCTGGAAAAAGCCGCCGTTCGGCCCGTCAGGCCTGATTCTGCTATTTAACCGCACTCCCCCCAATTACTCGTTTTTCATCGACAGCCCGTGCTTTCGCGGAAATCATAATAGGATACCCTCCTTCAATCCATAAATTTCATCAACACCTGTCTATCTTATAAAGTACAAATTCAAAATCGCCCTGCTGCGGCGGAAAAGAAGCGGTTTTTCCCGATGAACTCCGCTGTTTTTTCCGCTGCTTCCGTTTTCCTTTTCCAGCGATCACTTGCTCTAACCCTTTTCCCATTAATTTAAAGGCAAAAATGGCAACGATAAAGGCAACACACGGCCCGACAACAATCCATTGGTCAAGCATCATTTCCCGATAGGAAAGACCGATCAAGCCGGACCATTCGTTCGAAAGGGAGAGCGCCACCTTCTCCGGAGGGCCCAACCCATCGGAATCATATATAACTTTTACGCCTCCTAGCAATATTTGAAACGCCCCGAGATGCACAAGCAGCAAGAGCGACTGCACCGTCTGCTGGGTAAACAGCAAAAACAGCCGCGGCCGCATATACGGGAGAACGTGCTTGCGGATGAGCCAAACGTGATCAGCTCCCATCAGCCGGGAAGAAACGACAAATTCATTTTGCAAAAAGACAGCGATATCATTGCCGATGACCAGCATTAACGGCGGAAGAGCAACAGCCGCAAGCACCAATAGTTGTTTGATCAACACTCCCATTCCAGCTCCTTGCTCCTCCAATGGAATGAAAGCAAAAAAGAGCATCGTTAAAAAGATCGCCGGCACAAACCGAAAGGCGCGGACGATGGACTCGGCAATAAACCGAAATTTCTGCAAATAAAAAGCATACACGATTCCGCCGACCGTCCCAAACACAAGCCGCAGCAAACTGACCGCCAATGCGGTGACAATCGTATATTTCGCCCCATCGATGACTTTCCAAAACACGTCTTCACCTTGGCGATCGACGCCAAACGGGTGGGCCCAGCTCGGCGGGTATGGAGGAACGTCAACGAGCCGCCCAGCCTCATTGTAGATCTGCTTCGGCGGCTGGGGAATGATGTCTTTCAGCCAATAAGAATAGAAAAAACTGGCCAGCAATAGACCAGCCGCGATGATAAACCCTGCCGCAAAATACACGTTGCGGAATGCGCGCATCACGCCACCCCCCTCTCGATTCCCGTCAAATAAGCAATCACTCGTTTCCCGGCCACATCAATGAGGTAAAATGGCAAAAACAGCATGGCAAGACCGATAGCCACTACTTCCGGCGTATGGAGCTGCTCATACAAAAACCGGAACAATCCGTGCATATTAAACAAATATTCCGCCACTAACAAGTTCGACAGCATAAACCAAAACAAATATTGGACGTTGGAAAACACGGTGATCAGCGCGTTGCGGAACATATGGCGCCATAGCACTGCCGTTTTTGACAATCCTTTCGCTAGCGCATATTCGACGTATGGCTTGTCTTTTTCCTCCGTAAACGCAAGAAATGTCATTTGGAACAGCAGAATGGAAGGCAAAATGGAAATCATGACAATCGGCAGCACGTATACATTGTCAAAACCGGCAACAGGATTGACAATAAGCAAATCTGTCTTTTTAAACACCCAGATGACAAACAGTTGCGTAGAAAAAATAAAAATAACATCGGGGATCGACTCAAGAAAAAACGCGATTTCTTTAACCATTTTTTGCAGCGGACGCGGAAGCAAAAAGCAGATGTAGGCTCCCGTAACGGCTATAAGGAAGGAAACAGCCAGCGCCCCCCATAAAATAACAAGGGAATAGGCATACGGCTCCATCATCGTTGAGAGCAGGGGAGCATTGTGCCATTGCGAGAGCGAAACCGTTATATCACGAATAGAAAAAAAGCTCCAAAACAGCTGCTGAAATTGCTGCCAAAATACCGTGATCATTTGCGGGCTCGGGAACAAGGAATAGCTTTGCGCAAACGCGATAATCGCCATAATCGTGAAAATGGTAAGCAACAAATCCGCCAGCACCGTCAAGGCGAGCTTCCATTTCTTCATAAGGCCGATCCCTCCCTCAGAGCACAGGCAAACGATTGCTACATGTTCCTTTCATCTGTAAGCTGCCAGTGCTTGCATGTTAATAAGATGGTGGCGGTGGAGGCAATGTTTCTGCTAACATGGATTGCTGTCCTCCCATTCCATCGCCTATTTTCAAGATGCGGTCATACATTTTAATTCCTACATAGGTTTGTCCGTCTGTTTGATATTCTACCCTGCCCGACGAGTCTTTTTTGATAAGCTCTCCCTTTTCGCCATACTTCTCTTTTACGTGCTTCGGCTGCAATTCTGGCAAAAACATCACATCCAGCTCATATTCCTTAGCTCGCTCCGGTCTTTTCGCGCTCCATGAATAACTTCCGTCTTCCCCAACGTTTACTTTTTCCTCGAGTACCTGTTTGCCCCCCTCGATTTCTTTCATCACAATTTGCACGACGGCGCCTTTTGGCAAATTGCTGTTTCCGTTTAGCACCACTAGGTCACCGATCGTTTTGACCGCACCACCTAATTTTACCGTTTGCTCCACTTTCGGTTTGGCACAGCCAACTAGCACCAATAGCAACAACAACGTAAGGACCACCGTCATTCGGATATCCTTCATAAAAACCCTCCCTCTAGAAATGTTGATTTATCAAGGCTTTTCGGCCCCTCAGGGGTGTCCGAAAAATATTTTTCGACAAAATCCCTTACATCCTCCATTGAGTTTTTTTGAATTCTTTGTTAATTGCTCCTGTAATATCCTGATTATCTTTTGCCAATGCTGCGAGAGGAGCAACCCATAGTAATGATAAAATTAAAAATAAAATGAGTTTTTTTATCTTATCACCTCTTTTGTGAATATTTTTTTACAAATTATACCATATTTTTTTATCTTGATAAACCCCCTTATATGTAAAATTTTTGTTTCGATTCTAATTTATCTCTTTGCGAAGCCTTGCTTGATCAATTAACTAACATTCACGATCCATTTCTCCTCTTTTGGCTCCAAATAAAAAATCGAGAAAAGCACCTTTAGGTACCTTTCTCAATTCCCTTCAATCCTATTTCCTTCTCCCTAATTGGAATCCCATCCTCGTTGCCAATCAAACTGAATTGAATTTGTTTCGCTTCGATACGATCGCGAGTATAAGGCTTTTTTTGTCACTTAACAACAGCTGTTCTAATACAAAAAACCTTGACGATTTCCCTTCTTCGCCTCACATCTGCTCGAAGCCTTGTCCCACAAGGGATGGAAAGTCATTTGGATGAAAATACCACACAAAAAGTTTGACGAGAAAAAGATAGGGAAAAAGGAGATAGGGGGAAGAGACAAGGACGCATTCCCTTCGGGAAATAACAAAAAAGGATGACGAAAAAAGGGAAAAGAAAAAAGAGAAAAGGATTCCTTTCCCCTTATCCCTTTCCCCTCTTTTTGCTCCAAATAAAAAGGAATCGAGAAAAGCACCGTCAGGTACCTTCCTCGATTCCCTTGAATCCTATTCCCTTCTCCCTCAATTTATTTCCCAATCATCGTCACACTTTTTTGTTCATCGTCAGACTTTTTTGTGTGTCGTCAGGGTTTTTTGTAGGGAGACAACAGCTGTTGATTGACAAAAAAGTTGTATACTGAAAAGTCCATTGAAAAAGCAAAACACCGTTCAGAAACATGAACGGTGTAACAAAAGAGTTGTATACTGGTTTTACAATTTTTTGAATCAACCGATTAAAAAGTGACAAAATTGTTGTATACTCAATTTCCTTTATCTGGATTTTAAAACTTCCCTCAAAAGCTCTATTGCACTTTCTTCTGTTGGATCATTTGTTCCCAGTTCACCACGGAAGGCTTTGTTAAGAATAGATTGCTTTAATAAATCAAGTTTTTGTTCAACTTCTAAAACCATTTCTTTTTCAGTTTCTAATTTACTTAATAAAATATCTACCTTCTCAGCAATGCGTTTTTGTTCGTTCAACGGTGGTAAAGCTATTGGATAAGTTTCAACCTCTTTGGGTTTTGCTCTTGTTAAAGAGCCACCTACCCCTGATACATTTGAAGTAATTAGCTTTCTAAAGTATGGTGCTTTCAAAAGGAATAGCAAGTATCTTGGATAAATTACTTTATTCTCACTAATTACAATCCATTCAGTAGAAGCTAACTGTCTATACTTTCCTCTGTTATTCAATACTATCCATACCCTATTAATTCTAGGATTAATTTTACACAAAAGAATTTCATTTTCTTTAACAACTTGCTTATTAGATCCTATTTCTTTTCCCTTAATATATTCTGGTTCACCTAGGTCATAACTTGGTACACTATATAGTTCAAAAACTTCCTCACTATAATCCCGAGGATCGATATTTCTTTTTTTATCTTTATTTATTGATTTTAGTCTAACCCACACCCAATTCTCCGGCACTTCATAGGGTTGCTCTTCTTTTGGGATAAGGTCTTTTTCTTTTATAGCATTAGAAGTTTTAAGCATACTCTGCTCATTAGGATTATTTGTACCTAATTGTCCCTTAAACGCTTTATCAAGAATCGCTGCCCGTCGAAGTTGAAACGACTCTTTTACTTCTTCAATTAACCGCTTGGCTTCATCAATCTTAGCAAAAAGCCGCTCGATTTTCTCAGCAATGCGTTTTTGTTCGTTCAACGGTGGTAAAGCTATTGGATAAGTTTCAACCTCTTTGGGTTTTGCTCTTGTTAAAGAGCCACCTACCCCTGATACATTTGAAGTAATTAGCTTTCTAAAGTATGGTGCTTTCAAAAGGAATAGCAAGTATTTTGGATAAATTACTTTATTCTCACTAATTACAATCCATTCAGTAGAAGCTAACTGTCTATACTTTCCTCTGTTATTCAATACTATCCATACCCTATTAATTCTAGGATTAATTTTACACAAAAGAATTTCATTTTCTTTAACAACTTGCTTATTAGATCCTATTTCTTTTCCCTTAATATATTCTGGTTCACCTAGGTCATAACTTGGTACACTATATAGTTCAAAAACTTCCTCACTATAATCCCGAGGATCGATATTTCTTTTTTGGGTCTTCACCATTTTCTGTGATTTCCACTCAATCCCAGAAACATGTTAGCTGGATGAAATCGGTTCATCAGTCAGGATCCTTCTTCCGCATACAGACCACGAAGTTGGTAGAATGGAAACAGTCAAGTGCTTTCCTTGACGGGTTCCATTCTACCAACTATCATACCGATAGCGGAAGAAGGGAGCGCTTAAGCAACCTGACTACCTGTAGTGTTCCCTGTACACTCCAGAAATACACGCAAACGAAACCGTTCTAGATTTCGATAGCCATATGCCCGGCGTTTGATGTTTTTGATCTTGTGATTCGTCCCCTCGATTCGGGCATTGGTATATGGGCACAAAAAGTAGGAAAGAATCGGCTCCTTCCACCTTTCAAGCGTGTTGGCTGCTTCCTGAAAAGAAGCAAAAGGGCTCTGTTTGGCTAACTGAATCCATTCTTCCAAGCGTTCCTTTGCTTCGTTATATCCATCGGTTCGGTAAAAATCCCGAAACAACTCTTTCAGATAATAGGCAATGGAAAGTACCGGATACTCCTCCAAGATATCGTCTAATCGAAGCCGTTGGTCCTTACGAAGCTTTTCACATCCTTTTAAGAGAAGATATCGAGCCTTTTTCAATGGAGAAAATTCCTTTCTTGCTTGATCCAAGGCTTGTGTCACTTTTTGAACCACATGGTACTTATCGATGACAATCGAAGCAGATGGAAACAGGGCACGAACCGCCTTATGATAACTCACATTTCGCACCCTCTCGACGAAAATCGGGAGGATTTTTTCGTTCCGATGTCGAATGAATCCTTGACACACAAGGAACGTAAAGGAGTTTTTCTCTTATGAACGTTCAAGTCAAAAAGGTCTATCGTAATGATTATTTGAATATAATAAGTGCCCTATTCAAGAAACTGGGTCTGCCTCAATTGATTGACCATCTCGTGCCCGTCGATCCGCAGTGCCAAACGCGAGTCAGCGATGCCGTTCAGGCCATCATCTACAATATGTTTGACGGCCGGCAAGCCCTTGTTCACTTGGAACATTGGGCTCAGGAGGTCGATCTAGAGAAACTCATCCGTCCCGGTCTCCATCCTTCCTGGTTGAACGACGATGCCTTGGCTCGTCATCTCGATCGCCTGTATGAGGCTGGCATTCACAACGTCATCAGCACTTGCTTGATTCATATTTATCGCAAAGAAGGCCTTTCCCTCCGAGCCTTCCACGCCGATACGACGGACAAGACGGTTTACGGCGCGTATGAATCGGCCTCGTTAGAGGCCTTACAAATCACACATGGCTATAACCGCCATCATCGTTGGCAAAAACAGATCGGTTTCGGACTGGTCGGCAACGAGGACGGCATCCCGTTTTACGGCGATGTGCACGACGGCAACCTGCCTGACAAAACGTGGAATCCGGAGGTGCTGTCCCGTGTCCACGAACAGCTCAAACAAGCGAAGATGGAAGACGAATGGATTTACGTGGCCGATTCCGCCGCGATGACAAAAGACACTCTGGCGCAAACCAAAGCGGCCAACGCCTTTTTGATCACCCGAGGCCCTTCGTCGCTTCGGATCGTGAAACGGGCATTAGCGGAGGCCGATTCGCCTCACATCCCGTGGAGCGAACCCTTTACGCTGGCGGAGAGAAACGGCGCCACGTATCGGGTATGGGAAACATCCTCCACCTATGAAGGCCACCCCGTTCGGCTGATCGTCGTCGAATCGAGTGCGCTCGATCAGCGAAAAGGAAAGACGCTCGAAAAAGAACGAACCAAAGAAGCGGAGCTTCTTCGCGAGGAACAAGCCCATTGGGAGCGCCACCCTTTCTCGTGCCGGGAAGACGCTGAACAAGCCTTGGCGTCCCTCAAGGCGTCCCTTCGCCCCCGGTTTCATCGGGTTGAGGCCGCGGTCGAAGAGATCGTACGCCCGAAAAAACGGCGCGGACGGCCGAAAAAAGGGGCGGAACCCGAGGTGGAGACGCTGTATTTCTTGCACCTTGACGTCGAATTCGACCAAAACGCGTGGGAACAGGCAAGACGGAAAGCGTCCCGGTTTGTCCTCGTCACGACCGTTCCGGAGGAATGGAAGGGCCAACAAATGGATGCCCAAGAGATCTTGAAGCTGTATAAAGGGCAGATCTCGGTGGAAATGAACTTCGCTTTTTTGAAAGACCCTTTTTTCACGGATGAGATCTATGTCAAAAAGCCAGAACGAGTTGCGGTATTGGGCTATTTGTTTCTCTTGGCCTTGGCGATTTACCGCGTTTTTCAGCGCCGAGTGCGTCAGTTTATTACTCCAGAACACCCGTTGAAGGGTCCTGGAGGCCGCAAGCTGACCCGGCCGACGGGACAGGCGATTTTCCAGCTGTTTCAATATGTGAACGTCGTCCTGTTCAAGCTGCCGGATGGGCGCATCCAACGCTCACTGGATCGCTCCCTTACCCCTGATCAGCGAAGGATTCTGCAGGGATTGGGCATGGATGAGAGCATTTACGTGTAACGTCATACGGAACGACCAGCGATGGTAAAAAAAGGATAGCCATCGCTCGTCGTGTTGGTCAAAAAGTTATTCTGAAAAACTAAATAAAAAATCCTTTGTTTTGACCTTGTTAGGGTGCGAAATGTGAGGTTCTAGATTTCGATAGCCATATGCCCGGCGTTTGATGTTTTTGATCTTGTGATTCGTCCCCTCGATTCGGGCATTGGTATATGGGCACAAAAAGTAGGAAAGAATCGGCTCCTTCCACCTTTCAAGCGTGTTGGCTGCTTCCTGAAAAGAAGCAAAAGGGCTCTGTTTGGCTAACTGAATCCATTCTTCCAAGCGTTCCTTTGCTTCGTTATATCCATCGGTTCGGTAAAAATCCCGAAACAACTCTTTCAGATAATAGGCAATGGAAAGTACCGGATACTCCTCCAAGATATCGTCTAATCGAAGCCGTTGGTCCTTACGAAGCTTTTCACATCCTTTTAAGAGAAGATATCGAGCCTTTTTCAATGGAGAAAATTCCTTTCTTGCTTGATCCAAGGCTTGTGTCACTTTTTGAACCACATGGTACTTATCGATGACAATCGAAGCAGATGGAAACAGGGCACGAACCGCCTTATGATAAGGTTCCCACATGTCAAGAATCACCGTTTGGACCCTTTCTTTCGACAGGACATTTTGGCTCAACAAGTGGATGGCGGAGTCACATTGGCGATCGGCATGCATTCCCATGACCGATCCGGCTTTGGCATCCATCAATACGGTTTCATACTGATGTCCCTTTTTTACAGCGATTTCATCTAAGCTAAGCACCATCTCTTCTTGAGAAGATGCTTCTATCGCTGTTTGACGCTCTTTTGCTTTTTTCGATGCGATGGAGTAATAGATGCGTTCCAATGTCGTATATGGGATGCGGTGCTTTCGGCTAACCTCTTGAATGGTGGAGCCTTCACAAAGTTCATACAAGTACTCACAAAATCGATTGGTGTAGTGTTGATTGGGTTGAATCGATTCCAAAGAGGCGGAAAACACTTGGGAACAATTCCAGCACCGATAGCGCTTTACCTTTACGAACAAGTACACCGGTTGATGGAAAATCGCCAAATCCCGTACTTTTCTTGTCCGTCTGTCGTGGACAGAGGAAGTGGCAAACCCACAATGAGGGCAACGTTCCTGTGTCTCTGTTTTCTCTACATGAATCGCATAACCATAGGAAAGAAGTTCTTGTTTAATCACTTTAAATTCTGGCAATCCTAGTGGTATAGAAAGCACTTACGAGACCTCCTTAATGTTGATTTCACCGCTAACATTATTGCCAGGATCTCGTCAGTGCTTTCTCTTTTTTGTCACTAAATCACAAAATTTGGTGATGAACCTCTTTTTTTATCTTTATTTATTGATTTTAGTCTAACCCACACCCAATTCTCCGGCAGTGAGTACGGTTGTTCTTCTTCTGGTACTAATGCTTCTTCTAGCAATTCTTCAATCGATTTCTGTTTCTTTTTGCTCATTTTTCAAGCACCTCAGATGTTTCTGCGACTTTTAGCACTTCTTTTGAAGTCGTTTGGTAGGTGTTGGGTTGTTCTACTGCTTTTAATTCGGCGATGACTTCGTTTAATAAGGAGATGGCTAGTTCTAATTTTTCCACTGCTTCTTCTGCGGAGTCAATTGGGTCTGGCAAGTTTTCGTAGACGGATAGGGATTCATCGGCAATTAAGCCAATATCTAAGCTATCTCCTTTTTTCGCAATTTCTTCACGGGTAAAGACATTCCAACGCTCGTCTTTGACTTGGCGGCGGTCCTCTGCTGTGTAGGCCTTGATAAATCCTTCAAAATGTTCTTTCGTCAACGGATTCCGCTTACCGAAGGAAGGCATATTCGTCCGTAAATCGTACACCCATACTTCTTTCGTATTGCCAACATCTGTTTTCCCTCGGGTGAAGAATAAGACGTTCGTTTTCACCCCTTGGGCATAGAAAATCCCTGTCGGCAAGCGTAAAATCGTATGCAAGTTACATTTATCCATTAAGTCTCTGCGAATGTCGGCGCCGACTCCGTCTTCAAACAATACGTTGTCAGGTACAATAACAGCGGCTCGTGCTTTTCCATTCGGTTTTAAAGCTCTGTAAATATGTTGCAAGAAATTCAGCTGTTTGTTTGATGTTGTAAAGGTAAAGTCTGTTCGTGTTGCCCTCTCGCCACCTTTTTTTGTTCCGAAAGGCGGATTTGTTAAAATCACATCATAATTTTTTAAACTTTCACCAAGTGATGAGAGGGTATCACCTAACAAGATTTCTCCATGAATATCATGAAGCAATGCATTCATGACCGCTAAGCGATGCGTATCTCTGACAAGCTCCACTCCTGAGAAAGCTTTATATTTTTGGAACTCGATTTCTTCTTGTGACAAATCAAAATAATCATCCGTTTGCTCACGAATATGACGGTCCGCCGCAATCATAAAACCGAAAGTTCCAGCAGCCGGGTCGTGACAACGTTCTCCCGGCTGTGGATTCACAAGTTCTACAATAACATCAATAAGGACGCGAGGCGTAAAATATTGCCCCGCCCCCGATTTTACTTCACTCGCGTTCTTTTCTAACAGCCCTTCGTACAAATCGCCTAAACCTTCTTGCTTCGCGTTATACCAGTCTAAGTTATTGATAGATTGAATAATTTTTTCTAAGTTTTTTGGTTCTCTAATATTCGATGTCGCATCCGTATAAATTTGTTTTAATAATTCATTTTCCTCTTTTCCTAAATCAAGTAACAACTGTTGATAATGCTCTTTTAGTTCAATCCCGTCTTTTTCTACTAACGAATCCCAACGATATTTTTCTGGAATGATATATTCTTGACCGGTTTCTTTCATCATTTTTAAAAACAACAAATACGTTAGCTCTGTCACATACTGATGATAAGTAATCCCATCATCACGAAGCACGTTACATAAATTCCATAGCTTTTGGACGATTTCTCTGTTGTTCATCTACGCTTGCTCCTTCTTAGAATAGTTGTATAAGTTGTAATTAATTTCACGAATAATGTGAGGTAATTGTCCGTCGAAAATTTTATTTAATTGTTTAAAGCCTCCGTGGCTTTTAAATGGCTCATATTCAAACGCTTTTTCCGGATCCGGATGAAGAACATATTCTTGCAGTAATTGCTTTTCAATGCGTTCGAGCCATTTCTTTTGCACCGGCGGCCATGCTTTCATTTGGTAAATCTTTTTCATGGCGTTTTTAATTCGTTCTTCATGGCTAATAAGCGGATCGCCTAATGCTTGTTGGCGAATGAAGGCAATGATATCCGCCGCGATGTCTTCATTTTTTGCCTCCCGCCATGCCGCTTGCAGTTTTTTCTCGGAAAAGCCTTTTTGGTCCAATTCGAGCAACAGCTTTTTCAGTTCTTCTCTTGTTAACTCAGTTGGTCGCTGGCAAACAATCATTAAAGCTGGGATTTTGTTCATATTATTGCGAATAAATTCGCCGAACGATTGCAAGTAGTCGTCTGGCTTTTCCGCGTTTCCGTATCCGCGTTTTACCGCAATCAGCTTATCTTCATGGTTGGAAATATATTGCTTATTTTCCCGGTAGCGGTTTTCATCCATATAGCGGAACATCGACTTGTACTCTTTTAATTGTACAGGTAATTCATCCGGCTGCAAGGCTTTTACCCAATCGATAAACTCATCGACCGTTTTGCCGCCGGACAGCACTTTAAAGTCTTGATGCTGCCGATCGGACCATTTCCGCTTTTTCCGCTGGATTTTGGCAATAATTTGTTCTTTTTGATATTGAAGATGTTCCGTTTTTTCTAGTCCCTCTAATTCTTCGACTAATTGAGTCAGCGAAATATTCGGACGCGTTACGACCGGCTTCATGCTTGTATATGGTTTTAAAGATTCATAAATCCCGACCGCATCAAAAATTTTAAAATGGTCTTTTTGGATTTCCTCGCATCTTCTTGTTGCGCGTCCTAACATTTGTTCATACAGAATGCGCGAGCGGACACGCCGCAAGAAGACGAGATTCGTAATCGCCGGCACGTCCACACCCGTCGTCAGCAAATCAACCGTAACGACAATTGTTGGATATTTTTCGTTTTTAAAACGGCGGATCGCACCGGAAGGATCTTTAATCGAACCGGTAATTTTCATCACCGCGTTGTCTTCGACTTCACCGTATAGTTTTTCGAACTCTTCTTTTAAAAAACGAACGACTAAGTCAGCGTGATCATCCGTGGCGGCAAAAATTAACGTTTTTCCTTCATCATCCGGAGAAATATATTTCGTCAATTCGCGAATGATGACACGATTAAAGCTTTCCGTAATGACTTTTGTGTTAAACTGCGACACGTCAATATTGACTTCGTCTTCTAAATACTCTTGAGAAATCGTTCCTGTCACCGTATCATACACATCGACCGTTTCCCCTTTTGCCCACGTAATTCCTTCTTTTTTCAAAACCGTTTCAAATTGATACGGGGGTTCATGGTCGACTAAATAGCCATCCACTACCGCTTCCCGGTAAGAATACGTGAAGACAGGCGGACCAAAGATCTCTGTCGTATGAAGTGCTGGCGTCGCCGTCAACCCGATGCGGACGGCATCAAAATAATCGAGCACTTTGCGGTATTTGCTGACATAGTCTTGATGATCTCTAAATTGCAGTTCCACCTCATCCATTTCTTTATCTAACGTATAGCCGCGATGGGCTTCGTCAACAATGATGCAGTCATATTGGTCCACCGGTGGGATGTCTTCCGGGCGGTCGTTATAAAAAATTCGTTTTAGCATCCCTTGTACGGTAGCGATATGCACTTTCGTTTCGTCATCTGGTTTTTGATCATATAACGATTGTAAGCTATAAATTTCAGTGAACGTATGGAAACTTTCCATCTTGCTTTCTTTAAAAGCACTTTCTGCTTGTTCCGCTAGCGCTTTTCGGTCGACAAGGAATAAAATTCGATGAAAACGCTTTGCTTTGAGTAATCGGTAAATGAGACCAATCGCCATTCTCGTTTTCCCTGTTCCGGTTGCCATTGCGATTAAAATGCTACGTTTTTTCTCTTCCAGTGCTTTTTCAACGGCTTGAATGGCTTTCACTTGGTAAGGTCTTAATTTCAGATAATCAAATTTTTCATCACGCAAAAATTGTTCCGAACGTTCGACATCCTGCTCTAACAATTTTTTTAACCCGCGAGGAGTGTACCAGCCTTGCAGCGGGCGCGGATGGTTCGTCGATTTTCGGGCATCTAAAAACCAAATGCCTGATTTTTGTTCGAGCTGTTTTAAATATGGCCGCCCATTCGTCGCAAAGAGAAACGGAACAAAATAGTCTCCCCACGGTTCATGGATCACTTCATCACCATGACGAACAACTAATTTTGCATATTCTTTTGCTTGTTCAATGTCGGATGGAATATCTTTGCTGGCGCGTTTCGCCTCAATGATTCCCACTAGTTCAAGGCCAATAAATAGTGCGTAATCGGCGTAACCGCGTTTTAAAGGCCATTCCGCGATGGCCATGTTTCGCCCTTTTTCCGGACGAGCTCCTTTGGAGAACCGTAACTTTTCAGAGTCAGCCTCCCATCCAGCATCTCGTAACTGTTGGTCAATAAGAATACGGGTTTCTGCCTCCGTCAATTCAAAGTTAGCGACGGCGCGTTGTGAATGCTCACGTCGTTTTTGCTTCTCTTCACTGCTTATATATAGCTGTTCTTTCCGTATCTTTTCAAGCTCTGTTTCCAATTGAGCAAGCTTTTCTTCGTATGACTTAACGACATGATCCAACTCATCTGCTGATATAGATGTTTGTGGTGCCGGTTCGATATACTCTGGAGCTTGGAATGACCAATCGCCATACACTTCCATAAACCAAACGGCTATGCGGAACGCCATATGTAATAAAGCTTTTGCTTCATTTACTTCTCCATAACTCGGATTATGTACCGCTTCATTTCCTTTCAACCGAATGACCGTAAATAAGTCATATATTTCTTTCGGGATAATTTGCTCGTAAAAAAGAACCCTTAGACGTTCTTGCTGATCAGTTCCCCGTTCTTCCCGAATTTCTTCTAAAGCTAAAATATATTTTGTAATCGTTTCTGCAAATTTTCTCAGCTCACTAATCGTCACGTTTGGATTTTGATATACATTTCGTTCCGCCGTTTCCCCAACACGGGCGAGAACTTCCCACTTATCTTTTAAGAATTCGAAATTGCTTGATATCATGTTTATCCCCCACTATGATTCAATTCCTCCAATAAATAACCGCTCTAATTACCAGCTCATTATTAAGAAACATCATTCCTTATTACATGAATAATAGTCTAATTAAATATGTTATTAAACCCGTGGTGCTAAATAAACTTGAGCAAGCATAAAAATAGCCCTTGCTGGCGGATCTCCTGTAGAATGAAAGTGCGACCTGCCATTCAAAAGGAGAATCCCCATGCAAGAGCACTTTCATTTTACTACAGATCGAGCCAAGATTCAAAAGCAATATGCCGCCATTTTCATTTTTGTTTCTGCCCAACTTTCATGCATTCAGGTGCATCTTCATCGTCGAAATCGCCATTTGGTCAAGCAAGAGGACGCTGTCATCATCGCCATTCATCTTTTAGGAAAGTTGCTCGGTTTTACTTCTGAACGGGCGTGGCATCGTTTTGTCACGGGAAATTTGTTCACAAACGGCTCGTTTCTCGAACGTTCCCGGTATAACCGCCGCTGCCGGGCGCTTGGCTTCGCTATCAAATGGATCGCCGTCGTGAGCAAAACGCGGCCAACATCATGCCTATGCCGTCGTGGACAGCTTGCCGCTCCCATTGTGCCATACGGCAAGAATGCATCGCGTCAAACGGTTTCAAGAGATCGCCGACATCGGGTATTGCGCTTCCAAAAAACAATGGTACTACGGGTTGAAGCTGCACCTTCAAGTGACCGATCAAGGGCTGCCAATGGGGTATGTGGTGACGGAAGCATCTTGCCACGATCGAATCGCAGCCGAAAGCGTGATGACCCAAATTCCCCGCCCGTATAACTTTGGGGACAAAGGATTCATTAGCCGTGACTTGCAAAAAAGGCTGTACGAAGAATACCAAATGGCGCTTTGGACTCCGTCTCGAAAAAACCAGAAACATCGTGCGTCTGAGACATGGGAGAAATGGATCCAACAAAAACGCAAAGTGATCGAGACGGTGTTCTCGGTTCTGATTGACCACTATCGCATCACGGGGATCCGAGCCAATTCGATTATCGGATTTGAAGTGGCACTAGACGGTATATTGTTAGCTTATTCCCTGGTTACACTTGGGCTAGTTGAGCGCTAAAGCTCAACTAGCACCACGGGTAAAAAGTTTTATCATTTTTTGTTTACATTTTTCAACTATTGTTTCCCGTTAATCATTTATATTCTTTGTTGTTTTCTAATATCGGAAAGTCGATCATTAATTGATTCTAGATATTTATCTAAATCTTCTACTTTGGTAGCCATTTCAAACTTAATTCTCTTTAATTCTTCTTGATTAAAAGTCTTGAGAAGATTCGCTGCATTCTCGTCGAGAATTTCTTTATTTACCAAAGTATTGATTAGCTTATCAATAATTAATTCTTGTTTCGCAATTTTATCTTTTATGTTTTGATATTCCGCATCATCAACTATAAATCTAGGTGTTGCCTGTTCCACCGTGTCAAGTTTTGACTCAACAAAAACCAGTCTTAGTTTGTAGCTTTCTACCCCCTCACTATATACAAGTTGTCCAAATCGCCCATAAAACCCCTTCTTGTTTATTACAACGTTAAAATACTCTCCTTTTCTGCTATATTTATGGTATAAATCTAAGAAATCATTAAATTGTTCTGAAGAGATTTCAGCATCTGTAACAAACATTACTCCATTTTCATCTTGGATTTTCACCGAATCCTTGATATTAATGTTAATTCCATTGACATTAATAATTTCCATATTATCCCTCCTGAAATTTTTTATAATTTTATAACTAAATAATACCATTAAATTCTGGTTCATCACCAAAAGTTGTACTTGCACCTGTCATGAAAGTATGTTAGCTGTTTCTAGCCGAACCCGCAATGCAAAACGCTGGATATTTCTGTATCCGTATCCCCGACGTTTCATCAGCTTGATCTTGTTATTTGTTCCCTCCATTTTCCCATTTGAATAAGGGGATAAAATGCACGATATGATTTCGTCTGTTCGTTTGACGAGTGATTTTGCGATGGCGCGAACAGCAGAACAAGGACAAAACAAATACCGATGAACCCAGGCGTTCAAACGACGTTTCGCTTGTCGCTCGCTTTGGCTTTTGGATACATAACGAAAATGTTGAAGGGATTGATAGACAGCCTGCAAGGAATCGCTCTCTTTCTGCCACTCCCGCACCGTTTGGCGCTCCTCCTCGGTGAGTTTCTCGGGACACTGGGTCAATAAGCGGCAAACATACCGAACATGCCCATGTTTCTTGTTCCCTTTTCCGAAGGATTGGCGGCATCGATCCAACGCTTCCGTAAACAATTGAATCACATGAAAATAATCGACCACATGCTTCGCTTCCGGACACACCCCTTGAATGGCTTTTTTCATCGCTGGAGCCAAATCACTCACGACATACTGAACAGAACCAGACACAGGAGCCAACACACGTCCAATGGCTTCCTCGTTCTTTCCTGCTTCAACGGCATACACTTCTCCCGTTTCGGCATCCATGACTGCCACTCCGTAATCATGTCCTTTTCGAAACGCAAACTCATCGACACAAACTGCCTTTGGTTGGATGTCATTCGATAGGAAGGAAGGGGCATGGGTATAAAACCAGCGTTCGACGGTCGTGTACGGAAGCTTGAGCATACGAGCCACCGCCTGAATGGATGTTCCGATGCAAGATTGCGCCACCCATTGCTGAAACGCATCCGTCGCTGCACTTCGAGGGGAAATTCCGGGATAAGACGTGCTGAATGTCATGCCACATGTACAACAACGTCTACGCTCCACAGGGAGTTCCACCCAAAAGATGCCGATCCGTTGAGCATACCCATGCATCCATTGCTTCTTTTTTCCTGTCATTTTGATCGTGCGTTTCAAGCAAACAGGACATAACGGGCATTGTTCGGGAAGAGAAAGTTCGAAAATCCAACGTTCTTCTTCTTTTCGCACCTTTTGAATCAAAACATCTGGTAAATCGATGAGTTCTTTGATAAACTGAGCGTACATGCGAATTTTCCTCCAATGGTTTGGTTTGGACACCTTTACCATACAGGAAAATTCGCATTTTTTGTACCCTCTATTTTCTCTATGCACACCGATCTTCAATGATCAAGTACAACTTGTGGTGAAGAGCCTAAATTCTGATTTATTACCATATTTTGTGATTAACGAGAAAAGCACTGATAGAAGTTTGCAATCACACCTAGTGACTAAGCTATAAAAAAGTCTAACACCACAGAAAATAGTGAATATATATAATTAATAATAAATGCAATATTCATACTCTATATAAGTTGCAATAAAGATTTTTCGATTGTTCGATTCTGTTTTCCCTTCATACAAGTCGACTTTGATAGAATGCGGCGGGCGCTCTGCCGGATGTAAAACAAAGTTTCAACTTATATATATTTAATTAATTTAACTATTATAATTACCTTCTCTTCAATTTGTTTAGTTTATTACCACTATAAAGATTGATAAAATAATAAAAAATGCGCTTAATTAGATTCATCGTAAAAGCGCTTCAACTTCCATTCTATATTGTTTGAAACATCATCAATTGTTTTAATTCCTAGTTGAATCAACTTTGCGTATATTTTAGCCATTAACTATAGCCCTTGGCTAGTTTTACTGTATATTTATTGTAAACATTACATTAAAAAGATGTTGGTGCCTAAAGGAGAGTCTTTATGAAACAAGTGTTAATAATCACAAACTCAAAAGATCTAACAGCTGATTATATTATTGATAAATATTCTGATAGAGTAGACTTTTTCAGACTGAATACAGATCGTTTCTCAGATTATGATATTACCATAACTAAAGAAGGGGCTTTTATTGAATATAAAGATCAAACATCTGGAATATATACAAATTTATGTCACGCATTGTACTTTAGAAAAATCACTTTACCTCCATTGGATGAATATGATAAAAAATATTGGAATTTAATGCAACGAGAAATTATAACCGTTATAGATGGACTAGCTGAAATTACAGGGAATATTGCTTTAACAAGACCGTCAATCCTTCGTCGTGCTGACAATAAAATAGTACAGTTAAAGCTAGCTAAAGAGCTTGGTTTCAATATTCCAGACTCATTAATTTCAAATTCAAATCAGCATGCTTCTAAATTTTGTTCTATGAACAAAAGGTCTATAGTAAAACCACTATCAGTTGGTCGGATAATAGAAGATCACAAAGTGACTTATATCCAAACAAATGAAGTGAATAATAACAAGGAAATATTAGGACTGGAACTTTCCCCATCATACTTCCAATCTTATCAAGAAAAAGATTTTGAGGTTAGACTTACTATTGTTAATGGCAACTTTTTTGGTGTGAAAATAGTCTCAACAAACAAAATAGATTGGAGAAAGCAAGATGCGAAAATATCATATAGCCAAATTGATGTGCCTGAAGATGTTGCAAACAAATGTATAAAAATGATGAATAAGTTAAATATTAATTTCGCAGCTTTCGATTTTATAGTAAAGGATGGAAAATATTACTTTTTAGAACTAAACGCAAATGGTCAATGGCTTTGGTTGGAAGAAAAATTAAACTTAGGTATTTCTGCTGCAATAGTAAACTATTTAATAGGGGAAGATTTTAATGTTAAATAAACTCGGTTTCATTATTATTAAAATTCTCTCGTATAGTCCAATATTTCGAATAACAGATGATCGATTGTTCGGAGAAGTCCGAAAAGAATTTACAGATAAAGAAAACATAAGAATATCTCTATTTAGTATTAATATTGGGGATCGGATTATTCACTTTTTTACATATAGATTTAGCGATAAAAAATTTAAACCATTCTACATTTTAAGTTTGTCAAAAGTTCATCCATTCCCTAATTTAAAAGATATCAATAAAAGTTATGATGAATATAAGGATGAACTTAGTAAAATATCTCAAGAAAAATACCTAACTCATAAAGAAACATTAATGTACAAAATATCACAAATAGAGGCGGTTAAAAACAAAACTTTTAATAAATTCTTGGCATATATCTCTATCATTGCTTTTATATTGCCTTTGTTCAGTGCTCAATTTACTAAGTTATATAGTATTGAAAAAAGTTATCAAAAAATATTTGTATTTTATGTGATATATCTTTTTATAAATTTAATATGCTTCATTTATAAATTCATTAAGGTACAAGGTATTAATCGAGTTACTTTTAGATCTATTCGTAGATCTCCTGAACCGTTAATGGAGTTTGTATTATTGTTGTATTATGAATGGAAAACTCTTACACAGGAAAGTACTTTTCAGGTTACAATAATCAAAAATATAGAAAAATATATGACGGCTATCATTATTTGGTGTATTGCTTTCATTTCTATTTATAATTTGGATCAGTATATATCAGAAAACTACCATCTTAATCATAAACCTATGCACGTTCAAAACACTAACTCAAACTTTATTCATTTAAAAGATTCTAACTCTTTAAAAGAATTCTTAAAAGATAATAATCAACAATTGGATCAAATAAAAGAAGGTTTATTGGAAAACAAGTATGTAAAGGTTGTAGTACTATCAGATAATCAAAATAATAACTATAAAAAACTATTAGAATTCCTCCATACATATAATATTAATGATATTGAGATAATTGAAATAAATGACAATACGTTTTCAAATTTTGGTATAATTTTATTAGAGGAGGGAGAGTAAATGAAAAAGCCATATATTATTAATTACGCTGAAGAATACTACTTAAAGAAGGTTCCAGTTCTGTATTATGACAATGAAACACAAATAAACTATATTGATGAGCAAAAGAACATAAAAGCATTAAGAATAGGTCCAGAAACAACAATAATGACAGAGACAACTGAAAACATCGATCCAGACGAGATGTATTTCGGCCCAGAAACAACGCGTCAAACAGCAACAATTGAGAATAGTGATGAAAATGAGTATTTTATAGGTCCCGATACCACTAAACGCACCTTTACTATCGAGAGTGAAGATAGAGATGAAGTGTATCTAGGTCCAGATACTACAAGGTTAACAAAAACTATTGAAAATAGTGATCCTGATGAAAGTATAATTATGTGATTTTAAATTGCCAAAAACATCTTGACAGATAGCTAAAAATTTTTCTTTATTCAACTCACATTTCGCACCCTCTCGACGAAAATCGGGAGGATTTTTTCGTTCCGATGTCGAATGAATCCTTGACACACAAGGAACGTAAAGGAGTTTTTCTCTTATGAACGTTCAAGTCAAAAAGGTCTATCGCAATTCTTATTTGAATATAATAAGTGCCCTATTCAAGAAACTGGGTCTGCCTCAATTGATTGGCCATCTCGTGCCCGTCGATCCGCAGTGCCAAACGCGAGTCAGCGATGCCGTTCAGGCCATCCTCTACAATGTGTTTGACGGCCGGCAAGCCCTTGTTCACTTGGAACATTGGGCTCAGGAGGTCGATTGTGAGAAACTCATCCGTCCCGATCTCCATCCTTCCTGGTTGAACGACGATGCGTTGGCCCGTCATCTCGATCGCCTGTATGAGGCTGGCATTCACAACGTCATCAGCACTTGCTTGATTCATATTTATCGAAAAGAAGGCCTTTCCCTCCGAGCCTTCCACGCCGATACGACGGACAAGACCGTTTACGGCGCGTATGAATCGGCCTCGTTAGAGGCCTTACAAATCACACATGGCTACAACCGCCATCATCGTTGGCAAAAACAGATCGGTTTCGGACTGGTCGGCAACGAGGACGGCATCCCGTTTTACGGCGATGTGCACGATGGCAACCTGCCCGATAAAACATGGAATCCCGAGGTGCTGTCTCGTGTCCATGAACAGCTGAAGCAGGCCAAAATCGAAGACGAATGGATTTACGTGGCCGATTCCGCCGCGATGACAAAAGACACTCTGGCGCAAACCAAAGCGGCCAACGCCTTTTTGATCACCCGAGGCCCTTCGTCGCTCCGGATCGTGAAAACCGCGCTGGCCGAAGCGGATGCTGAGGACACGACGTGGAGCGATCCCTTTACGTTGGCGGAGAGAAACGGCGCCACGTATCGGGTATGGGAAACGGCCTCGACGTATGAAGGCCACCCCGTTCGGCTGATCGTTGTTGAATCGAGCGCGCTCGACCAGCGAAAAGGAAAGACGCTTGAAAAAGAACGAACCAAAGAAGCGGAGCTTCTTCGCGAGGAACAAGCCCGTTGGGAGCGTCACCCCTTCTCCTGCCGGGAAGATGCCGAACAAGCCTTGGCGTCCCTCAAGGCGTCCCTTCGCCCCCGGTTTCATCGGGTTGAGGCCTCGGTCGAAGAGATCGTACGCCTGAAAAAACGGCGCGGACGGCCGAAAAAAGGGGCGGAACCCGAGGTGGAGACGCTGTATTTCTTGCACCTTGACGTCGAATTCGACCAAGACGCGTGGGAACAGGCGAGACGGAAAGCGTCCCGGTTTGTCCTTGTCACGACCGTTCCGAAGGAATGGAAGGGCCAACCCATGGATGCCCAAGAGATCTTGAAGCTGTATAAAGGGCAGATCTCGGTGGAAATGAACTTCGCTTTTTTGAAAGATCCGTTTTTCACGGATGAGATTTACGTCAAAAAACCAGAACGGGTCGCAGTATTAGGCTATTTGTTTCTGTTGGCCTTGGCTATTTACCGCGTTTTTCAGCGCCGAGTGCGTCAGTTTATTACTCCAGAACACCCGTTGAAGGGTCCTGGAGGCCGCAAGCTGACCTGGCCGACGGGACAGGCGATTTTTCAGCTGTTTCAATATGTGAACGTCATCCTGCTGGAGCTGCCGGATGGGCGCATCCAACGCTCACTGGATCGCTCCCTTACCCCTGATCAGCGAAGGATTCTGCAGGGATTGGGCATGGATGAGAGCATCTACGTGTAACGTGATACGGAACGACCAGAGATGGTAAAAAAAGGATTGCCATCGCTCGTTGTGTTGGTCAAAAAGTTATTCTGAAAAAAGAAATAAAAAATCCTTTGTTTTGACCTTGTTAGGGTGCGAAATGTGAGTTATAATAAATAAAAAAATTCCATATATCTTTGTGATGATGAAGAATAGTAGGCATGGCGGACACTTCAGAGAGCTGATGGTTGGTGCAAATCAGTGTGGAAACCATGTTGAATGGGCTTCGGAGCAACCAGACCGAAATTTAGAGTAGGTTTTGGCGGAGAGTCTCACCGTTAAAAGAGACAAGGTATCGAAACGTAATTTACGTTTCCGTACCCTAAAAGTGCGTTTGTTGTTTTACAAACGAACAAAGGTGGCACCGCGGCTTTCCGTCCTTTGGCAAGTGGATGGAAAGCCTTTTTATTTAGTTGTCTAAAAGGAGTGATTAGTCATGGAAGACGGCTGGTGGACGTCTTTTTCAATTCAAAACATTAAAACTACAACAAAATGGAGGGATTTTGATGAATAGGGAAATATTAATATCAGGAATAAGACCTACAGGAGAATTACATTTGGGTAACTACTATGGTGCAATGAAGAATATCCTTGAATTACAGGAAAAGTACAATTCATACTTTTTTATCAGTGATATTCATTCACTAACTACTCACCCTAAACCAGATGATTTAACGAGAAATGTTTTGGAAATTGCTAAAGATTATTTGGCAGCAGGGCTCGATCCAAATAAATCTACATTTTATGTCCAATCCTCGATTGCAGAGGAAATATGTGAATTGCATACTTATTTAAGCATGGTAATGCCATTAGGGGATTTATTACGTTGTCCGACATTTAAGGAAAAAGCAAAAAAACAACCTGATAATGTTAATTATGGATTAGTAGGTTATCCGGTTTTGATGGCAGCAGACATTCTTATACACAAAGGAAAATTTGTGCCCGTCGGCGAAGATCAACTTGTTCATTTGGAAATAGCAAGGACAATTGTACGTAGATTTAACCAACTCTATGGAGATATTTTTCCTGAACCAAGACCTATTATGGAAAATGCTGTTCGTATTCCTTCTCTTTCAGGGAAAGGGAAAATGAGTAAATCAGATAACGCCGACAGTTATATTAGTATGAAAGATGACAATGAAACCATTCAACGAAAAGTAAAGAAGGCATATTCTGATCCCACTCGTATCTATAAACATCAAGCAGGTAACCCTTCAAAAGAGGGGTGCAACGTTTATCATTTACACACTTATTTTACTGAAAAGGAAATGTTAGAAAAGATTCAGCTCCAATGCAGTAATGCGACTATAGGGTGTGTACAATGTAAATCCATTCTATCCGATTCAATCAATTCAATCGTTGAACCGTTTAGGGAAAGAAGAGAAAAATTGTCAGACAGTTATGTATATGATGTTTTAGCACACGGACGAATGAAAGCGAAAGAGTCATCACAAAAAGTTATCAGTGAAGTTAGAAAGGCAATTGGATTAAGGATGTTTTAAGTGATTTAATAAGGTGTATCGAATAGTGATACACCTTTTTCTTCATCAATTTATTAACGGTTTATGAGTCAGTCAAGACTTTGTGGAGAACATTTTTTCGGTTCACTACGGGTGTTGTCAATCACTAGTTAGCGAACCATTTTCAGGAATTCATATCGTAAGCGCTTTCGGACTCTCATCCCTCATCTCGAGGCGATGATACGATATTCCATTTTTTTACACCCAACCACCATCCCGGAGCGCCGACAACGCTTGATGGATCGGCGTCCCGGATGACCGCTGCAGACACGGTAGATTCTGACGCACCACATCTGCCCATAACCGTCCGGCCTTCCGTTTGGCCTGTTCGATCCGCTTGGACTTTGTTGAGGCCGAGGCTGCCGTTCGGGTCTCTTCTTCCTCCACCAACTGCCCATTTCTCCGCCAAATCCCGTCGATTCGGGCTGCCATCGCCCTCAGAAACGCCCGAAGCCCTTGGTCTTTCCAGCTGCGGCGGGATTTCACCCGATGCGCAAATCGGCTCATCACACTCTCCGCATGGCCCATCGGACGCATGCCGGTCGTCTCCACCCCTTGCTCCGACAGCCACTCCCGATAGTCCCGGATGCATCCCGGCATCGACTCGATCCGACGGATCATGGCAGCCATCTGCTTCTCTTTCGCTTCGTCCTCCAACGTGCCGACCGCGCTGTTCAGCTCCACGAGAAGCCCCTCTTCGTCTTGTTTCGCCAGCTTCTTCCGCACCTCCCGCCAACGCGGGTGGCCGGACAGACACTGACGAAGCTCCCGCGCCACATGAAATCGATCCAGCTGAAAGCACGCCCGCTTCCCAAAATACTCCCGGCAGGCCGTAATCCAGGATGCCGCGTCGCCGTTGATGATCAAAAGGTCCCGGCACGGGTCATAGGCATATTCGTTCATCAGCCACTCTTCAAACCGTTCCCACACGTCTCCCGCCCCTTCATGGAGGTAGTGGCGCCGGTTCACGAGCTCGAGCTGCGAACCGTTTCGTTTCCATCCCTCGTGAACCGCCAGGATTTTCTCTTCTTTCGCCCGTTTCCCTTTCCCCTGGCGGGAAATAAACAGTCCATCCGCCTCCACAAACAGCACCCGGCCGTGCCGTTGGGAAACAGGGCGGTGCAGCGAGACAGGGGCCTCCAGCACCAGTTGGCGAATCGCCTCGTGGCTCATGACCGCATACCCCACGATCGACTCGAGTGTGCGGGCTGCTTTGCGGTAGGAAGAGCACTCTACGGCCAACTCGACCGCCGTTTCCTCGAGGCAAGGGCTGATCGACTGCGCTCCATCAAAGCCCAGTTCGGCATCCAGCAAGAAGGTATAGTTCCCCGTTTGCCGGTCATAGTAGTAGTTCCGTCGAAACGTCACTTCTCCAAACAGCGTTTGGATCGTAGTCGGCCGTTTGTCTTTCAGCTGATACCGGCGCTTGTCCCGCGCTTCCGCCAGTTGTTGATCAATCTCCTCCAAAAGGGCCGCCAACAAGACAGCGAACACCTTTTGAAGAGTTCTGACTAATTGTTCCTCCAGCTCTTTTAATAAAGGCCATTCTGTGGTAAGATGTTTCATGGACTCTCTCCCTCCTGTTTTATGGATGTTGGTCATCACCATCATAGCAGGGAGAGAGTCCTTTTTGCATGACATTTGCTTTTTTCTACCGCGCTTCGCTTGGTGGCCCCGACGAGCGTCGCGAACAAAAGTTCGCAACCCTCGTCGGGGATCATTTCGGAATGTCACCCACAAATATTTTACTCACACGATCACTCCTCTTCTCAACTATTCATCTTCCCGATGCCTTTCATATGACTGTCTGATCAGAAACATCGCATAGTCGATTTCATCTAAAGAAGAAACGCCAAATTCAACGTCACCGTTCCCCCAACGACCGAGGTTACTCACATCTTTACAAATACCTCGAGGATCCTGTATTTCATCGAATGGCATATTTAAGCTTAACCGCAGTCTGCTTTTCTGCGGCACAATATCGACGAAGTTTGTTGACATCTTAAAAGCAATGTATAACTTTTTGAACTCCATGCGAACCGAGCTGTCCAGGTTACAAATTCGTTTGCTCAATTCCTCGAATAACGCCAACATATCTCCCTGTAATTCAGGGTGATCGGCAATCGTATAAGTCACACTATCATTTTCGGAGCCTTTCTTTCGGTATTTAGCCAGAATATCATCCGATAGCTGTGGGTATTCCCAGACTTTTAACGCCAAATTTGCAAGAAGCTCTGCACGTTTGAGGATTGCCTCCTCATTCCAAGTTTCAAGTTTGGCTAGTTCTCTGTTTAACCTCAGCGGGCTGTCTGCAAACCCGCCTTCCATATCCCGTTTTTCCTTAAACGGCCGATCACCGAGCTCGGAATTATATCGGGTCAGTGTCAGGTTGCCCAGCGTATGAAGATACGTTTTGTGCACCTCTTCCCAATTTGGCCCCAAATCCCGTCTCCACTCTGGAGACAAGTTTGGATTTTGCGGCATGATGTGTTCAATCGTATAGGCTTCGATATCAATAATCTCTTTCCGATTGAAATTTTCCAGCTTCCGAAGCAGGTAATTTCGATTACGGAAATTATACACATCCTTAATCATGAGTTCCCGCTTGAACTCCTCATCGGTCGGAAACCGTTTATAGGAATCTTTGAGCAAAAACGCCGCCCGCACGCTTTCCACATAATTCGCCTTGTCGATCTCTTTGCTGAGGGTCGCAAACGTTTTGTTCAATGAATTGGTCGGAACCCCGCAAACCGCTCTGCGGAAAACGTAAGCTTCAACAAGCTTTAGGATTTCGATAAATTCCGATTTTGATAAAATTTGACGCTCATAGTCGTCATATACCTCAAGCAAGAATGGATACGAGACATCGACCTTTAGCGTATTGATATCTTTAAGCACTTCATTGATTTCTTTATCCTTTTCCGTCTGGAACACGAGCTTTACGAAATACTGGGAATATCGATAAATGTCCTCGACAATTTGTTGAACACTCAGTTCACTGTGCTGAAATACGTATTCCTTAAAGCTGGAATATACTTCTTGAATGTTTGGAATTCGCCCCGTTTTCACCGTTAAATAGTCACGCATAAATCGGTCAAACAAAGCGGAATTTGTCAGATTCCCGAAGCTTTTTTCCATCGGATACCAGTATTCCCTGTACAGTTCCGCTTGCTCTTTCGGCTCCAGTTTCATCAAAACGAAGTTTCGGATCAAATCGGCTTGCGACAGATCAAGCCCCGTTGAGTTAAGACTTTCAAAAATCAACTGTGGATTATCATGGTCACGATCCAACGAAATATCTACAATAATCAACTTGGAGATTCCCTTGTACAGCTTGTTCAGATCGATACCACTGTTTTTGATGGATTCCGCAAAAAAATTGTAGTTCTCGTACACTCTCGGGGAGTATTCTTCGGGGAGTGTTTTGTCTAAAATCAAGTTGATCAGCGTGTCCTTATCGCTCTCCGTCAAGATGAGTTTGTGATACAGTTCCCCCTCTTCTTCGCTGTTGACCAGATAGTAATTCATGATCTTCTTTTTCGTAATATCCAAGGATTGTCCGCTTTCCTCGATGGCTTTGCCCAACGCAAGCAACAGTAACGTCAACGTGGTCAATCGTTGCTGTCCATCAATGACGAGCAGTTGCGGAACGGATGATACTTGATATAACCCTTGTTCGATGTAGACAATCGAGCCAACAAAGTGGCCCTTGATCTTTTCGTCTTCCGCCGCTCTTACAATATCGTTCCAAAGCTGGCGACACTGCTTCATCGTCCAGCTATATTTTCGCTGATAAATCGGGATGATGAATTGTTTTGTGCCTTGCATAAATTTCAATAAATTGGTTTCTACCGCCTTCACTTGTCCCTCTCCTCATAAAAGAATTCCTTATTTCGAATATCCGCCCCTGATTTCCATTGGGGATCGTGATGAATGACATTCACTAATTCTTTATTAATTCTTCGGTTTCAGCAATCAGTTCCCGAAGGAATTCTACGGCTTTCTTTGTGCTTTTCTGGTCCGAGGAAAGCAACGTTATGATATTGTCTATCCTTTGCTTGTAATTGCGGGGTTTGGCACGAAAACCCTCAATCATCCGAACCGCTTTTTTCTCGTTGATACAGTATTCTTCATTGATTGCAAAGATCACCTGATTCAAACACGAAATCGAGCGGAAGACATGACCCGCTACATAGGAAATGTCGTCCTTATCCACGCTATCCTCGGCGAACATCAAAGAAAAAGCGGCTTCAAACAAGAAAAAGCCCACAATCGCATCTTTGACCGCTTTGGGGTAAGGTACCGTCTTCGCTTTTAATTTGGCAATTTGTTCAGTTGGGTCGGACAGGATTTGACAGATGGCGATTTCACCCATGTACATGACATTGAGATAAGCGTGCGGGTGACCCGTCTGATAATGGGCCGAAACCTTTCCTTGCAAGCATTCATCAATCACGCGGGCCACCCGATGGATGTCACGGAACAAAAAGTCAACATGATACCCTTGAACCACCAGCCATCCGCCGCCATTAACCCAGGGTCCCCATTGCCCTAGAGAAGTGATCAAATGTTCTCTGTGTTGATCATCGAGTCTTGTCGCGATTTTGCTCACTGCTTTGATATCAAAACCTGCCGATACATCGTAATAAATGCCAATATCACGAGTGTTGATTATCCAAAATTAGACATACGCCTTCCATAAATTTGAGCATACTCAAACAAAGCAGCGGCCATCCCGGATTTCCAATCGAGAGGAAGCTGCCCAGAGAAAAAACGGCGAACGAACGAAATGAAGGAAAGAGAGACGTTCGTCTGTTTTTTGGTTTGATCATACAGCCATCGCAGCAACACATACGCGATGAACGCCGCAAACAGTTGGTTGTATACCGCATTTTCCGTCGTGCCAAACAAGGTCGGGACATTCAGATATTGCTTCACCCAACGGAAAAAGACCTCAACAGTCCAACGTTGTTGGTACATGTCGGCAATGGTTTCCGCAGACGCATGGAAGAGGTTCGTCACGACCCGAATGTCGCGGCCATTCTCATCTCGAAAGATCACCACCCGGTGACGCTTGGTGGAGCGGCATTGTTTCGTCCCCAACTGGCACGTGAAGTCGGCTTGAACCGATGAGGATGTGCTGGAAAGGCGTTTCAAGCTTTTTTTCTGATGAAGTTCGATGTTGTCCTTCATCCGAATGACAAAGAGCTGATGCTGCTCCACAAATCGATCGAGGCGTTCGATTTTGAAATACGCCCGGTCTTCCACCAGCACTTGTTGAGCGTTCGTCAACTGTTCTCCCACCGGGCCATCATGACGCAGTCCGGTCGTTTCCACCACGTCTGCCGGCAACGAGGATTCCGGCGAATACGCGACGTGCAGCTTCACTCCGGCGCGTTCGCCGTGATACGGCGCCCATGGCAGGCGGTTTTTCCCGACCGTGACGGTCGTCGAATCCACCACCCGAAGCGGTTTGGGAAACCGAAGCGAGCGGCGGGTTTGGCGGTTGCACTTGGAAATGATCAACGCCAACAAGCGTTTCATGATGTCATAGGGAACTTCTTTCGCTTTCTTGGATACAGTGGAATAATGGAATCGCGGCAATCCATACAGAGGCCCCACATCGGCTCCGTGGCGAAAGCTTTTCCATTGATGCATGGCGGCCAGCAGGAAGAAGTGAATCAACTCGCGCAACGTAAAGGTTCGAGACGAATCACGATACCCAACCGCTTCGGCAATCCGTTGAATCTCTTCATCCGAAACAAGTTTTTGCATCAAATTCGGGAGTGTGGTATGCTTGTTCATAGAGAGCACCTCCTGGGTTTGTTTGTGTCGCTACTCACATTCTACAGGAAAGGTGCTCTTTTTTCTATACCCTTTGGATTTTATTGGATAATCAACACGCCTGACCTTCTTTCTTGTTATTTCTTTTCATATTTTAGCAAACTTCCATCTAATGTTGCTATGATTTCGACTAGTTCTTTTTTATATTGGCTCTGTTAATGTTTGTTGTTGATTAATGGATGGAAAATTAAAAGACGTTCAAATTTCACAGTTTTGAACGTCTTTTATTATCGTTACGATTGGGCACAAGTGATAATATGACAACAATGAACGTTGAGATACAAGCCGCGGCAAAAATAACACTTTGTACGATTTTTGACTCGTTATAAGTTTTATACGCAAAAGTTCCCATTATTATAGCAGTGATTAAATTGCAAAATAATAGTAAAGAAATTTTTCCAATTTTGTTCATATACAATCCTCCTTAAATGATTATTTTCTATATACATGCAACATGAAGAGTTAACTTCTCAGTCATCCTGCACACCCTAAGCGCTGCAGCACTTCCTCCGGACGTTCGTGGATGTAGTTGACAAACCGAGTAATGGCTTGAATGATATCGTTGCGATCCTTGTGAAATACATTGGCAATCACCGTATCTTTCAGCCATTTCCATAAGCGTTCGATCGGGTTCAGCTGTGGCGAATAGGGAGGAAGGTAAATAAAGTGAAAACACTGCCCTTCTTCCCGCAAAAACTCCTTGACCATTTTGGCATGGTGAATGCGGGCGTTATCCAACACCAAGACCATGAGACGGTCCGGATAGCGCTCTTTGAGCATTCTCAAGAAATTCAAGAACGTCGCGGCATTGGCGCGGCAGTCGTTTGATGAAGCACCGTTTCGCCATCGTGGATGTTGACCGCGCCAAACCGCGATACGTGGGCATGATGGCCGAACGTCGGCACTTGTTTTTGGCGGCCGACTTCTGACCATGTGGACCGCAAGACATGGTAAGAGCGGATATGGGTTTCATCGATGTACAGAAGAACGGCATCTTCTGTGTCCTTGGTGATCAAGTTTTTTGATCAGATCCATTTGCTTTTCCAATTGCTTTTGCTCATCCGGGTTCCCTTTCGCCAGTGTGTACGTCGGTCGTGTCCACGACAGCCCTTTGCGGTGCAGGAGTTTTCGCAACGCTTCGCGGGAAATGCAAACACCGAAGTGCTTTTCGACATAGGATTGCAGGAGTTTGGTGTTCCACGCCGAAGCGACGTCCCAGCCCAGTTCGGCGGGAGTGGTGGTCAACACAAGCTGTTTGATCTCTTCCTGCTGTTCTTCGGTGAGAAACGGCTCCCGCCCGGGGGCGAAATCCCGATGAAGCAAGAGCTCCAGACCGCCTTCGTTGAACAGCGACACATAATGGGAAACGGTTTGTCGGCACACGTTGACCATGGAGGCCACCTCTTTGCCCAAATAGCCTTCCATGACCAGGCGAACCGCCATCACCCGTTGGCGAAGAAGGGTGTTTTTGATTTTCCGTTCCTGTTTGCGAAGTGTCCGAGGTGTCCATCCGTGATCGTTGGTGATTTTGAGACGTTTCATGCAGAATTCCGCTCCTTTTCCATACTTTTCCTTAGGGACAGTATAACCGGAGTGGGCACCGCTTATGCGAAGGTTAACTTTTCAATGAGCATGTATATAGAACGATAAGAGAGGTTCTTTCGCTATAAAAGCAATATTCTTTAGTCTTGTCCTGGCGCATTTTTAGGCCGTTGCATTTAAAAAAATGGAACAGGCTAAAAATGCGTTTTATTTTTTACCTCCTTCCCGAGGACGCTTCTTCCTTTGCCTCACCCCATTGTAATTTTTGCTTGTTAGGCGCATAAAGGACCTGTGCTCTTCGGACGGCTTGCGGGAAGCTTCATATATAACGAAAACGGTTTTTCTTTCTACTTGTCTATGTTAAATTTTTCCTAAATTTTTTGTGCTTTTGTCTCTCATCATTCATTGAATCGCATCATACATTAAAGAATGTGATGGATAGTTGCCAAAAATTTTGTCCACAAATGATTAACGTTTTATGAAGATCAGTAGTAAACTTATGAAGATCGATGATGTATAAAATTTTGTGTAACACATTTTAAACGCTGGTTGTTGGGATGGATATTGCAAAGAAAAAACATTATGCCTGCTTTGTGGATGAGCGAGGGAGGGTGTTAAAAAAGCCGTTTCCCGTTCTGCAATCGAGAGAAGGATTGGAATGGTTGTACCAGTGCATCGTGGAAGCCATGAAGGAATTTGGAAAAACCGAGGTGATCGTTGGCATCGAGCCAACGGGACATTATTGGCTGAATCTCGCCTATTTTCTTGATGAGAAAGGCATTCCTCTCGTCATGACAAACCCGATGCACGTGAAGAGATCCAAAGAGCTGGACGATAACCTTCCAACCAAGCATGATGCGAAAGACGCGCTCGTCATTGCCCGGTTAGTGAAAGACGGCCGATTCAGCTATCCGCGTATTCTGAAAGGGATGGAGGCGGAACTGCGCGTAGGGGCGACATTTCGCTCCAAATTGGTGGAAGAACAGGGAGCGATTCGAAATCAAATGATTCGCTGGCTTGATCGATATTTTCCGGAGTTTTCCCAAGTCTTCCCGTCATTTGAGAAAATGGCGCTCGCGGTGCTGGAATATACGCCATTTCCGAGTGATCTGGCAGGAAAAGAACTAGAAGAGGTGCTGGCCCTTTACCGGCAAAGTGAGGGATTACAATCGCCACAAAAGCCGAAAGCGAAGAAGTTGATGGAATTGGCCCAACACTCCATTGGCGTAACGGAAGGACAACAGATGGCCCGTATCGAAATTGCCACGCTTGTCCGCCGGTACCGCCAACTGGAAGAAGAAATCGAGGCACTGACAGAGCAGCTGATTGAACTCGTACAGACATCGGTCGAATACGAATGGCTGAAGACCGTTCCGGGCTTAGGCGATGCGACCATCGTAGAACTGTTATCAGAGATCGGGAGTTTCTCCCATTATCAGGATCCGCGGCAGCTTATCAAATTAGCGGGCCTGACGCTGCGGGAACATTCCTCCGGCCAACACAAAGGGCAAAAACGGATCTCCAAGCGTGGAAGAAGGCGGTTGCGCGCCCTTCTGTTCCGGGTGATGATGCCGATGATCCGTCACAACGAAGCGTTTCGGCAGCTGCACGAATATTACACGACACGTCCTGATAATCCGTTGCGGAAGAAGCAATCCATTGTAGTGTTATGCGGAAAATTACTGAAGGTACTGCATGCGGTGTGTACGAAACGACAGGCGTTTGACGTGAAGCGAATGATGTGGGACATCTTTGGCCTCGAAACGGCTGCTTGATGCCTATAGTCTCGATTCTCTAGACAACAAGGATGACACGGAGAAGCTGGCGCGATATCATCCATTCGACCTTGAGTCCCTAAAGGAGCTTAGCCGGCCTCTGCCTGATGACTAGACCGAACGAAGGAATGTAGGCACAAGGATGCCAAGAGACATGGGAGGGTTCGTCATCATCAGCGATGCAGAGATCCATGGTGCATCCCATACGCTCCCCCCACTACAACCAAATTTAACCAGTAGTGGCCGCGAAGCGTACCCAGTCAATGTAAGATATACACATATTTAAGAAATAATGTTAGAAACTTTGTCGAAAAATATTTTTTTTGACACCCCTGAAACGGCTACAACCGTTGATATATCAACATTTATAGAGGGAGGATATGATGATACCTATGTTAATGTTACCTAGTGAAAAATATTTTGGTAATTTTGAACTGGTTTATCCATTTTATGGGGCTATGCCTACAGGTGTTACTGTTTCAGAAACCGGTCGTATTTTCGTTTGCTTCCCGAGATGGGGAGACGATGTTAAATTTACGGTGGCGGAAATTGTTGAGGATAAATTGCTGCCTTATCCTAATTTACAAACCAATTTGGTTAACCCCGAGAATATCACAAGGACTTTTATCAGTGTCCAAAGTGTAGTTGCTGATGGAAGGGGAACACTTTGGGTATTAGATACAGCTGCACCCAATTTTTCTGAACCCATTAAAGGGGGGGCAAAATTAGTCGCTGTTGATCTAGAAACGAATACAATAAGAAAAGTATATACCTTTACAGAAGATGTTGTCTTGCCTACAACTTATTTGAATGATGTCCGTTTTGATTTTCGTGTTGGAAAAGCAGGGTATGCTTATATAACGGATTCTTCTTCAACAGGACCAGGAGCTATAATCGTCGTAGATTTAGCAGATGGAAACGCCTTCAGACGGTTAAATGGGGCAAATTCAACTTCACCCGATCCCTATTTTATACCGAAAGTAGAAGGAAAAGTATTAATGAATCGAAATAAAGATGGCAGTACTTCTCCATTTAGACTGGCTTCTGACGGTATTGCGATTTCGCCTGATGGAAGGGTATTATTTTTTTGTCCACTAACCAGTCGTCATCTGTTCTCGATCACAACAGAAGCCCTGAGAGACAGAAGCATACCGGACATGGAATTACCTTATTATGTGGAGTATTGGGGAGAAAAAGGTGCATCTGATGGAATGATCACTGATGCAAAGGGAAATGTTTATGCTGGAGATTATGAACACAACTGTATCCGCAAGATATTGCCAAATGGCACAATGGAAACGATCATACATGACCCGAGAATGTTGTGGCCGGATACTTTGTCAATTGGTCCGGATCAATATTTGTATGTCATTGTGAACCAATTACATCGACAGCCTAGATTTCATTATGGAAAAGACTTACGACAGAAACCTTATAGTTTACTTCGTATCAAAATTGATGAATTTCCTGCTCCGACCTTTTGATAATAAATAACCCGTGGTGCTAGATAAAACTCAGACAAGCATAAAAATAGCCCTTGCTGGCGGATCTCCAGTAGAATGAAAGTGTCACCCAACATTCGAAAGGAGAGATCCCCCATGCAAGAGCACTTTCATTTTACTACAGATCCAGCCAAACTTCAAAAACAATATGCCGCTATTTTCTGTTTTGTTTCTGCCCAACTGTCGTTGATTCAAATGTATCTTCATCGCCGCAACCGTCACTTGGTCAAGCAAGAAGACGAAGTGGTCATGGCGGTTCACCTTTTGGGGAAGCTGCTGGGCTTTTCTTCCGAACGAGCCTGGCATCGTTTTGTCACGGGAAATTTGTTCACAAACGGCTCGTTTCTTGAACGCTCCCGATACAACCGCCGCTGCCGAGCGCTTGGTTTCGCCATCAAATGGATCCGTCATGAGCTGGCGAAACGTGGCCAACACCATGCTTATGCGGTCGTCGACAGCTTGCCTCTTCCGTTGTGCCATCCCGCAAGAATGCAGCGCGTCAAGCGATTTCGAGGGATCACGGATATGGGGTATTGTGCTTCCAAAAAGCAATGGTACTACGGTTTCAAGCTGCATCTTCAAGTGACCAATCAAGGGCTGGCCATGGGCTATGTCGTGACGGAAGCGTCCTGCCACGACGTCAAAGCCGCTGAAACGGTGATGACTCAAATCCCTCATCCCTACAACTTTGGGGACAAAGGGTACATCAGCCACGCTCTTCGAGAAAAGCTGTACGAAGAACACCAAGCCGCGTTCTGGACACCGTCTCGACACAATCAAAAGCACGGCCCATCCAAGGCATGGGAAGAATGGATCAGGAAAAAACGCAAAGTCATCGAGACGGTGTTTTCGATTCTCGTAGACCAATACCGGATCACCGACATTCGAGCGAATTCCATTGCCGGGTTTGAAGTGGCACTCGATGGCATCTTGTTGGCTTATTCCTTGGTCACACTAGGGCTGGTTGAGCGCTGACGCTCAACTAGCACCACGGGTTTATTCAAATATTTGTTTGATCGGAAATAAAGAAAAAATTGTTAGCATAAAAATTCGTCAACACTTTTATTGATTTATTGAGTATATAACTTTATTTTTCAGTGAACAACTTTATTTTCATCAGACGATAAAAAATTCCCTTAACAAGTAATATTCTCCTTACATTCGGGTAATTTTAACAGACACTTGTTTGTTCAAATCCGCATCCCAAACGCGTTGAATTTCGAATGTTCCTGGTTCAAAGAACATATTGAACCTTTCTTTGAACCAATCTTGCATAGGTAAGTTTAATGCTTCATCAATCGGCACCCAAAGCAATTCACCTTCTGGTGGATTTTCAAGGAGTTCTCCTTCGAATGTATTGGTCCAATAGTTAAAAACCATGTATCGTACATTTTCTTTTGGATTAACATATTCATCCAAACCTTTATAGATTAAATTTGAAACGGTTAAACCTGTCTCTTCCTTGACTTCTCTAATAGCCCCTTCTACGATACTTTCTGGAAATTCCACTTTTCCCCCTGGTGCTAAATATCCCGGAAAACCGAAATGGTTAGGTCGTTTAATTAATAAAACTTTATCTTCGTTTTGAATCATACACATCGTATAAATTCTATGTTCTACACTTTTCCAATCAACTGACATGATGTAGATTCTCCTTTCTAATTTATTTAAAATCTGAACGTTTTTAATAATCATATACTGTTTTCTTATTGAAACAACTCACCCGTTAGTCGCCTATGCCCCATTCATGTCACCACATTTTAAAAAAATTATGTTCTCCAGTGTGATTTGAAGAAGATCGATATCTCACAATAATTGTACCATAATATTACAAATATTTTTAAAATAGGTTCATCACCAAAAGATGTACTTGACTTTTAAAGACAAACATGATAGCAATGTTGCTCAAAGAGATGTGTGGTATAAAAAGGAAAAATGCTGTTTTGATTTTCTTTATCATAATCGTCTTTCTTTGTCAAGTACACTTTGTGGTGAAGAGCCTTAAAATATCCTGCTTTTTTTAGTGATTCTATCTGATCGAAAATAAAAAAGTGCTGGCATAAACCTATGCCAACACCTTTTCCCAGTTACCATTATTATTTTCTAGTTACCAACTTTATTTTTCAGTATGCGACTTTATTTTCCGCAGATAATAGAAAAAACAAAAGCCTGCTGGATTCACCAACAGGCTTTCAGTTCCCGACTTTTTTGTTCGGTACCTAACTTTTTTGTCCGGTTCCCGACTTTTTTGTCAAGTACCCGACTTTTTTGTCATTCAACACAAGCCTTTCCGACCAACGAACCGCTTACTCCACCGTCACGCTCTTCGCCAAGTTGCGCGGTTTGTCGACGTCGCAGCCGCGGTGCAAGGCGGCATAGTAGGCGATCAGCTGCAACGGCACGACGGAGACAAGCGGCGTAAGATCCGGATGGACGGATGGGATGATAAAGCGGTCGCCGTCGCCTTCCAGGCCGCGCATCGAGATGACGCACGGGTTCGCGCCGCGGGCGACGACTTCTTTTACGTTGCCGCGAATGCTCAAATTCACGTGCTCCTGAGTGGCAAGCGCAATCACTGGCGTGCCGTCCTCAATCAAGGCGATCGTGCCGTGTTTCAGCTCGCCACCGGCGAACCCTTCCGCTTGGATGTAAGAGATCTCCTTCAGCTTCAGCGCGCCTTCTAGGCAGACATAGTAGTCAACGGCGCGGCCGATGAAGAAGCAGTTGCGCGTCAGCGTCAAGTAGTCGCTCGCGATGTTCTCCATTTCCTCTTTCGCATCGCACAGCATTTCCATCACATTGGCGACGATGGCAAGCTCTTTCGTCAAGTCAAAGTCCAGCTCAAAGCCTTTCGCTTTCGCCGCCGCGGCGGCCAAAATCGCAAGCACAGCAATTTGCGCCGTATAGGCTTTTGTCGAGGCAACGGCGATTTCCGGACCGGCGTGCAAAAGCAACGTATAGTTCGCTTCCCGCGACAGCGTCGAACCTGGGACGTTCGTGATCGTGATCGCTTTATGGCCGAGTTTGTTCGTTTGCACGAGCACGGCGCGGCTGTCGGCCGTTTCGCCGCTTTGCGAGATAAAGATGAAGAGCGGCTTTTCCGACAACAGCGGCATGTTGTACGAAAATTCGCTGGCGATATGCACTTCGACTGGTATTTTCGCCCACGACTCGATCAACTGCTTGCCGACAAGGCCTGCGTGGTAGCTCGTTCCGCACGCGACAATGTACAGGCGGTCGGCGTTCAGCACTTCGTTGATGATCGCTTTGTCAATGGCCAATTCACCGTTGGCATCTTGGTATTTTTGAATGATGCGGCGGATGACGAACGGCTGCTCGTCAATTTCTTTCAACATGTAATGCGGATACGTTCCTTTTTCAATGTCGCTTGCATCGAGCTCGGCCGTAAACGGCTTCCGTTCGACTGTCTCGCCGTTGAGCGTTTGAATCGTGACGTTCTCGCTCGTGACGATAACGAGCTCCCCATCCATCAGTTCGACGAATTGATTCGTCACTTGAAGCATCGCCATCGCGTCGCTCGCCACGACGTTAAACCCATCGCCCAAGCCGACGAGAAGCGGGCTTTTGTTTTTCGCCGCATAGATGGTGTTTTCGTCTTGCGCATCGATCATGGCGATGGCGTACGATCCTTTTAGCAGCGAGAGCGTTTTTCGGAACGCCTCTTCCGTTGCCAGTCCGTCACGGACGAATTTTTCCACGAGCTGAACGATCACTTCCGTGTCCGTGTCGCTTTGGAATGTGACATCGGCCAAGTAGTCGCGCTTGACCATTTCATAGTTCTCAATGACGCCGTTATGCACGAGCGTAAAACGGCCTGAAGCGCTTTGATGCGGGTGGGCGTTCACTCGGCTTGGCGCCCCGTGTGTCGCCCAGCGTGTATGGCCAATGCCGACCGTCGCGTTGACGTTCGGGTCGACGATGCGGCGCAAATCAGCAATCCGTCCTTTTTCCTTAAACACATGCACGCCGCTTTCGTTCAACACAGCGATCCCCGCCGAATCGTAGCCGCGATACTCGAGTTTTTCCAATCCGCGCAATAAAATTTCCTTCACATCTTGATAACCGATATAGCCAACAATGCCGCACATGGCAAATGTTCCTCCTTTTCATCTTGGAGGCTGCCGCTAATGAGATCCTTCCATGTTCAGTTGTCAAAGAACAACGGGGCCTCACCGTCAATGCGGCAGACTCCCCTTTCGATTTGCGCGATGACATCCTCCCCTTTGTGCAAAGGGTCGCCCCTTTGTTTTAAGAGAGGACTTGCGGCTGTCATCGCCCCAGCCGGGAGGCATCCGCCGAAAACCTCGATAAACCTCCTCCTCGTCAACTAAGCGTTCTTCCGTCCAACGCTTAGTCCAGGCGCTTTTGTCGTCAAAACGATTGCAACAACCAACCGGTTTTTCTTTTTGAAACGTTCCATCCGCTGGAACAACTGCTGTTCCTGATCTCCTTGTTCCGCCCTGCCATCGCCTCCTTTCAAAAAAAGGCAACAACGTTAATATTACAGGACATTCCCAGCGGCGTCAACTATTTATATAAATACCCTATGCATAAACGAAAGGGAACGTTCCGTTTATGCATAGGGTGGTTGTCCAGACGGTCGATTATTCCGTCCCCATTTCACGGCGGACGACATCGGCGATCCGCTCCACGTAGGCGCGGCACGCTTCTTCGGTCGGGGCCTCCGCCATAATGCGCACAAGCGGCTCAGTCCCCGATGGGCGGACAAGAACGCGGCCGTTGCCGTTCATCTCTGCTTCCACTTCGGCGATCACGTTTTTCACTTGCTCATTTTCCATCACTTTTTCTTTCTCTTTCACCCGGACGTTCACTAAGAGCTGCGGGTATTTTTTCATTTCCCCCGCCAATTCGGAAAGCGGCTTGCCTTTGATTTTCATGATGTTGACAAGCTGGAGCGCCGTCAACATGCCGTCCCCCGTCGTGTTGTAGTCAAGGAAGATGATGTGTCCGGACTGCTCGCCGCCAAGATTATAGCCGTTCTTCTTCATTTCCTCGACGACATAGCGGTCGCCAACGGCCGTTTGTACACTTTTGATTCCCTGCGCCTCAAGCGCCTTGTAAAACCCAAGGTTGCTCATGACGGTTGAGACGACGGTTTGGTGCTTGAGGCGGCCGGTTTCTTTTAAATATTTGGCGCAAATGTACATAATTTGGTCGCCATCGACGATGTTGCCGTTCTCATCGACGGCAATGAGACGGTCGCCGTCGCCGTCAAAGGCGAGCCCGACATCGGCTCCTTTTTCTTTGACAAATGCGGCGAGCGCTTCCGGATGGGTGGACCCGACCCCTTCGTTAATGTTGAGCCCATTGGGCGACGCCCCCATCGTCACGACATCCGCATCCAAATCGGCAAATAAGTACGTCGCCAGCGATGACGTCGCCCCGTGCGCGCAGTCGAGGGCGATTTTCATCCCGGAAAAATCTTCTTCATCGATCGTTTGTTTTAAATACTGCAAGTACTTTTGCCCGCCTTCGAAATAGTCGTTGACTTGTCCAAGCCCAGCCCCGATCGGCCGCGGCAGCATATCCTCCCCATTGTCGATGAGTGCTTCAATTTCGGCTTCCTGCTCATCCGACAGCTTGAACCCGTCCGGACCGAAAAATTTAATGCCGTTATCTTGCACCGGGTTGTGCGAGGCGGAAATCATAATGCCGGCCTGCGCTCCGAGCGCCTTCGTCAAATAGGCGACGCCCGGGGTGGAAATGACGCCAAGGCGCATCACCTCGACCCCGATCGACAAAAGCCCGGCGACCAGGGCGCCTTCCAGCATATGGCCGGAAATGCGGGTGTCGCGCCCGATCAGCACTTTCGGGCGCTCAACGCTTTTCGTCAGCACATATCCGCCGCAGCGGCCGATTTGAAACGCCAACTCTGGCGTCAATTCGCGATTTGCGACTCCACGTACACCATCAGTGCCAAAATATTTGCCCATTCGGTCACTCTCTCCTTACTTGTACAATTTATTGTGCAACTGCTTTTTCGCTAATGTGAACCGTCGCCGTTTCTGATGACGGCTGCCATTGGACTTGTTCAGGGTGGTTCCATTGAATAGGAACTTGATGTTCACCAGTGTCAAGTCCACTCACATCGACATACAAATGAATATCGTCTTTTGTCAACCCACGGACGGCATCGGGCGGACCGACAAGGCGGATCGTAATTTTACCTTCAAGCGGTTTGACAAATTCAGCTTTGTATGAATCCGGCAAGCCGACGACAGCGATCGGCACGTCTTTCCACGTTTGTGTGACATCTTTTTCTACATCAATATGCACCTTGATTTTGTCTGGATTGACGCTTTTTGCCCCATCAGGGAGCGGAACGTTGAGCTCTACCGTCGAATCATCCGTAATATCGTCCAAATCAACGGTCAACCCTTCCAGCTTGTCAATATGGTTCAACACTTCCTTCGGTCCATAAATCGTCACTCGATCCGGCTCCGGCGTGATGCTGACAAGATGCACACCATCCGGCAACTCCCCAGTTGTTCGCACTTGAACCGGCACCGTCTTGCTCGGGCTTTTCACCGGCACGGTTACTTCCACCGACGATGGCTCTGGCTCAATATCCAACTCATTTCCCCGTCGATCGTACACCCGAACGCGCGCTTCTCTCGTCAGCGTTTCCGTCGCTCCCTCCAAGTCGACGATCGCTTTGACAAACGAAATCTCGTCAATCAGCTCTCTCGCTCCGGTAATCGTCACAGCGCCCGGCTTTACGGTCGGCTCTCCGACAGAGTAGCCGTCAGGCATTTTGTTTCGATTGAAAAATTCGACGCCGACCGAAAAGCGTTTCGATACTTTTTCACGGATCGTCACTTTCACTGAAGCCGGCTGGATATTCACCTTCAGCTTTTCCGAGATGTCCTTGTATTTGATCGGCACCGTGTATGTTCCTAACGGCAAATCGGTTAAATCGACGTACACCTCGAAATTTCGCTGCAAAGCCGTTGGTTTGACGATGCTTGCCGGGCCTTGGAGCGTGACGTTCACATATTTCGGCACGCCGGACACGATCAAGTTTTCCTCGTCATAATAAGCGACAACCGGAATATCGATCAATGTTTCCGTATCTTCCTGGCCAAATGTATTGCGTGTCTGCTCGCCGGTTTTCGCCCCCACATTAGCCGACATATACAGCATAATCGCCAGCAATAAAGAGACGACACGAATAAACCAAGGATGGTCCATCAACTTATCCATGTTTCTTCCCCCTCCACTGCCAACGGGAAGAAGCGGACGCCTTCGTCGCAGGAGCAAGTTCCCCCGTTAACAGCTCCCGAAACTCATCGATCGTTAAATCACGGTACAGCTCGCCGTTTTTCGTCAACGATACTGCTCCTGTCTCTTCCGACACGACGACGGTGACGCTGTCCGTCACTTCGCTGATGCCGAGCGCTGCCCGATGGCGCGTCCCGAGTTCCTTTGAAATGAACGGACTCTCCGATAGCGGCAAATAACAAGCGGCCGCAGCGATTTGATTTTTTTGAATAATCACCGCTCCGTCATGAAGCGGGGTGTTCGGAATGAAAATATTAATGAGCAGCTCCGGCGATACATGTGCGTTAAGCGTAATCCCCGTTTCCACATAATCACCCATTCCGGTTTCCCGCTCGATCGAAATGAGCGCCCCGATGCGCCGCTTCGCCATATACTCCGTGGCTTTGACGATGGCTTCCACCATCTGCAGCCGTTCCTCGTCTTCATTGACTGTGCTGCGTGTAAACAGCCGTCCACGGCCAAGCTGCTCGAGGGCGCGCCGCAATTCCGGCTGAAAAATAATGATGATCGCGAGAAATCCCCAAATGATCGCCTGATCCATCAGCCATTGCAGCGTCGTCAATCCGAGGTAATTGCTCACAAAGCGGACTAGAATAATTAAAAAAATGCCTTTTAACAACTGAATGGCCTTCGTCCCGCGAATCATCATAATCAATTTATAAATGACGTACCAAACAACAAGAATATCGACCACTTTCAACAAATACGACACGATGGGGAGCTCTTCGAAGGACATCTTCACACTTCCTTTATCTCTAATTCCAACCTTCCGATGGTCATGGAAAAAGCCATCGGACGATGGCTGCCATCATTCAAGGGATTGGAGCGCATGGTGAACCCTCTCTTTAATATTATACCAAATCCATTCAAACACTTGATTAATTTCTTCTACTTCCCCGGTTACTTGTCCAGCAGACGCCATATATTTGTTCCCGTGGATCACCGTCACATCCCCATCGACCGTTCCTTCAATCCGAATCGATCCATTGCGCACTGTAATATCCCCTTTAACCGTTTGCCCTTCCGGCACGATCACTGTATGATCGCGGATGATGACATGTTCATCAGCCGAAACGGAAAATGCTCCTCTTTCATTCCATGAGGAGGCAAAACTGCCGACTGTGAGCAGACAAAACAGGGAGGCAGCCGTCAGTATGGGATGCGCATGCAGCCAGCGGCGCAGCCGCGCAGCCTTTTTCTCTTTCGGCATGGCTCCCATCACGGTTGCCGTGAACGAGGACGGCACTGTAATATGAGAGGCGCATTGCAGAAAAGCGATCGTTTTGTTTAGTTCATAAAAATGGGCAGCACAAGCGGCGCATGACCGCAAATGTTCTTTCAACTGCCGTTCCTCGTCCGGATGAATGTCGCCGTCAAAGTAGCTATGCATCAGCGATACGATTTCCTTCGGACATTCCATCGTTTCTCACCCTCTTATAGATGGCCAAGTTGTCTGCGCAGCGCTTCACGCCCGCGATGCAGCCTTGTTTTCACTGTGCCGACTGGCAACTCTAAAATCTCGCTAATCTCTTGCAACGACAGATCCTCAATATACTTCAGCACGATCACGCTCCGGTATTTTTCCGGCAGCTGATCAATCGCCCGTTGAACCGTCTCCTGCAGTTCCAAGCTTTCGACCGCCTCTTCAGGGGACGCTTCGCGTGAAGGAAGCTGCGCCTGCATCGTCAATCCGTCCGTACCGTTTAGTTCTTCATCCAAATACACATCAGGCTTCCGTTTCCGCAGCTTATCGATCGTTAAATTCGTCGCAATCCGGTACAGCCATGTGGAAAATTTCATTTCCGGGTTGTACGTATCAATATGGACATAAGCGCGGATGAACGCCTCTTGTGCCGCATCTTCCGCCTCGTGCCGGTTGCCGAGCATTCGATAACAAAGGCGGTAAATTTTATCTTTATACAAGTCGACAAGATCAGCGTACGCATTTTGGTCGCCTTTTCGGATCGCCTTAATTCGTTTTTTAATGAACAAATCCATACAATCCAATACCCCCGCCCTTACGGCTTACCGTGTATTACGGCACTCCACCGGGAAAAGTTTCACACAACATATCTATTGTACCATAGAACGAAAAAAAGAAGGGGGGCAAACCTAATATGGCGTTCCCCCTTCCACCATTGCCTTCAACAACAACGATTCGCTGCTTCCACTGTCGGACCAGCGTGCTAAATCAGCTTCTCTCCAAACAATGAACCCATCAGCCCCACAGCAACCGAGGCGGTCTTGTTCCGTTCATCCAAAATGGGGTTCACCTCGACAAATTCGGCAGAAGTGATGATTTGCGCTTCCGCCAACATTTCCATCGCCAAATGGCTTTCCCGGTACGTCAGCCCACCGATCACCGGCGTCCCAACACCCGGCGCATCGCTCGGATCAAGCGCATCCAAGTCAAGCGACAAATGGACGCCATCCGTTCGCTCTTTCAAATACGCGATCGTCTCTTCCATCACTTTCGTCATCCCAAGGCGGTCAACCTCATGCATCGTATAGATTTTGATTCCTTTTTCGCGAATAAACCGCTTCTCTCCCTCATCAAGCGAACGGACTCCAATCAATACGACATGTTCCGGTTTGATCTTCGGGCTGTATCCACCGATTCCCGTCAGCGCCGGATGGCCAAAGCCAAGGCTTGCCGCCAGCGGCATGCCATGAATGTTTCCAGAGGGCGACGTCTCCTCCGTATTGACATCACCGTGCGCATCATACCAAATAACCCCAAGCCGCTCATAATGTTTCGCCACCCCGGCGAGCGTGCCAATGGCGATGCTATGGTCGCCGCCCAGCACAAGCGGAAAGCGCCCGCGTTGAACGACCTCATCGACGGCGGCAGCCAGCTGTTCATTCGCCTCCGCAACCGCTTTCAAATTGCGCAACCGCGGATCCCCTTGCTCGGACAACCGCTCCGCCTTGCCGATCGGAATGTCTCCTAAATCTTCAATATGGTAATGAAGGCGTTCAAGCCGTTCAATGACTCCAGCGTAACGCATCGCGCTCGGCCCCATGTCGACGCCGCGGCGCGTCTGCCCTAAATCCATCGGCACCCCGATAATCGAGATTGGCTTCATGCTGTTTCTCTCCTTTCCTTTTTCACTCTACACCTTTATTGTAGGGAAAGAAAAGAGATGACTCAACTTGACAAAATTCCGAATATTTATGCTGACCATAACAAAAGAAAACAGCAACCTGCTTTGTCAGCAAAAAGCAGGTTGCTGTTTATGGAGCCTATCGGGATCGAACCGATGACCTCCTGCGTGCAAAGCAGGCGCTCTCCCAGCTGAGCTAAGACCCCGTTCCAAAGCGGAAGACGGGACTCGAACCCGCGACCCCCACCTTGGCAAGGTGGTGTTCTACCGCTGAACTACTTCCGCGCCATGGTGAGCCATGGAGGACTCGAACCTCCGACCCTCTGATTAAAAGTCAGATGCTCTACCTACTGAGCTAATGGCTCATGGGTTCAATAACACTCTAAGCTTCATTTCACTCTACCTGCCCCTTCCTCTACAAGCTTATTCGAAGAAGTCAAGTGCGTCGGGGCAACTCGAAGCAAACTCGAAGATGCAACGCTCGTTACTGAGCTAATGGCTCATGGTTGGGTATACACTCTAGGTACTACCTAGCTCTACCTGCCTCTTCCTCTCCCAGCCGATTCAAAGATGCCAAGTGCGTCGGGGCAACTCGAAGCAAATTCGAAGATGTAGCGCTCGTTGCTGAGCTAATGGCTCATGGTTAGGATAACACTCTAGGTACTACCTAGCTCTACCTGCCTCTTCCTCTCCCAGCTGATTCAAAGATGCCAAGTGCGTCGAGGCAACTCGAAGCAAATTCGAAGATGCAACGCTCGTTGCTGAGCTAATGACCCATAGCATGTAAATTTTATGTACAAAAAAATAATGGCTGGGCTAGCTGGATTCGAACCAGCGCATCACGGAGTCAAAGTCCGTTGCCTTACCGCTTGGCTATAGCCCAACGCTGTGAAACGATTCGATATCCGGTAATTATTATGTCACTGTTGCAATGTGGCTATACATTTTCAAATCAACCGCCCTTCGAAGGGCGGTTGATTTGAACGAAAGTGACCCGTACGGGATTCGAACCCGTGTTACCGCCGTGAAAGGGCGGTGTCTTAACCACTTGACCAACGGGCCAGTGAGAAATGGAGCTTCCAACCGGGCTCGAACCGGTGACCTCTTCCTTACCATGGAAGTGCTCTACCTACTGAGCTATGGAAGCATAAAAATGGCTCCGCAAGTAGGATTCGAACCTACGACCTACCGGTTAACAGCCGGTTGCTCTACCGCTGAGCTATTGCGGAATGATGAATAAACTATATGTCATGCACATCTTCTCAATGTGCTTGTTGCCTCTTCCTCTGCCAGCCAATTCATAAGGAGTCAGATGCGTCGGGACAACTCAAAGTAAATTCAAAGTAAATTCAACGATGCTAAAGCTCGTCGCTGAGCTATTGCGAAGTGAATAACATTGCCTAGCAGCGACCTACTCTTGCAGGGGCGCTGGCCCCAACTACCATCGGCGCTGGAGGGCTTAACTTCCGTGTTCGGGATGGGAACGGGTGTTTCCCCTCCGCTATCACCACTAGGCAATGGATGATCGATTTGCTTTAGACAATAATTATTATATCCACCCTGCTTTATTTGTCAACAGGAAGTTCATTCCTTCAAAACTAGATAACCGTTTCGGGAAGAAGCCGCGGCGCTTTCACTTTTCATTGTCTAGCTCCGGCTCGCCGCCGCTCGCCTGCGCTTTTCTAGGTTAAGCCCTCGATCGATTAGTATCCGTCAGCTCCACGTGTCGCCACGCTTCCACCTCGGACCTATCGACCTCGTCATCTTCGAGGGATCTTACCCGCCTGACGCGGTGGGAAATCTCATCTTGAGGGGGGCTTCACGCTTAGATGCTTTCAGCGCTTATCCCGTCCGCACATAGCTACCCAGCGGTGCCCCTGGCGGGACAACTGGTACACCAGCGGTGCGTCCATCCCGGTCCTCTCGTACTAAGGACAGCTCCTCTCAAATTTCCTGCGCCCGCGACGGATAGGGACCGAACTGTCTCACGACGTTCTGAACCCAGCTCGCGTACCGCTTTAATGGGCGAACAGCCCAACCCTTGGGACCGACTACAGCCCCAGGATGCGATGAGCCGACATCGAGGTGCCAAACCTCCCCGTCGATGTGGACTCTTGGGGGAGATCAGCCTGTTATCCCCGGGGTAGCTTTTATCCGTTGAGCGATGGCCCTTCCATGCGGAACCACCGGATCACTAAGCCCGACTTTCGTCCCTGCTCGACCTGTCCGTCTCGCAGTCAAGCTCCCTTGTGCCTTTGCACTCTCCGAATGATTTCCAACCATTCTGAGGGAACCTTTGGGCGCCTCCGTTACCTTTTGGGAGGCGACCGCCCCAGTCAAACTGCCCGCCTGACACTGTCTCCCACCCCGCTAAGGGGTGCGGGTTAGAACTTCAATACCGCCAGGGTGGTATCCCACCGCCGCCTCCACCGAAGCTGGCGCTCCGGCTTCCCAGGCTCCCACCTATCCTGTACAAGCGATACCAAAATTCCATATCAGGCTGCAGTAAAGCTCCACGGGGTCTTTCCGTCCTGTCGCGGGTAACCTGCATCTTCACAGGTAGTATAATTTCACCGGGTCTCTCGTTGAGACAGCGCCCAAGTCGTTACACCTTTCGTGCGGGTCGGAACTTACCCGACAAGGAATTTCGCTACCTTAGGACCGTTATAGTTACGGCCGCCGTTTACTGGGGCTTCGGTTCGCACCTTCGCTTCCGCTAAGCGCTCCCCTTAACCTTCCAGCACCGGGCAGGTGTCAGCCCCTATACGTCGCCTTTCGGCTTCGCAGAGACCTGTGTTTTTGATAAACAGTCGCTTGGGCCTTTTCACTGCGGCTCGTTCGGGCTCTTCACCCAAACGAGCACCCCTTCTCCCGAAGTTACGGGGTCATTTTGCCGAGTTCCTTAACGAGAGTTCTCCCGCGCGCCTTAGGATTCTCTCCTCGCCTACCTGTGTCGGTTTGCGGTACGGGCACCTCTTCCCTCGCTAGAGGCTTTTCTTGGCAGTGTGAAATCGGGGACTTCCGGATGACTCCGTCGCCATCACCGCTTGGCCTTACAATCCGCGGATTTGCCTACGGATCAGCCTTGCGGCTTGGACAGGCTCTTCCAGCCGCCTGCTCGCCCTATCCTCCTGCGTCCCCCCATCGCTCAAACGGGAAGGAGGTGGTACAGGAATCTCAACCTGTTGTCCATCACCTACGCCTTTCGGCCTCGGCTTAGGTCCCGACTAACCCTGAGCGGACGAACCTTCCTCAGGAACCCTTAGGCTTTCGGCGCAGAGGATTCTCACCTCTGTTTTCGCTACTCATACCGGCATTCTCACTTCTAAGCGCTCCACCAGTCCTTCCGGTCTGGCTTCAACGCCCTTAGAACGCTCCCCTACCGATGACCAACGGTCATCCCGCAGCTTCGGCGGCACGTTTAGCCCCGGTACATTTTCGGCGCAGAGTCACTCGACCAGTGAGCTATTACGCACTCTTTAAATGGTGGCTGCTTCTAAGCCAACATCCTGGTTGTCTTTGCAACTCCACATCCTTTTCCACTGAACGTGCACTTTGGGGCCTTAGCTGGCGATCTGGGCTGTTTCCCTCTCGACCACGGATCTTATCACTCGCAGTCTGACTCCCGGGCATAAGTCGTTGGCATTCGGAGTTTGACTGGGTTCGGTAACCCGATGAGGGCCCCTAGCCCAATCAGTGCTCTACCTCCAACACTCTCCATCCCGAGGCTAGCCCTAAAGCTATTTCGGGGAGAACCAGCTATCTCCAAGTTCGATTGGCATTTCACCCCTACCCACACCTCATCCCCGCACTTTTCAACGTGCGTGGGTTCGGGCCTCCAGCCGGTGTTACCCGGCCTTCACCCTGGACATGGGTAGATCACCTGGTTTCGGGTCGACGACGACGTACTTTTCGCCCTGTTCAGACTCGCTTTCGCTGCGGCTCCGCCTCTTCGGCTTAACCTCGCACGCCATCGTCACTCGCCGGTTCATTCTACAAAAGGCACGCCATCACGCATGAACGCGCTCTGACTACTTGTAGGCACACGGTTTCAGGTTCTCTTTCACTCCCCTTCCGGGGTGCTTTTCACCTTTCCCTCACGGTACTGGTGCACTATCGGTCACTAGGGAGTATTTAGCCTTGGGAGATGGTCCTCCCTGCTTCCGACGGGATTTCCCGTGTCCCGCCGTACTCAGGATCCGCTCGGGAGGGAACGAAGTTTCGACTACAGGGCTGTCACCTTCTCTGGCCGGCCGTTCCAGACCGGTTCGTCTACCCCGTTCCTTTCTCACTCCCACAATGAGCGGTCCTACAACCCCAAGAGGCACGCCTCTTGGTTTGGGCTGTTCCCGTTTCGCTCGCCGCTACTTGGGGAATCGCGTTTGCTTTCTTCTCCTCCGGGTACTAAGATGTTTCAGTTCCCCGGGTGTGCCCTCCATGCCCTATGGATTCAGGCATGGATACTGCCCCATTACGGACAGTGGGTTCCCCCATTCGGACATCTCCGGATCGACGCTTGCTTACAGCTCCCCGGAGCGTTTCGGCGTTTGCCCCGTCCTTCATCGGCTCCTAGTGCCAAGGCATCCACCGTGCGCCCTTTCTAGCTTAACCTACAGCGCTCTCGGCTTCTTCCTTTGCGTTTCCGGTTATCTAGTTTTCAAGGAACGAGACTGCTTCTTGAATTTGCTTCTCTGCAGTCTTGCGTCGAGGAATCCATCTTCCTTGAATCTGCTAGAAGACGCAAAGCGGCTTCTTTGAGCAATCCTCCTTGCAGCTTTGTGCCGAGGAATCTTGCTTCCCTGAACCTGCTAGCAGACGCAGGCACAGACGCAAAGCAACTGAAGGAATTTCTCATTCCCTCAAAACCGAACGAAACGAAAGCGCTGTGTATCGACAGTTGGCCATTGCGGCCTCCGCTTTTCGAATTGTCTAGCTCCGGCCGCCATCGGCTCGCGACGCTTCGGTCCTGCTGCGGCGGCAACAGCCTCCTCGCAGGCCCTCCAGCGCGTTTCGCCGATAGGCGGGCGGCCTCCGCTTTTCGTCCTTAGAAAGGAGGTGATCCAGCCGCACCTTCCGGTACGGCTACCTTGTTACGACTTCACCCCAATCACTTGCCCCACCTTCGGCGGCTGGCTCCCTTGCGGGTTACCTCACCGACTTCGGGTGTTGCAAGCTCTCGTGGTGTGACGGGCGGTGTGTACAAGGCCCGGGAACGTATTCACCGCGGCATGCTGATCCGCGATTACTAGCGATTCCGGCTTCATGCAGGCGAGTTGCAGCCTGCAATCCGAACTGAGAGCGGCTTTTTGGGATTCGCTCCCCCTCGCGGGTTCGCAGCCCTTTGTACCGCCCATTGTAGCACGTGTGTAGCCCAGGTCATAAGGGGCATGATGATTTGACGTCATCCCCACCTTCCTCCGACTTGTCGCCGGCAGTCCCTCTAGAGTGCCCAACCGAATGCTGGCAACTAGAGGCGAGGGTTGCGCTCGTTGCGGGACTTAACCCAACATCTCACGACACGAGCTGACGACAACCATGCACCACCTGTCACCCTGTCCCCCCGAAGGGGGAACGCCCAATCTCTTGGGTTGTCAGGGGATGTCAAGACCTGGTAAGGTTCTTCGCGTTGCTTCGAATTAAACCACATGCTCCACCGCTTGTGCGGGCCCCCGTCAATTCCTTTGAGTTTCAGCCTTGCGGCCGTACTCCCCAGGCGGAGTGCTTATCGCGTTAGCTGCAGCACTAAAGGGTGTGACCCCTCTAACACTTAGCACTCATCGTTTACGGCGTGGACTACCAGGGTATCTAATCCTGTTTGCTCCCCACGCTTTCGCGCCTCAGCGTCAGGTGCAGGCCAGAGAGCCGCCTTCGCCACTGGTGTTCCTCCACATCTCTACGCATTTCACCGCTACACGTGGAATTCCGCTCTCCTCTCCTGCCCTCAAGTCCCCCAGTTTCCAATGACCCTCCACGGTTGAGCCGTGGGCTTTCACATCAGACTTAAGAGACCGCCTGCGCGCGCTTTACGCCCAATAATTCCGGACAACGCTCGCCCCCTACGTATTACCGCGGCTGCTGGCACGTAGTTAGCCGGGGCTTTCTCGTGAGGTACCGTCACCGCGCCGCCCTCTTCGAACGGCGCTCCTTCGTCCCTCACAACAGAGCTTTACGACCCGAAGGCCTTCTTCGCTCACGCGGCGTCGCTCCGTCAGGCTTTCGCCCATTGCGGAAGATTCCCTACTGCTGCCTCCCGTAGGAGTCTGGGCCGTGTCTCAGTCCCAGTGTGGCCGGTCACCCTCTCAGGCCGGCTACGCATCGTCGCCTTGGTGAGCCGTTACCTCACCAACTAGCTAATGCGCCGCGGGCCCATCCGCAAGTGACAGCCCTAAGGCCGCCTTTCAACCGAAGACCATGCGGTCTTCGGTGTTATCCGGTATTAGCTCCGGTTTCCCGGAGTTATCCCGGTCTTGCGGGCAGGTTGCCCACGTGTTACTCACCCGTCCGCCGCTGACCGAACAAGAGCAAGCCCTCGTTCGGTCCGCTCGACTTGCATGTATTAGGCACGCCGCCAGCGTTCGTCCTGAGCCAGGATCAAACTCTCCAAAGAAAGTTGATTGGCTTTTGCTTCGGCCCATGCGGACCTCCGCTTTTCGTCGCGCTTCGTTTCGTTCAGTTTTCAAGGAACGCTGTAAGTTGTCCTTTGTAAACAGCTCTTTTATATTATCATAACACTTTTTTGATGTCAACCACTTTTTTGCTTCGCTGTTGCCAAACTGCTTTTCCGAACAGCGACGTTTAAAAATATACCACTTTACCTCCAAAAATGCAAGATAATATTTTTAGGAAGTTTGCGGATCCCAATCCATGTTTATCCCCACCCCCGCTTTTGCCTACTCTGGCGCCAAGGAGTGGCAATTATGTTTCATAACCGCCATAGACCGCCGCATAAGATGTACATAGGACAACTGTTTAGGGAGGGATGGAAGCCATGTTTTACGCACTAAATGGGCGGACATTGAAAAAAGCTCTCATTATTATTTGTTCTGCTTTTTTCACTGCGGTCATCCTATACGCTTATGAAATGAACCGACCCGTGTTTTCGCTTTCCTCTGGGCCTAAGGCCGTGTACAAGGTGGACAATGACCGCGATGAGGTGGCATTGACGTTTGACATTAGCTGGGGGGATGAGAACGCGGAAAAAATTTTGGACGTATTGAAACAACACGGGATTAAAAACGCAACCTTTTTTTTATCAGCCTCATGGGCTGAACGCCATCCGTCCGTCGTAAAGCGGATTAAAGAGGAAGGGCATGAAATCGGCAGCATGGGGTATAATTTTGTCAATTATGCAGAACTCGAGAACGCTAAAATCCGCCAAGATTTAATGATGGCGGAGAAAGTGTTCGACATGTTAGGTGTGAAAAACGTCGAGTTGCTGCGCCCCCCGGGAGGGAATTTTAACAAAAAGGTGCTAAAACTTGCGGAGTCTCTCGGCTATACGGTTGTGCATTGGAGCGTTGACTCGAAGGACTGGCTGAATCCCGGCACAGAGCAAATTGTCGCCAACGTCACAAGCGATTTGGAGCCGGGCGATATTGTGCTCCTTCACGCGTCCGACTCGGCCAAACAAACGGCAAAGGCGCTGCCGAAAATTATTGCAGCCATGAAAGAAAACGGCTATAGAAACGCCAGCCTCTCTGAGCTGCTGGCCAACGGTGAAGCAGAAAGCAAAGGGATCGACTAAAAAGGGCGGGAGGCGGGTTTTCGCCTAAAAGCCGCCAGCCTTCCCTCAAGACTTTAGCATGGCCGCTGCAGTTGGATGTTATCCTGATCATGTTTCCTTTTAGAATGAGCGGCCCGACAAAAAAGAACAGGCGGCGCTTTACGCGGACGATCCTGCGCCGCCTGTCAATTTATGCAGTATAAGAAGTTGATATGCATTGCATACTAGTAACGGAATCAGCATCAAATATAACCAGTCTCGGTCATTGATGCGCAAAACGGGAAACCATTCAATCACCGTTACCACGACCATAAAGAACAGCGCCGGGACGAATGCCCCTTTGTTCGTCTGCGCGCTTTTTATGTAGGCAACGGCTAAGCCAACCGCCAAAATAAACAAGGCGGTCAATACATACGGGATGATCGAATCGCCTTTATCCGCAAACACCATGTAGCGGAAATAGACTAGATCGAACAGCACGAACATGATCAAAACAAGCTGGACAGCGTTCCAGAGGGAACGGAACATGCCAAGTCCGAACCGATGGACGGTCAAATAGGCAAAAAAGCCCGCCTGGCTGATGACACTGAAAATAAAGCCGACGCCGACATGCCAAAGCAATACGGCAAGAAATTCAATGACCTCGAAACGTACAAGGAGATGTCCAAACTCTTTCCAATTCAAAACTATCCCGACGGCTGCTGTCGCGATTCCGCCGATCAGCAGCGTGGTCAAAAATAAACGCACCCATTTGCGGCTGTTCACAGTTTGTTTCATCCTCCATTATTCAACATAGCCCGCTTAACATTTTACCAGCACCCTCTTGAAAAAGCCAGCTTCCATTCAGCCAAATGCATATTTTTTTCCCCAACATTCATATTAAAGGTGAGGGATTTTTGCAGAAAGGAGCTCATTTTTATGACCAAGTGCCTAATGCTCCTCTTGCTCAGTTTTCTCGTGCTCAGCTCATGTGCTCCCCAAGAAATCAGCCCTCCTCCCCCGGATTATGACGAAACGAAAAAAATGGTCGTCGACATTTTAAAAACAGATGAGGGGAAAAAGGCGATTCAAGATATTATGGCGGAAGACCAAATGAAGCAGCAACTTGTGATGGATCAAGCCGCTGTGAAAGATACACTCGAAAAGGTGCTGACATCGGAACAAGGGAAAAAATTTTGGGAAACCGCTTTAAAAGACCCGAAATTTGCCGAAAGCTTTGCCAAGGGACTGCAAAAGGAACATGAAAAAATGATAAAAGCGCTGATGAAGGATCCCGACTATCAACAGATGATGATGGACATTTTAAAAGATCCAGAAATGGAAAAGGCCATGATCGAAGTAGTGAAAAGCAAAGAGTTCCGCCAACACTTGCAAAAGGTGGTTACAGAAACGCTAAACAGCCCGCTGTACCAAGCCAAAATTCAAGATATGCTGACAAAAGCGGCGGAATCGCTCCAACAAGGCGCTGAAAAACAAGGAGAAGGGGAAGGGGAAGGAGGAGAAGGGGAAGAAAGCGACGGAGGCAACCAACAAGGCGGGGGAGGATAATCAATCAAAAAAAGGTGTCCGGCGGGGGACGGGATCGCAACGTTCCAAAGAGCAGGCGATGCAATGCAGTTCCGCGCCATCGGACACCTTTTTCGTTATTCCCCTTAATATTTCTCCGCTATTTTGCGGGCGATGTCCATATAAATTTTTCCGATCGGATGATCTTCGGCGTAAATGGACGGAGCGAAATCATCATCGTTCCAGTCCGGCTGCTGAAGGGGCAGCTGCCCGAGCAACTCCGTGTTCAGCTCCTTTGCCAGCTTTTCCCCGCCGCCTTTGCCAAAGACGTATTCCCGCTCACCCGTTTTCCGGCTTTCGTAATACGACATATTTTCAATGACACCGATAATTTCGTGGTCGGTGCGCAGCGCCATCGCTCCGGCGCGGGCGGCGACAAACGCGGCGGTCGGGTGCGGAGTGGTGACGATAATTTCTTTGCATGACGGCAAAAGCGTGTGCACGTCTAACGCGACATCGCCGGTGCCTGGAGGCAAGTCGAGCAGCAAGTAATCCAAGTCGCCCCACTCAACTTCTTTGAAGAAGTTGTTCAGCATTTTTCCAAGCATCGGGCCGCGCCAAATGACCGGAGCATTGTCCTCGACGAAAAAGGCCATCGAAATGACTTTCACCCCAAACCGCTCGACGGGGATGATTTTATCGCCCCGCACTGTCGGACGCTGAGTAATTCCCATCATGTCTGGAACGCTAAACCCATAAATATCGGCGTCGATCAACCCGACTTTTTTGCCAAGCCGGGCGAGCGCGACCGCTAAGTTGACGGAAACCGTTGATTTTCCGACGCCGCCCTTGCCGCTGGCGATGGCGATATACGTCGTTTTTTGCGGATTGTCGCTGTATTTCTCAACCACTTCGCGCGGCAGTTCGGCAAACCGCAAGCCGACGGATGCGGCGCCAGCCTCTTTCAGCTGCTGGACGATCGCCGTTTGCACGCGCAGTTGGTCAGGCGTGCCGGTTTTGGCAAGCGCGATCTTTACGCTGACATGGTTTTTCTCTTCCTTAATTTTAATTTCTTGAATGGCGTTTGTTTCCTTAAAGGTCTTGTTTAAAAACGGGTCTTTCATGTTTTCAAGAATGGCTCGCACTTCGTTTTCCGTCAGCATCGTATTCACCAACCCTTTTTCAAATCAATAGTTCCCTTATATATTTACTATACCCTGAATCCGTGACAGAAGTGTATCAAAAATGCTGGGAAACCCAATCGTGTCGAGACTTCGACTCCATTTCGAATGTTCACCTATTAGGTGAAGAACCCCGAGTGCAATATTTTGTTGATTGATCCAGTTTTCTTGGCAGCTTTGAACGCGTCTTTATCACGGATTCAGGTATACCATAAACCGCCAGATGGCTTCCATTTCGGCCCCCTGCCTGTCCCGGCTTTTCGGCATTCGTTACATTGAGTGTTCTTTTCAGATGTATGAATGGCGATGGCGCGCTTTTGGACGGGGGAGAACGGTTCTCTCGCCTTGGCCGTTCTTCCCCGCTTGGAAGCAGGGCCTTTCCCGCTTCGGGACGATAAAAAACCCCGCTATTCGCGAGGGGTAGGTTCGTTCGAAAAGTAACGCAGCACTCCTTTGTAAATCGAGGCGGCGAGTTTCGTCTGGTAATGGTCAGAGGCGAGCAGCTCCCGCTCGTCCGGATTCGATAAAAATCCAACTTCAACGAGCGCTCCGGGCTTTTTGGCATGCTTTAGCAAATAAACGGTATCAATCATTTTCGCTACCCGGTGGGTGTTTTCCAAGTTGCGCCGCAACTCGGCTTGGATGAATTTGGCGAGCCGCTCGTTTTCGATGAGCGAGCCGTAATAAAACGTCTGTGCCCCCCGCCAGCGCGGGGATGGAATGGCATTGAGGTGAATGCTGATAAACAAATCCGCATCGGAATGGTTAATGAATGATGTTCGTTCGTGCAAATCTTCCGTTTTCCGCCGGCTGTAGCCGCGCGTGGACGGGCTGGCCAAATCGCGGTCTGTCTCCCGCGTCATCAGAACGAGCGCTCCTTGTTGCTGCAAGTAGTCCCGCAATTTTTTCGCGACGTTGAGCGCGATTTCTTTTTCCAGCACCTCGCCGCCGACCGCCCCGCCATCCGGCCCGCCATGGCCGGGGTCTAGGACGATAATTCGCCCGGACAATGGGAGATTCCACGGTTTTGTTGAGGTCAGATCAGAAAATAAAGACGGAAATAACAAAATTCCCGCAATGGCAGCCGCGGCAAAGGCGACAAGCCACTTCCATTTTTCTTTCATCGTTTCTCCTCCCGCACGTTTCCCTTCTCTATCTTATATGGGACAAGGGGCGGGAATAGAACTTATTCAGTGAAGTTTTAGGCGGCGCCGTTTTTTTCCCCGTTCAAACCCTTCGGTCCACCAGCCGACGATATATTGCTCGCAGGCGTAATAGAGCGACTGGCCGAGCAGATCGTCGTCGATGTTGCCCCAAAAGCAGAGAAAATCAAAAAGTGTGTCAATTAAATATTTCTCCTCTTGCGCGCAACGTCGGCGCACGCTGTCCACAGACTCCCCATAATAGCCGAACCGGCTGTAATGGGCGCCGAGCAAATACGCTTCAATGGCCAGATCAATGCAGCCTTCCTCAACAGTAGATGGGAAAATCCGGTACATTTGATAGAAAGGGGTAAAATGTTCCAACACTTTGGCCCGCAATTTCTCCAGCGACAACTCCCGCAGCATTTTCCGCTCATAGCGGAGCTGCTTTTCCTGCCTTTTTTCCGCGAATGAAGTGATGACTGTCATCGTGTTTCACGCTCCTTTACGATGTAGTGTTTAACGATCGAACGCAAACATGCGCGCGGGCCAAAGGCAGAAATAAGCAAAAAACCCAGCCAAACTGGCTGGGTTGGACAACACGGTTAACGTTTCGAGAACTGCGGAGCGCGGCGGGCGCCTTTGAGCCCGTATTTTTTCCGCTCTTTGACGCGGGCATCGCGCGTCAGCAAGCCAGCGCGCTTCAATACGGTGCGGAATTCCGGATCGACTTGAAGCAACGCGCGGGCGATGCCGTGGCGAATGGCGCCCGCTTGGCCGGCAAATCCGCCGCCGTGAACGTTCACCAACACGTCGTAGCTGCCGAGCGTTTCTGTCAGTACAAGCGGTTGCTTTACCATTTCGATAAGCGCTTCTGTCGGAATATATTCACGAATGTCTTGTTTGTTGACGATGATGCGTCCATCGCCCGGGACGAGGCGGACGCGAGCAACCGAGCTTTTGCGACGACCTGTACCGTAATATTGTACTTGTGCCAAAATAAATACCCTCCCTTGTCAATTATCCGCGAAGTTCGTATACTTCCGGTTTTTGCGCTTGATGCGGGTGTTCGCTTCCGCGGTAAACATGCAGTTTTTTGAACATTTGACGGCCAAGGCTGCCTTTTGGAAGCATGCCGCGCACCGCCCGTTCAATCATTTGTTCCGGATAATTCGTGCGCATTTCGAGCGCCGTTCTCACTTTCAAACCGCCTGGATATAAGCTGTGGCGATAGTACAATTTTTTCGTTAACTTTTTCCCTGTCAGTTCCACTTTGTCAGCATTGATGACGATCACATGATCCCCGCAGTCAACGTGCGGAGTGAATGTCGGTTTATGTTTGCCGCGCAACAGCGCTGCGACTTCGCTGGCCAGACGACCCAACGTTTTGCCGGCTGCGTCGACAACGTACCATTTACGCTCTACTTCATTCGGTTTCGCCATATAAGTCGTACGCAATGTAGTTCCCTCCTAAAAAGAAAAATGAACAAGTAAAGTTGTTTATTTCAACACGATTGCTGTCCGGGGCTAATCGTGGAAAATACATGCCATATGATATAATAGCTTGCCGGAACGCCAATGTCAAGAAGATGTTACACGGGGACTCGTTGTCTTCACTTATGGCGCCCCGGTTTTTTGTCATCTAAAAGCGTGAGACGACTTTCGAACACGGTGTTCACCACCGGTCAACTGACGGCGAAAAACTCATCATCATAGTACACCCGCCATAAATACAATCCTTCCGCCGGCGCCGTCGGGCCAGCGAGTCTCCGGTCTTTGGCTGCAAGCAATGCTGCAATGTCTGCCGGGGACCGCCTCCCTTGGCCAATTTCAAGCACTGTGCCGACGATGATGCGCACCATGTTGTACAAAAAGCCGCTGCCGATGAACCGGAATTCCATCATCGAACCGTCGGTTTCCACCTCTGCCTGGTAAATGGTGCGTATGCGATCCTCCATTTCCGTTTTGGCGGAGCAGAAGCTCGTAAAGTCATGCGTCCCGATCAGTTGGCGAAGCGCTTCATCCATGGCGCCGATATGCAGCGGGTATGGATGCCACGCGCAGTAATGGCGGCGAAAGACGTCGCGGTCGGCGGCAGTCCACACTTTGTAGCGGTACTCTTTTGCCTTGGCCGAAAAGCGGGCATGAAAGGTGCTGTCTGCCTCCTCTGCCGAACGAACGGCGATATCGTCCGGAAGCTGGGCGTTTAACGCTCTTTTCCACTGTTCAGGAGAAAGCACAAGCGCCGTATCGAAGTGAATGACTTGCCCATAGGCGTGAACCCCGGCATCCGTCCTCCCGGAAGCCGTTACACGCACGGCTTTCCCTTTATGCATCCGTTTGAGCACTTCCTCAATCTCGCCTTGCACCGTCCGTTTTCCCGGCTGAATTTGATAACCGGAAAAATGGGTGCCGTCATACGCTACCACGCATTTGATCCGTCTCGTCATGGCCTTCCTCCGCTATGAGCGTAATAAAAAGAGCAACAGCGCCAGCAGGGCCGTAGCGGCTAACAACACGGTGTCTGCCGGCTTCCAAGCAAGCTGGCGGAGTTTCGTCCGCCCTTCGCCGCCGCGGTAGCCGCGCGCTTCCATCGCCGTCGCCAGCTCATCCGCCCGCTTGAACGAACTGATAAACAGCGGCACAAGAAGCGAGACGATCGCCTTCATCCGCTCAGAGAACCGGCCGCCGGAAAAGTCGACGCCGCGGGCGGCTTGCGCTTTCATAATTTTTTCTGTTTCTTCCATTAAAGTTGGAATGAAGCGGAGCGAAATCGCCATCATTAAGGCGAGCTCATGAACCGGCACGCGCCATTTTTTCAATGGACTAAGCAAGCTTTCGACGCCATCGGTCACTTCAATCGGCGTTGTCGTCAGCGTCAGCATCGTCGTCATGAGCACAAGGAGCAAAAATCGCATGGAAATAAAAATTCCTTGCCGAATGCCGCCTTCGTAAACGGACAGCGCGCCAATCCGGTAGAGGACATCCCCTTCTTTCGTCATCAATACATGCAATAACAACGTAAACAACACGACCCATAAAATCGGCTTTAAGCCGCGCAAAATGAAAGAAAGCGGGATGCGCGACAGGGCTGCAAAAGCAAACGTAAACAACGACAGCACCGCATACGTCACCGCATTATTCGCCAAAAAAACGATGAAAACATAGGCGAATACGATCAGCAGCTTCGCCCGCGGATCTAAGCGGTGAATGAGCGAATGGCCGGGCACGTATTGCCCGATAATGAAATGATTAGTCATGAATGCTCACCCTAGAAAACAGTTGCTGGATGGCCTCCACCGTCTGTTCGATCGTCAAACACGGAGAGGGAATGGCGACCCCAAACCGCGCTTCCAGCTCCCGCTTCAACTTGACCGTCTCCGGTACGCTAAGGCCAATGGCGGCAAGCCGATCGGCATCGCGGAACACCTCTTCCGGCGCTCCCTGCCCCCACACCGTCCCTTCATGCATGACGATGATTTGGTCGGCATAGCGGGCGGCATCTTCCATACTATGAGTCACGAGCACCGTTGTTAACCGTTTTTCGCAATGAAGACGGTAAAACATCTCCATAATCTCTTTCCGCCCGCGTGGGTCCAGCCCAGCGGTCGGTTCATCAAGCACCAGCACTTCCGGTTCAAGCGCCAGCACGCCGGCAATGGCGACGCGCCGCATTTGCCCGCCGCTTAAATCGAACGGCGATTTGGCCAACACATCCTCGCTGAGCCCGACTAGTTTGATAAGCTCTCGCGCTTTCCGTTTCGCCTCTTCTTCGGAAACGCCGAAATTAAGCGGGCCAAAACAAATATCCTTCTCGACCGTTTCCTCAAACAACTGGTGTTCCGGAAATTGGAACACAATCCCAACCTTTTTGCGCAGCGGTTTGAGCTGCTTCGGCCGCTTGTCGCCGGTGATGATCTCATCGCCGATTTTTATCGTGCCGCTTGTCGGTTGCAGCAAGCCGTTTAAGTGTTGAAGGAGCGTCGATTTGCCCGAACCGGTGTGGCCAACGATGGCGACGTATGCCCCACTGGGAATCGACACATTCACATTATACAGCGCCCGGCGGGCGAGCGGCGAACGGGCATTGTATACATGTTCTACTTTTTCGAATACAATGTCCATAGCTCTTCGACCAACTCCTCCGTCGTCAAGTGTGCGGAACGAAGCGGAATGCCTTGTTCCCGCAAACGGCTGCCCATTTTCACGGCAAACGGCAAATCAAGGCCGATGCGCTCAAGCTTGCCCCCAAGCCGAAAGATTTGCTCCGGCGTCCCTTCCGCCATGACCTCACCTTTGTTCATCACGATGATGCGGTCGGCTTTCGCCGCTTCCTCCAAATCGTGCGTGATCGACAATACTGTAATGCGCTGTTGCCGGTTCAAGCGGCGAACCGTCTCGAGCACCTCTTCCCTTCCCCGCGGGTCGAGCATCGATGTCGCTTCATCCAAAATGATCATATCAGGGTGAAGCGCCAAAATGCCGGCGATAGCGACACGCTGCTTTTGCCCGCCGGAAAGCCGGTGCGGCTCGTGTTCGAGAAACGCCTCCATATGCACCAGGCGGATGGCTTCACGGATGCGCTCAATCATTTCATCGCGCGGAACACCATTATTTTCAAGGGCAAAGGCGATATCATCCTCGACAGTTGTCCCGACAAATTGGTTATCTGGATTTTGAAACACCATGCCGACGCGCCGGCGCACCTCCCAGACGGTCGTTTCATCGAGAGGGCGCCCAAACAGGCGAATGACGCCCCGCTCCGGCCGAAGCAAACCGATTAACAGCCGGGCAACGGTCGACTTTCCGGATCCGTTATGGCCGACAATCGCCAGCCACTCCCCGCGTCCGGCCTGGAAGCTCACGTTTTGCACTGCATACTCCGATTGGTTCGGATAACGGAAATACACTCCTTCGATCGAAAGGATCGGTTCGGCCATGATTGTTTCTCCTCGCCTTGGCACGTTTCCGGCCGTGCCTTGCTAAATGATGGTAAACAAAAAAAGGGCATAGATCCAGTTCAAACGAAACTGTCTCGCCCTTGTTGAAATGAAACCGTTACACGAGCTCAATAATGACCATCGGCGCCCCGTCTCCGCGGCGAGGACCAAGTTTCATAATGCGTGTATAGCCGCCTTGGCGGTCTTGGTAGCGCGGCGCAATGTCACTGAACAGCTTTTGCAGTGCATCTTGGCCGGTTTCACTGTTGGCGACTTCCTTGCGGATAAATGCCGCTGCTTGACGACGGGCATGCAAATCGCCGCGTTTGCCGAGCGTGATCATTTTTTCGATAACCGAGCGCAATTCTTTTGCTCGCGCTTCCGTCGTTTCGATGCGTTCATTGATGATTAAATCTGTCGCTAAATCGCGAAGCAATGCTTTCCGTTGAGAAGTCGTGCGTCCTAGTTTTCTGTACGACATCAAATGTCCCTCCCTTTTAAAATGATGTGTTCCTCATTGCTGTCGTAGTCGATCGGCGCTTAACGCCAAATCTATGGCCAACGCGCATGTCCGCCCCACAGGGCGGGGCTGGCGCTTAATCGTCTTTACGGAGGCTAAGCCCCAGCTCCGCTAACTTCGCTTTCACTTCTTCGAGCGATTTGCGGCCGAGGTTGCGCACTTTCATCATATCCTCTTCCGTTTTTTGCGTCAGCTCCTGAACGGTGTTAATGCCGGCACGCTTCAAGCAGTTGTAGGAACGGACAGACAGATCGAGCTCCTCGATCGTCATTTCCAGCACTTTTTCTTTTTGATCGTCCTCTTTCTCTACCATGATTTCAGCATTTTGCGCTTCATCCGTCAAGCCGACAAAAATGTTCAAGTGCTCGGTTAAAATTTTCGCCCCAAGGGAAATGGCTTCTTTCGGCCCGATGCTCCCATCGGTCCAAACGTCGATCGTCAATTTGTCATAGTCGGTCACTTGGCCGACCCGTGTATTTTCGACCTGATAGGAAACACGGGAGACCGGCGTATAGATGGAGTCGATCGGAATCACGCCGATTGGCTGGTCCTCGCGCTTGTTCGCCTCGGCCGGGACATACCCACGTCCCCGTCTGGCGGTCATGCGCATGCGCAGGCGACCGCCTTCCGCCAGCGTAGCAATATGAAGGTCCGGGTTTAAAATTTCTACATCGCTGTCGTGAGTAATATCGGCAGCCGTGACAACTCCTTCACCCTGCACATCAATTTCCAACGTTTTCTCTTCGTCTGAATAAATCTTCAACGCCAATTTTTTGATATTCAAGATGATGGCTGTCACATCCTCGACGACGCCGTCAATCGTTGAAAACTCGTGCAGTACACCGTCGATTTGCACCGATGTCACAGCCGCACCAGGGAGTGAAGACAATAGGATACGACGTAAGGAGTTCCCTAAAGTTGTACCATATCCACGCTCAAGCGGTTCGACGACGAATTTGCCGTATTTGGCATCTTCGCTCAGTTCGACCGTTTCAATTTTCGGCTTTTCAATTTCAATCATCGATTATTATACCCTCCTTCAAAACGTCGAGACCCCGACCAAACGGTACACGCCTAATAACATTCCCCCATGAATCTCTCTCTTTCAGCTTGCCGGCGGCCAAAGCCGGCTTCCCTGTCACGGTCTTTATCATATCCCATTATTGACAATGGTTCAAATTCTATACAGGGGCGTTACACGCGGCGACGTTTTGGCGGACGGCATCCATTGTGCGGGATTGGAGTGACGTCTTTGATCGCCGTAATTTCCAACCCGGCTGCCTGCAACGCACGGATCGCTGCCTCACGGCCAGCCCCCGGACCTTTGACGTTCACTTCGACCGTTTTCATGCCGTGTTCCATCGACGCTTTCGCTGCCGCTTCGGCTGCCATTTGCGCCGCAAACGGCGTCGATTTACGCGAGCCTTTGAATCCGAGCGAACCGGCGCTCGCCCAGGCGATGGCGTTGCCATGAACGTCCGTAATCGTCACGATCGTGTTGTTGAAAGTCGAACGGATATGAGCGATGCCAGTGTCAATATTTTTTCTCACCCGGCGTTTGCGAGTGTTTGTTCTGCGTGCCATTCGTCAAATGACCTCCTTTGCGTGATTATTTTTTCTTATTCGCTACCGTACGGCGCGGACCTTTGCGCGTGCGGGCATTGTTTTTCGTGTTTTGGCCGCGAACCGGCAATCCGCGGCGATGGCGGAGTCCGCGATAGCAACCGATTTCCATCAGCCGTTTAATGTTTAACGATACTTCGCGGCGCAAATCCCCTTCCACTTTTAAGCGGCCGACGATTTCGCGAATGCGGCCAAGCTCTTCTTCCGTTAAGTCACGGACGCGCGTGTCTTCCGATACCCCTGCTTCTTTTAAGATTTTTTGCGCCGTTGGTTTGCCGATCCCGTAAATGTATGTTAACGAAATGACTACGCGCTTGTCGCGCGGAATGTCAACACCTGCAATACGTGCCATCGTAGTACACCTCCTTGGAAATTACCCTTGACGTTGTTTGTGTTTTGGATTTTCACAAATGACCATGACTTTGCCGCGTCTGCGAATAACTTTGCATTTTTCGCAAATCGGTTTGACAGATGGTCTCACTTTCATGTTGTTTACCTCCTTATTAAACGGAGTGCAATCTTTTATTTATACCGATACGTGATTCGTCCACGCGTCAAATCATAGGGCGACAATTCCACCGTCACTCGGTCGCCGGGCAAAATGCGGATGAAGTGCATGCGGATTTTGCCGGACACATGGGCCAATACCGTATGCCCATTTTCTAATTCTACACGAAACATCGCATTTGGCAATGTTTCAATGACGGTGCCTTCTACTTCAATGACATCGTCTTTTGCCATCGAGCGGCTCCCCCTCCTTCGAATGAGTAACATTGTGTTACGCAAAACCGGACGGACATAAGGCGGCGCAATTGTCCACGGTGAGCGGGAAGGTCGGTAAGCGGCCGCCTTGATCGCGGAATCGGCGAAACAGCTTTAGACAACTGCAAACGTTGAAAACGGTTCGCCGATCTGCCCGAGCGCCTCGAGGCGGCTCTGCCTCGATCCGTTCACGTTAAAATTTCATAGCCATTTTCCGTAATCACAATCGTATGTTCAAAATGGGCACACCGTTTTCCGTCCGCCGTCACGACGGTCCAGTCATCAGCCAACGTTTTGACATGGCGGCTGCCCGCATTGACCATCGGTTCGATGCATAGCGTCATCCCCGGACGCAAAATCGGCCCTTTATTCGGCGGCCCATAATGCGGGACTTGCGGGTCTTCATGTAAGTGTTGACCAATTCCATGCCCCACATACTCGCGAACGACGGAAAAATGGTGCGCTTCAACATACGTTTGAATCGCATGAGAAATGTTCGTCAAACGAGCGCCTGGCTTCGCCTCGGCGAGTCCGACATACAACGATTGTTCTGTTACGTCAAGCAGCCGCTTCGTCTCCGCATCGATCTCCCCAACGGGATACGTCCAGGCGGAGTCGGCGTGATACCCTTCATACTGGGCGCCCACATCGATCGTAATAATGTCGCCCTCGCATAACACACGGTCGCCGGGAATGCCGTGCACAAGCTCCTCATTGACTGAAGCGCAAATGCTTCCCGGGAACCCTTGGTATCCTTTAAACGATGGAACGGCGCCATGGGAACGAATCACTTCCTCCGCGATGGCATCCAGTTCCTTTGTCGTGACCCCGGGGCGAATATGGTTTTTCAACTCTTCCAACGTAGCGGAAACAATTTTTCCAGCCTCGCGCATGAGGGCGATTTCGTGCGCGGTTTTGCAAATGATCATCGAGCAAGTCCCCCGAGCAATTCACGAATATCGGCAAACACCTTTTCCATGTCCTGTTCGCCGTTAATGTGGCGCAAATAGCCTTTTTGTTCGTAAAAGTCAAGGAGCGGCTTCATTTGTTTCATATTCACTTCGAGCCGGTTCGCCACTGTCGCTTCGTTATCATCGGCGCGCTGGTACAATTCCCCCCCGCACTTATCGCAAACACCCGGTTTCGCCGGCGGATGAAAAACAAGATGGTACGTCGCTCCGCAGTTGCGGCAAATCCGTCTGCCGGTCAAGCGCTCCATTAAAACGTCTTGGCGGACATCGATATGGATGACATAGTCAAGTTTGCGGCCGATGTCGGCCAACATCGTTTCCAGCGCCTCCGCTTGAGCGACCGTGCGCGGGAATCCATCGAGCAAAAAACCGTTTTGGCAATCGTCTTTGCTCAGCCGTTCACGGACAATGCCGATCGTCACTTCATCCGGAACAAGGTCGCCGCGGTCCATATATTGCTTCGCTTGAAGCCCTAGCGGCGTTCCTTCCTTCATCGCCGCCCGAAACATATCGCCCGTTGAAATGTGCGGAATACCGTAAGCCGCTACGATTTTCTCGGCCTGCGTGCCTTTGCCGGCACCCGGAAGCCCCATCAGCACTAAATTCATCCTAACTCCCCCTATCGGCAAGGGATGCCCGCTCTTGCCTTCTTTATTTGATGAATCCACGGTAATGACGTTTCACCAGCTGGCTCTCAAGCTGTTTCATCGTCTCCAGCGCCACGCCGACGACAATGAGCAAGCTCGTACCGCCAATTTGCGCAGAAGGTGGCAAGTTCGCAACGTTCACGAAGAACACCGGCAGCACGGCAATGACCGCTAAAAAGACAGAGCCGACGAGCGTCAGCCGGTACAAAATTCTCGTTACATACTCTTGTGTATTCTTTCCAGGACGGATGCCTGGAATGTAGCCGCCTTGCTTCTTCAAATTCTCCGCCATTTGCTCCGGGTTGACTTGGACGAACGCATAAAAGTACGTAAACGCGATAATAAGCACGACGTAAATCGTCATGCCAATCGGATGGGTATAATCAAACGTTCGGCGAATCCACAATGTTACATCATTCGTGCCAAAAAACGATGCGATCGTCGGTGGTGCAATTAAAAATGAGATCGCAAAAATCACTGGAATAACCCCGGCCGGGTTCACTTTTAACGGCAAGTGGGTGGAATGGCCGCCAACCGGACTCCGGCCTTCAAGCCGTTTGGCATATTGGATCGGAATTTTCCGGAACGCCTGCTGGATGTAAATGACCCCAACGATGACGGCGATGACCGCCAACGCCACGAGCAGGAGCCGGACGATGCGCAAAAACAAATCTTCCCCGACATTTTCAAACTGCTGGGCGTAGATTTGGTTTAGGACTGTCGGAATGCCGGAGACGATCCCTGCAAAAATAATGATCGAAATCCCATTTCCGACGCCTTTGGCGGTGATTTGCTCACCGAGCCACATTAAAAATGCGGTGCCGGCCGTCAAGACGACCGCGATCAGCAAATACGTGCCGATGCCCGGATTTCGAATGAGCATCCCGCCGGCTAAATTGTTGAAGCCGTACGACATGCCAAGCGCTTGGATAAACCCGAGCACGATCGTGAAATAGCGGGTAAACTGAGCTAATTTACGCCGGCCAACCTCGCCTTGCTTCGACCATTCTGTAAATTTCGGAACGACGTCCATTTGCAGCAGCTGGACGATAATCGACGCGGTGATGTAGGGCATAACCCCCATGGCAAAAATTGAAAAGTTTTGCAGCGCCCCGCCGCCAAAAATGTTCAGGACGCCGAACGCATTTAATTCATCTTGCAGCTTGAGCACATCGGTGTTCACGCTCGGAACCGGGATGAACGTTCCGATGCGGAACACGATCAGCATAAGAAGAGTGAAAATGATTTTGTTTCGAATATCACTGACGCGCATAAAGTTGGAGATTGTCCGAAACATTAAATCACCTCAGTTTTACCGCCAGCCGCTTCAATGGCCTCTTTCGCCGATGCTGAGAATTTATGTGCTTTGACCGTCAGTTTTTTCTCGATTTGGCCTTTGCCTAAAATTTTCACACCCGATTTCAACTTGCTAATAACGCCCGTTTCAAGGAGCAATTCCGGCGTTACTTCCGTTCCGTCTTCAAAACGGTTCAGTTTTTCCAAGTTCACGACTGCATATTCTTTCCGGTTGATGTTCGTGAAGCCGCGCTTCGGCAAACGGCGGAACAACGGTGTTTGACCGCCCTCAAAACCGAGGCGAACCCCCCCACCCGAGCGGGCATTTTGACCTTTTTGACCACGTCCGGACGTTTTGCCGTTGCCTGACCCGATCCCGCGGCCGACACGAACCGCTTTCTTCCGGGAACCCGGCGCTGGTTGCAATTCATGAAGTTTCATGGCGAAGCACCTCCTTACGATTATTCCTCAATTTCTTTCACTTTGACCAGATGAGCGACTTTGTTGATCATCCCGCGGATGGCAGGATTGTCGTTATGGACGACCGTTTGATGCATTTTCCGCAAGCCGAGCGTTCTGACGGTAATGCGCTGATCTTCCGGACGGCCAATCACGCTGCGCGTGAGGGTAATCGCCAGTTTTTTTGCCATGATCGTTCCCTCCTTATCCTAACAGTTCCTCGACTGTTTTGCCGCGCAATTTTGCTACGTCTTCGGCGCGTTTTAATTGTTTCAACCCATCGAACGTGGCGCGCACCATGTTGATTGGCGTGTTCGAGCCGATCGATTTTGACAAAATGTCGCTGATGCCCGCCAGCTCTAATACGGCACGGGCCGGACCGCCGGCGATAACCCCGGTACCTTCAGAGGCCGGTTTTAAAATGATTTCCCCAGCGCCGAAGTGGCCGATGACTTCATGTGGAATCGTTGTGCCGACGATCGGCACTTCAATTAAGTTTTTCTTCGCATCTTCAATGGCTTTGCGGATCGCTTCCGGAACTTCTTGCGCTTTCCCGGTGCCAAATCCGACATGGCCGTTTTTATCGCCGACGACGACGAGAGCTGAAAAGCGCAGGCGACGTCCGCCTTTCACGACTTTTGCTACACGGTTGACCGCGACTACACGCTCTTCGAGTTCGAGTTTATTTGGATCGATACGACGCATCGTTGTCCCTCCTTTGTGATTAGAATTCCAGACCGGCTTCGCGGGCGGCATCCGCTAGTGCTTTCACCCGGCCATGGTACAAATATCCGCCGCGATCGAAGACGACTTGTTTGATGCCTTTTTCCAACGCCCGTTTGGCGACAAGTTCGCCGACTTTTTTCGCCGCCTCAATGTTGTTCGTCGAATCTAAGCCGAACTCTTTATCCAATGTCGACGCGCTGACAATCGTTGCTGATTTTGTATCATCAATAATTTGTGCATAAATATGTTTGTTCGAACGGAACACGCTCAACCGCGGACGTTCAGTCGTGCCGAAGATTTTTTTCCGGATGCGCGCGTGTCTTTTTTTGCGGACCGCGTTTCGGTCAACTTTTGTAATCATCGAGTGTCACTCCTTTCGCTTCGCTATGCCGCGTTATTTACCAGTTTTGCCTTCCTTCAGGCGCACCAATTCGCCTTCGTAGCGAATGCCTTTGCCTTTATACGGCTCCGGTGGGCGTACAGCACGAATGTTGGCTGCCAATTCGCCGACGCGTTGTTTGTCTGCCCCTTTGACGATAATTTTCGTTTGGGACGGCACTTCGATTTCGAGCCCTTCCTCTGGCTCAATTTCTACCGGATGGGAGTAACCGACGCTCAACACAAGCTTTTTCCCTTGTTTGGACGCCCGGTACCCGACACCAACGAGTTCGAGCGCTTTTTCATACCCTTTCGAAACGCCTTCGACCATGTTGGCGAGCAAGCTGCGCGTCGTGCCGTGGAGCGCGCGGTGATGTTTTTCATCGCTTGGGCGCGTAACGGTGATCACATTGCCCTCAACGGTGATCGTCATATCCGGATGGAACGTGCGGGTTAATTCCCCTTTCGGCCCTTTGACCGTAACGGTATTGCCGTTCACAGTAACGGTGACACCGGCAGGAATTTCAATTGGTTTTTTGCCGACACGTGACATGTCAAACACACCTCCATTCTTGAGCAAATAAATTACCAAACGTAGGCGATTACTTCGCCGCCCGTGCCTTTTTGCCGTGCTTCTTTGTCCGTTAAGACGCCTTGTGATGTCGAAAGAATCGCGATGCCTAAGCCGTTTAAGACGCGCGGCACTTCATGAGCCTTGACGTATACGCGCAAACCGGGTTTGCTGATGCGTTTCAGCCCTGTAATGACGCGTTCATTGTTCGGGCCGTACTTCAAGAAGATGCGGAGAATGCCTTGTTTGTTGTCTTCGATATATTCATAATCACGAATAAACCCTTCGCGCTTTAAAATTTCGGCGATTTCCCGCTTGATTTTCGAAGCCGGGACTTCGAGCTTTTCGTGACGAACCATATTCGCATTCCGAATGCGGGTCAGCATATCAGCAATTGGATCTGTCATCACCATTTTGTTTTACCTCCTTCCCAATCAATGGGTTGATTACCAGCTGGCTTTTTTGATGCCAGGAAGTTGACCTTTATATGCGAGTTCACGGAAACAAATACGGCAAAGTTTAAACTTGCGGTAAACCGAATGCGGGCGGCCGCAGCGCTCGCAGCGGGTATACGCTCTTACTTTAAACTTCGGCGTCCGTTTTTGTTTCGCGATCATCGATTTTTTAGCCACGATTTCGCCTCCCTTGCCTTATGGGATCATTATTTTTGGAATGGCATGCCCAGCAACGCCAGCAGTTCACGCGCTTCTTCGTCCGTGTTGGCCGTTGTGACGATCACGATATCCATGCCGCGCACTTTGTTCACTTTATCGTAGTCAATCTCCGGGAAAATGAGCTGCTCTTTAATGCCGAGCGTATAGTTGCCGCGGCCATCGAACGCTTTTTTCGATACCCCGCGGAAGTCGCGCACGCGCGGGAGCGAGACCGAGATCAACTTATCAAGAAATTCATACATCCGTTCACCGCGCAACGTTACTTTTGCACCGATCGGCATCCCTTGGCGGAGACGGAAGCCCGCAATCGATTTTTTCGCGCGCGTCACAACCGGACGCTGGCCGGCGATCAACGTCAGCTCTTCGACGGCGCTGTCTAATGCTTTCGGGTTTTGCACCGCGTCGCCGACACCCATGTTGATGACGATTTTTTCGATTTTCGGCACTTGCATGATCGATTTATAGTTGAACTTGCTCATCAGAGCAGGAACGACTTCTTTTACATACTTCTCTTTTAGGCGGTTCATAAAGGTACCTCCTTTCCTGCGTCACGATTATTTATCTAAAATCTCTCCGGATTTTTTCGCGTAGCGCACTTTTTTACCGTCGACAATTTTGTAGCCGATGCGCGTCGGTTCGCCTGTTTTCGGATCTAACGGCATCACTTTCGACACATGGATCGGCGCCTCTTTTTCGATGATGCCGCCTTGCGGATTCGCTTGCGACGGTTTCGCATGCTTTTTCACAATGTTGACGCCCTCAACGATGACGCGGTTTTTCTTCGGAAACGCCGCCAGGATGACGCCTTGTTTGCCTTTGTCTTTGCCGGAGATTACTTGCACTTTGTCACCTTTTTTTACATGCATCGCATTCGCACCTCCTTAAAACGTGCTTCCGTCCCATTAGATAACTTCCGGGGCTAACGAAATGATTTTCATGAAATCTTTGTCGCGCAGTTCGCGGGCAACCGGCCCAAAAATACGCGTGCCGCGCGGGCTTTTGTCATCGCGGATGATGACGCAGGCGTTCTCGTCAAAACGGATATATGAACCGTCCGGACGGCGCACCCCGCGTTTTGTGCGGACGACAACTGCTTTCACGACTTGACCTTTTTTAACAACGCCACCTGGCGTCGCATCTTTAACCGTAGCGACAACAACATCGCCGATGTTCGCATAGCGGCGGCCCGAGCCTCCGAGCACTTTAATGACAAGCACTTCGCGTGCGCCAGAGTTATCAGCTACTTTTAAGCGAGATTCTTGTTGAATCATCGACGAAACCTCCTTTCGGACTTATCTCCCCGACCTGGAATGAAATGATTACAGAACAACTGCTTTTTCAACGATCTCGACGAGGCGGAACCGTTTCGTTGCCGACAGCGGGCGGGTTTCCATGATTTTGACGATGTCGCCCACTTTCGCTTCGTTATGTTCGTCATGCGCTTTATATTTTTTCGAATATTTCACGCGCTTGCCGTATAACGGATGTTTTTTGTACGTTTCAACCAAAACGGTAATCGTTTTGTCCATTTTGTCTGATACGACCCGTCCGACGTACACTTTGCGTTGATTGCGTTCGCTCATTCCGCAAACCTCCTCTCAAACATTATTTATTGGCAGCGAGCTCACGTTCGCGAATGATCGTTTTCATACGGGCGATGTCTTTGCGCACTTGGCGGATGCGCGCCGTGTTTTCCAGTTGGCCCGTCGCCAGCTGGAAGCGAAGGTTGAACAACTCTTCCTTCAACGCTTTAATTTTTTGTTCGATTTCGGCAGTGGTTAACTCACGGATTTCTTTCGCTTTCATTACGCTTCACCACCAGTTTCTTCACGTTTTACGAATTTGCATTTGATCGGAAGTTTGTGAGAAGCCAAACGCAACGCTTCACGTGCCACTTCCTCGGAAACACCGCCCACTTCAAACATCACTTTGCCTGGTTTGACAACCGCAACCCAGCCTTCCGGAGCCCCTTTACCGGAACCCATCCGCACTTCAAGCGGTTTCGCTGTGTACGGTTTCGAAGGGAAAATGCGAATCCATACTTTTCCGCCCCGTCTCATGTAGCGGGTCATTGCCCGACGGGCGGCCTCAATTTGCCGGTTCGTAATCCAAGCCGATTCCAGCGCTTGCAGGCCGAATTCACCGAAATGAACTTCCGTACCGCCTTTGGCGCGGCCTTTCATCCGTCCGCGATGTTCACGGCGATATTTGACGCGTTTTGGCATTAACATGATTATTTTCCTCCTTCCTCAGCTTTTTTCTTTGTCGGAAGGACTTCCCCACGGTAAATCCATACTTTCACGCCGATTTTTCCGTACGTCGTATCGGCTTCTGCCGTCGCATAGTCAATGTCAGCGCGCAGCGTATGGAGTGGAACCGTCCCTTCGCTGTAATGTTCCGAACGTGCAATCTCTGCACCGCCTAAGCGGCCGGACACCATCGTTTTGATCCCTTTCGCCCCGGCGCGCATCGCCCGTTGAATCGCTTGTTTTTGCGCCCGGCGGAACGATACGCGGTTTTCAAGCTGGCGGGCAATATTTTCCGCAACAAGTTTCGCATCCAAATCCGGTTTTTTGATTTCAACGATGTTGATGTGAACGCGTTTGCCGGTCAACTGCGTGAGCGCTTTGCGGAGCGCTTCCACTTCCGAACCGCCTTTCCCGATGACCATGCCCGGTTTCGCCGTATGGATCGTCACGTTGACGCGGTTGGCGGCGCGTTCAATCTCTACGCGGGAAACGGCTGCGTCCTGCAGACGTTTGTTGATGTATTCACGGATTTTTAAGTCCTCATGCACGAGGTCTGCATAGTCTTTTTCCGCATACCATCTCGATTCCCAGTCACGAATGATGCCGATGCGCAGACCGATCGGATTGACCTTTTGACCCACGGATTATCCCTCCTTCTTTTCTGACACGACGATTGTAATATGGCTTGTGCGTTTATTAATGGCGCTTGCCCGGCCCATCGCACGCGGACGGAAACGTTTCAACGTTGGACCTTCATCAACGTACGCTTGGGAAATGACCAGGTTGTTGACGTCCATGTCATAGTTGTGTTCAGCGTTGGCAACAGCCGATTTCAACACTTTTTCAATGATCGGGGAAGCCGCTTTTGGCGTGTGGCGCAAAATCGCGAATGCTTCGCCCACTTCCTTCCCACGGATCAAGTCAATGACTAAGCGCGCTTTACGAGGAGCGATGCGAACGGTTCTCGCAACAGCTTTAGCTTGCATATCCAGAACCTCCTCTCATTACCGTTTTGTTTTCTTGTCATCGCCAGCATGGCCGCGGAACGTGCGCGTCGGCGCAAATTCACCCAATTTGTGCCCGACCATGTCTTCTGTGATGTATACCGGTACATGTTTGCGGCCGTCATATACGGCGATCGTATGGCCGACAAACTGCGGGAAGATCGTCGAACGGCGAGACCATGTTTTGATCACTTGTTTTTGCCCAGTTTCATTGAGCTTTTCGATTTTTTTCATCAAATGTTCATCGCAAAACGGACCTTTTTTCAAGCTGCGACCCATAAGTGAACCTCCCTTCTGAATTGCGCTCGTTCATTATTTCTTGCGGCGGCGAATGATGAATTTATCCGATTTGTTTTTCTTTTTGCGCGTTTTGTATCCGAGCGTCGGTTTGCCCCACGGCGTCATCGGCGACTTGCGTCCGATCGGTGCTTTCCCTTCACCACCGCCGTGCGGATGATCAACCGGGTTCATAACCGAACCGCGAACAGTCGGACGGATGCCTAACCAGCGAGCGCGCCCTGCTTTCCCGATGTTGACAAGTTCGTGCTGCTCGTTGCCGACTTCACCGACAGTAGCGCGGCATTTGCCCAAAATCATGCGCACTTCGCCCGAAGCGAGGCGAACGATGACATATTTGCCTTCTTTCCCGAGCACTTGCGCCGACGTTCCGGCTGCGCGCACCAATTGCCCGCCGCGGCCCGGCTTCAATTCGATGTTGTGGACAAGCGTACCGACCGGGATGTTTTCAAGCGGCAATGCATTCCCGATTTTAATGTCCGCATCCGGACCCGACATGATTTCCATGCCAACTTTTAAGTTTTTCGGCGCGATGATGTACCGTTTTTCACCGTCTGCATAGTTGATGAGCGCGATGTTCGCCGAGCGGTTCGGATCGTACTCAATCGTAGCAACGCGTCCTGGAATTCCATCTTTGTCACGCTTAAAGTCGATGATCCGGTATTGACGCTTATGACCCCCGCCTTGATGGCGAACGGTAATTTTCCCTTGGTTGTTGCGGCCTGCTTTTTTCTTTAATGGAGCAAGCAGCGATTTTTCCGGCTGGTCTGTCGTGATCTCCGAGAAATCAAGCACCGTCATGCCGCGACGGCCGTTCGATGTCGGTTTGTATTTTTTAATCGCCATCGGAATGTCCCTCCTTCGCTTTTAGTCTTACACTTCAAACAGTTCGATTTCTTTGCTGTCCGGCGTCAGCGTGACGATCGCTTTGCGGCGGCGGTTCGTATAGCCGCTGTAGCGGCCGACGCGTTTAAATTTCCCTTTATAGTTCATGATGTTGACTTTCTCGACTTTGACGCCAAAAATTTTCTCGACCGCGTCTTTCACTTCCGTTTTGTTCGCTTTGACGTCGACCTCAAACGTATATTTCCTTTGCCCGATCAAATTCATTGTGTTTTCCGTGATGATGGGGCGCTTAATAATGTCGCGAGGGTCTTTCATTATGCAAGCACCTCCTCTACTTTCTCCACGGCCGCCTTCGTAATGACGAGCTTATCGTGGTTTAACACGTCAAGCACGTTGATGCCGTTGGCCGGAACGACTTTGACGCCCGGGATGTTGCGCGCCGACAAATATACATTCTCATTGAGCTCGTCGGTCACAATGAGTGCTTTCCGATCCACCGAGAGATTGTTTAAAATTTTGACCATTTCCTTCGTCTTCGGTGCTTCAAGCGACAATTGGTCCAGTACCACGATGTCGTTTTCGAGCACTTTTGAAGACAATGCCGATTTGATCGCTAAACGGCGGACTTTTTTCGGCAATTTGTAGCTGTAGCTGCGCGGAACCGGACCAAAGACCGTGCCGCCGCCGCGCCATTGCGGAGCGCGAATCGAACCTTGGCGGGCGCGTCCTGTCCCTTTTTGACGCCACGGTTTGCGGCCGCCGCCGCTCACTTCCGCGCGGTTTTTCGTTTTGTGCGTTCCTTGGCGCATCGAGGCGCGCTGCATAATGACAGCTTCGAACAATACGTGTTTATTCGGTTCAATCCCAAAAACGGCATCGTTCAGCTCGATTTCTCCGACTGTCTGCCCGTTTTGGTTATATAATGCTACTTTTGGCATTACGTAGTTCCTCCTTTCTCGGCCAAATGTTATTTCGCCTTCGCTTTCGCTTTAACGGCGCTTTTTACGATCACTAATCCTTTTCTCGGGCCCGGTACGTTCCCTTTGATGAGCAACAAGTTACGTTCCGGATCGACCTTGACAATTTTCAAGTTTTGAATCGTCACACGCTCGCCGCCCATGCGTCCCGGCAAGTTTTTCGTTTTGAATACGCGGTTTGGCGCGATGGCACCCATCGAACCCGGGCGACGATGATAGCGAGAACCGTGAGCCATTGGCCCGCGCGACTGGCCGTGGCGCTTAATGGCCCCTTGGAATCCTTTCCCTTTGGAAATGCCTGTGACATCGACGATGTCGCCTTCGCTGAAAATGTCCACTTTTACTTCTTGGCCAACTTCATACTCATTGATGTTGGCGCCGCGAATTTCACGAATGAAGCGCTTAGGTGCCGTGTTTGCTTTGGCAGCATGGCCAATTTGCGGTTTGTTGGCGCGTTTTTCGCTAATATCTTCAAACCCTAATTGGATCGCTTCATAACCGTCGTTTTCGATCGTTTTCTTTTGCAACACGACGTTTGGCGTTGCATGGATGACAGTAACCGGAATCAAATCGCCATTTTCCGCAAATATTTGCGTCATACCGATTTTTCTGCCTAAGATTCCCTTCGTCATTCGTCACACCTCCTAATCGATTAAAGTTTAATTTCAATATCAACGCCCGACGGCAAATCCAGCCGCATCAACGAATCAACCGTTTGCGGAGTCGGATTGATAATGTCAATCAAACGTTTGTGTGTCCGCATTTCGAATTGTTCACGAGAGTCTTTGTACTTGTGAACGGCACGCAAAATCGTATAGACCGTTCTTTCCGTCGGCAGCGGGATCGGCCCCGACACTTTCGCCCCAGAACGTTTTGCCGTTTCGACGATTTTCTCTGCCGATTGATCTAAAATTCGATGATCATAAGCCTTTAAACGAATACGGATTTTTTCTTTTGCCATTTTGGTTTCCCTCCTTCTTCGCCTATTTTGAAAATAGACTTCTCCATGGAAATTTCCTGCACACCGCCGTGGCAAAGCGGCCGGGTGTGTCAGCAACCTTCCACTTCATCGCAGTCAAAGACCAACATTTGATATTATACTCGTATGTAAGCGAGATTGCAAGTGATTTCTTCGCTTTTCCCACACTTCCTCATTATACATAGCGGCCGCCTCATTTTCAACAAGACACCCAAACGGTGAAGTTTGGCAAAGCCGCGTCAAAGATTGAAAGAACGGTGATGAATAGGATTCTCTGGCAGCCAGGATAAAGAAAAAAGGATGTCCAACGATTGGACATCCTTTTTTCTTGATTACTCGATGATTTCCGATACGGAACCAGCGCCAACTGTACGGCCGCCTTCACGGATCGAGAATTTCGTTCCTTCCTCGATCGCGATCGGTGCGATCAGCTCAACCGTCATCTCAACGTTGTCGCCAGGCATAACCATTTCAACGCCTTCCGGAAGCGTGATGATGCCTGTTACGTCCGTTGTGCGGAAGTAGAATTGCGGACGATAGTTCGAGAAGAACGGAGTATGGCGTCCGCCTTCCTCTTTCGTCAGAACGTAAACTTGTGCTTTAAATTTCGTATGCGGCGTGATTGAGCCCGGTTTTGCCAATACTTGGCCACGCTCAACTTCGTCGCGCGATACACCGCGGAGAAGCGCACCGATGTTGTCTCCAGCTTCTGCTTGGTCAAGAAGTTTACGGAACATTTCAACACCCGTAACCGTCGTGGCTTTCGGCTCGTCAGAAAGACCGATGATTTCAACCGGGTCACCGACTTTGAGCGTACCGCGCTCAACACGGCCCGTCGCAACCGTACCACGGCCTGTGATCGAGAAAACGTCCTCAATCGGCATCATGAACGGTTTGTCAACTTCACGTTGCGGAGTCGGGATGTACTCATCAACCGCGTTCATCAATTCAATGATTTTTTCTTCCCATTGCGGATCGCCTTCGAGCGCTTTTAATGCCGAACCTTTGATAACCGGCACTTCATCGCCCGGGAAGTCGTATTCAGAGAGAAGGTCGCGAACTTCCATTTCAACGAGTTCAAGCAATTCTTCGTCGTCCACCATGTCGCATTTGTTCAAGAAAACAACGATGTACGGAACGCCGACTTGGCGGGAGAGAAGAATGTGTTCGCGCGTTTGCGGCATCGGACCGTCAGCTGCCGATACAACAAGGATTGCACCGTCCATTTGCGCTGCGCCCGTGATCATGTTTTTGACGTAGTCAGCGTGGCCCGGGCAGTCAACGTGCGCGTAGTGACGAGCATCTGTTTCATACTCGACGTGGGCCGTCGAAATCGTGATCCCGCGTTCACGCTCTTCCGGAGCTGCGTCGATTTGGTCGTACGCTTTTGCTTCGGCTTTCCCTTGTTTCGCAAGAACCGTCGTGATCGCAGCTGTCAGCGTCGTTTTCCCATGGTCAACGTGGCCGATCGTGCCAATGTTGACGTGCGGTTTCGTGCGCTCAAATTTCGCTTTAGCCATGAGAAAGATCCTCCTTAAAAGTAAAATATGAATTTGTATAGTTAGGTAAGTATAGGATGCTTGGGAACAAAATGTTCCCAAGTCTTACTTACATAAGTATTTATAGCGGAACTAGCAAGAGAAATCAATTATTCGCCTTTATTTTTTTTGATAATTTCATCGGCGATGTTTTTCGGAACTTCTTCGTAGTGATCAAATACCATCGAGAATGTTCCGCGCCCTTGCGTGTTCGAACGGAGCGATGTCGCATAACCGAACATTTCGGCCAGCGGTACCATCGCGCGCACGACTTGGGCATTCCCGCGCGCTTCCATCCCTTCAACGCGACCGCGGCGAGACGTGATGTCACCCATAATGTCGCCGAGGTATTCCTCAGGGATGACAACTTCGACTTTCATGATCGGCTCAAGGAGAACCGGCTCACACTTCGTCGCGGCGTTTTTCAGCGCCAATGAAGCGGCGATTTTGAACGCCATTTCACTCGAGTCGACGTCGTGGTACGATCCGTCGAACAGTTTCGCTTTAATGTCGACGATCGGATAGCCAGCTAAAACGCCATTTTGCATCGCTTCTTCCAAACCAGCTTGGACGGCCGGCACATACTCTTTCGGAACGACACCGCCGACAATGGCGTTTTCGAATTCGAAGCCTTTGCCGCGTTCGTTCGGCGAGAATTCGATCCAAACGTGACCGTATTGACCGCGACCGCCGGACTGGCGAACGAATTTGCCTTCGACTTGGGCCGATTTGCGGAACGTTTCGCGGTAAGCAACTTGCGGCGCGCCGACGTTCGCCTCAACTTTGAACTCACGGCGCATCCGGTCAACGATGATGTCAAGATGCAGCTCGCCCATCCCGGAAATGATCGTTTGCCCTGTTTCCGGGTCGGTGTGAGCGCGGAACGTCGGGTCTTCTTCTTGCAGTTTTTGCAGCGCTTGACCCATTTTGTCTTGGTCCGCTTTCGATTTCGGTTCGATCGCGACCGAAATAACCGGCTCTGGGAACTGCATCGATTCTAGGATAACGAGGTTTTTCTCATCACATAGAGTATCGCCGGTTGTCGTATCTTTTAAACCTACTGCTGCCGCAATGTCGCCGGCGTATACTTTCGAGATTTCCTCCCGATGGTTGGCGTGCATTTGCAGCAAGCGGCCGATCCGTTCGCGTTTGCGTTTCGTCGAGTTCATGACGTACGAACCGGAATCGAGCGTTCCCGAGTATACGCGGAAGAACGTCAATTTCCCGACATACGGGTCGGTCATAATTTTGAATGCCAGCGCCGCAAACGGAGCGTCGTCGCGCGCTTCACGCGTTACTTCTTCTTCCGTATCCGGAATCACCCCACGGATGGGCGGAATGTCTACCGGAGACGGCAAGTAGTCGACAACGCCGTCAAGAAGCAGCTGAACACCTTTGTTTTTAAACGCCGAGCCGCAGAAGACCGGGAAGAATTCAACGCTGATCGTCGCCTTGCGGATGGCGGCTTTCAGCTCTTCTTTCGTGATCTCTTCGCCTTCCAAATATTTCATCATTAATTCTTCGTCCAGCTCAGCGACCGCCTCAACCAGCTTGTTATGGTACTCTTCTGCCATATCGCGATATTCTTCCGGAATTTCAATGCGCTCAATGTTTTTGCCGAGCTCATCGTGGTAATGGTATGCGCACATTTCAACCAAGTCGATAATGCCAGAGAACTGGTCTTCAGCGCCGATCGGCAGCTGCACCGGGTGAGCGTTTGCTTGCAAGCGGTCATGGAGCGTTTTCACCGCATACAAGAAGTCCGCACCAATCTTGTCCATTTTGTTGACGAACACGATCCGCGGAACGCCATACGTCGTCGCTTGGCGCCAAACCGTTTCCGTTTGCGGCTCTACGCCTGACTGCGCGTCTAAAACCGTGATAGCTCCATCCAATACGCGCAACGAACGTTCAACCTCAACCGTGAAGTCGACGTGCCCCGGCGTATCGATGATGTTGATGCGGTGGCCTTTCCATTGTGCCGTTGTCGCCGCCGACGTGATCGTGATCCCGCGCTCTTGCTCTTGCTCCATCCAGTCCATCGTGGCTGCGCCTTCATGCACTTCCCCGATTTTATGAACGCGTCCTGTGTAGAACAAGATCCGTTCGGTCGTCGTCGTCTTCCCGGCGTCAATGTGCGCCATGATCCCGATGTTGCGAGTATTTTCCAAGGAGAACTGTCTTGCCATAGTGGTTATTTTCTCCTTCCTTCAAAATAAAATAGATAGATGGCGCCTCCATCCTCTTGTTCTGCAGAGAAATGATCGCGCACGCGGCCAAAAAGCCGAAATATGTAGGAAGATAGGTGAACAGGCCGTCGATTGCGCCTTTTCACCTATTCCTTTCAAGCAGCTATTCTTACCAGCGGTAGTGGGCAAACGCTTTGTTCGCTTCGGCCATTTTGTGCGTATCTTCGCGTTTTTTCACCGCTGCGCCCGTGTTGTTGGCAGCATCCATAATTTCGTTCGCCAAGCGTTCTTCCATCGTTTTCTCTCCGCGAAGGCGGGCGTATTGCACAAGCCAGCGCAATCCGAGGGAGACGCGGCGATCCGGACGGACTTCGACCGGAACTTGGTAGTTCGCTCCGCCGACGCGGCGAGCGCGCACTTCCAACACCGGCATCACGTTTTTCAGCGCTTGCTCAAACACTTCCATTGGATCTTTACCCGTTCGTTCACGAATAATATCAAAGGCAGTGTAAAGAATTTTTTGCGCTTTTGATTTTTTTCCGTCGATCATAATTTTATTGATCAAACGGGTAACAAGTTTTGAATTGTAAATTGGGTCTGGCAATACGTCACGTTTAGCAACAGGGCCTCTACGTGGCATAGTTTTTCCTCCCTTCAGGAAAACATTCTCTTCACTTCATTATTTTTTCGCTGCTTTTGGTTTTTTCGCGCCGTATTTCGAACGACCTTGCATCCGGTTGGCAACGCCAGCCGTATCAAGCGCACCGCGGATGATATGGTAGCGCACCCCTGGCAAGTCTTTAACACGTCCGCCGCGGATCAGCACAACGCTGTGTTCTTGCAAGTTATGGCCGATCCCCGGGATGTAAGCTGTTACCTCGATCCCGTTCGTCAGACGGACACGGGCATATTTCCGAAGCGCCGAGTTCGGTTTTTTCGGCGTCATCGTGCCGACACGCGTGCAGACGCCGCGTTTTTGCGGAGACGCCACGTTTGTTTGTTCTTTTTTGAAGCTGTTGTACCCTTTGTTCAACGCAGGGGATTTCGATTTAAATACTTTTTTCTCGCGTCCTTTGCGGACTAATTGGTTGATTGTAGGCATGAAAAAGTTCCTCCTTTCACATGTATCGTTTAAGCCCACATATCCAGGTGGTTCATCATGTATGCAAACAAAGGTTTAAAGGCAAACGGATCAACGGAGAATCGCCACCGCAGCCGCGCCGACTTGGATTTTGCATGCTTTGCCGAGCTTTTTCATCGAGTCGACTTTCGTGACCGGCACGTTCGCTTCATTGGCAGCAGCGGTCACTTTTTCGATAATCGGCAAATCGGCATCTTCCGCTACGATCACTTCCGTTGCTTTCCCTTCCTTTAAAGCCCTTATCGTTTGTTTGGTTCCAATGACGATTTTCCCAGCCTGCAATACTTTTTCATAAGACATGTAACATATCCTCCAAAGTACCAGGTTGTTGGAACACCTTTATTAGACTACCATTTTCTTTGTTCATTGTCAACCGGATTTTTTTATCAAGGACCGGCCGGTCAAAGGCTGCCTTGAACCGGCCGATCTCTGCTTTTTACTTCGATGGAACCGTATCGCCAGCCGTTTCCTTCTTGACGGCAGGTTTTACTTTTCGATAGCGGGCCATGCCCGTTCCGGCTGGGACAAGTTTGCCGATAATGACGTTTTCTTTCAAGCCGAGCAGCTCATCCCGCTTCCCTTTGATGGCGGCGTCGGTCAGGACGCGCGTCGTTTCTTGGAACGAAGCCGCGGACAAGAACGAATCCGTTTCAAGCGACGCTTTCGTAATACCGAGCAGCACCGGGCGGGCTGTCGCCGGTCGCTTTCCTTCGCGGATGGCTTGGGCGTTGACATCGGTAAACTGATGGACGTCCAAAAGCGTGCCCGGCAGCACATCCGTATCGCCGGCATCGACAACGCGCACTTTGCGCAGCATTTGCCGCACCATCACTTCAATATGCTTATCGCTGATTTCAACCCCTTGCATCCGGTATACTTTTTGCACTTCGCGGAGCAAGTATTCTTGCACAGAGGTAATGTCGCGCACGCGCAACAGCTGTTTCGGGTCGACCGAGCCTTCTGTCAGCTCCTGACCGCGCTCGACGCGCTGTCCTTCTTCCACTTTGATCCGCGCGTTGTATGGAGCAACGTACGTGCGCGTTTCGACCTCGCCTTGAACAACGATCTCATATTGGTTGTCGCGCGTTTCGTTCACGGAAATGACCGTGCCGTCGATTTCAGAAATGACCGCTTGCCCTTTCGGATTGCGCGCCTCAAACAGCTCCTGCACCCGCGGCAAACCTTGGGTAATGTCGTCCCCGGCGACGCCGCCCGTATGGAACGTCCGCATCGTCAGCTGCGTGCCCGGCTCACCGATCGATTGAGCGGCGATAATGCCGACCGCCTCGCCAACTTCCACATCCATGCCCGTCGCCATATTGCGGCCGTAGCATTTTTTGCATACGCCATGGCGCGTGTTGCAGGCAAAGACGGAGCGGATCCACACTTCCGTAATGCCCGCCTTAATAATTTCGTTTGCAATGTCTTCAGTGATCATTTCATCTTTGCGGACGATCACTTCACCGGTTTCCGGATGGCGCACCGTTTTGTGCGCATAGCGGCCGACAAGCCGTTCTTCCAGCTTGACGACGACCTCGGTGCCATCCGTCAATGCGCGTGCCAAAATGCCGCGGTCGGTGCCGCAATCCTCTTCGCGGACGATGACATCCTGCGCCACATCGACGAGACGTCTCGTCAAATATCCCGAGTCGGCCGTTTTGAGCGCCGTATCCGCCAACCCTTTCCGGGCGCCGTGCGTCGAGATAAAGTACTCCAATACCGTCAGCCCTTCGCGGAACGACGATTTGATCGGCAGTTCGATGATCCGGCCGGCCGGGTTGGCCATTAAGCCGCGCATCCCGGCGAGCTGCGTAAAGTTCGACGCGTTCCCCCGCGCTCCGGAATCGCTCATCATAAAGATCGGGTTGCGCTTATCGAGCGATTTCATCAAGCGGTCTTGGATTTTATCTTTCGCCGCGCTCCAGATGGAGATGACACGCTCATACCGCTCTTCGTCGGTGATCAACCCGCGGCGGAACTGCTTTAAGACGGTATCGACCTTCGCTTGCGCCTCATCCAAAATTTCTTGTTTTTCCGGCAAGACGACAATGTCAGCGACGCCGATCGTAATCCCGGCTTTCGTCGAATATTGGAAACCGAGGTCTTTCATGCGGTCCAGCATTTTTGACGTCTCGGTGATTTTGAACCGCTTGAACACTTCAGCAATAATTTGCCCGAGCACTTTTTTCTTAAACGGCGGCACAGGCTCGCGCTTGCGAATCTCCTCGCGCACGTTGACCCCTTTGTCAAGGAAATACTTGTCCGGCGTCCGCCCTTCGATGTTTTCCGTCGTCGGCTCGTTAATGTACGGGAACGAGTTGGGCAAAATTTCGTTGAAAATCAGTTTGCCGACCGTCGTTAAGAGCAGTTTGTTGTTTTGCTCCTCGGTAAACGTTTCATTTTTCAGCGAGCCGGCATGGACGGCGATGCGCGAGTGGAGATGGACATAACCGTTATGGTAAGCGAGCAGCGCTTCGTCCGTATCTTTGAACACCATGCCTTCGCCGATCGCCCCTTCGCGTTCCATCGTCAAGTAATAGTTTCCTAACACCATGTCTTGGGAAGGTGTCACGACCGGCTTTCCGTCTTTCGGGTTCAAAATGTTTTGCGCCGCCAGCATCAACAGGCGCGCTTCCGCTTGTGCCTCGGCCGACAGCGGCACGTGCACCGCCATTTGGTCGCCGTCGAAGTCGGCGTTGTATGCCGTACAAACGAGCGGATGAAGGCGGATGGCCCGGCCTTCGACGAGCGTCGGCTCAAAGGCTTGAATGCCGAGACGGTGAAGCGTCGGGGCGCGGTTGAGCAGCACCGGATGCTCTTTAATGACGTCTTCAAGCACATCCCATACCTCAGGGTGGACGCGCTCAATTTTCCGTTTCGCGCTTTTAATGTTGTGCGCCAGCCCCCGCTCCACAAGCTCCTTCATGACGAACGGCTTAAACAGCTCGAGCGCCATTTCTTTCGGCAGGCCGCATTGATACATTTTCAAGTTCGGACCGACGACAATGACGGAACGGCCGGAGTAGTCAACGCGTTTGCCGAGCAGGTTTTGCCGGAAGCGCCCTTGCTTCCCTTTCAGCATGTGGGAAAGCGATTTTAACGGGCGGTTCCCCGGCCCGGTCACCGGACGGCCGCGGCGGCCGTTGTCAATCAAGGCGTCGACCGCTTCCTGGAGCATCCGTTTCTCGTTTTGGACGATAATATTCGGCGCGCCAAGGTCAAGCAGGCGCTTCAGCCGGTTGTTGCGGTTAATGACGCGGCGGTACAAATCGTTTAAGTCCGATGTCGCAAACCGGCCCCCATCGAGCTGGACCATCGGGCGCAATTCCGGCGGAATGACCGGCAATACATCTAGCACCATCCACGCTGGGTCGTTTCCGGAGCTGCGGAACGCCTCAAGCACTTCAAGCCGTTTAATGATGCGGGCGCGCCGCTGTCCTTGCGCCGTCTTCAGTTCTTCTTTCAACGCCGCCACTTCTTTATCCAAATCAATGTCCTGAAGCAGCTTTTTGATCGCTTCCGCCCCCATCGACGCTTGGAACGACTGGCCGTATTTCTCGCGATAGGCGCGGTATTCCTTTTCCGACAGCAGTTGTTTTTTCTCCAGCGGCGTATCGCCGGGATCGGTGACGACGTAAGAGGCAAAATAAATCACTTCTTCGAGCGCCCGCGGCGACATATCAAGCACAAGCCCCATCCGGCTCGGGATGCCTTTGAAATACCAGATGTGGGAAACCGGAGCAGCGAGCTCAATATGCCCCATCCGTTCGCGGCGGACTTTTGACCGTGTCACTTCAACGCCGCAGCGGTCGCAGACAACCCCTTTGTAGCGGACGCGCTTATACTTGCCGCAATGGCATTCCCAGTCTTTTGTCGGGCCGAAAATGCGTTCGCAAAACAAGCCGTCTTTTTCCGGCTTTAGCGTCCGGTAGTTGATCGTTTCCGGCTTTTTGACTTCACCGTACGACCAAGAACGAATTTTCTCCGGGGAAGCGAGCCCGATTTTCATGTACTCGAATTTATTGACATCTAGCAAGGGGTATACCTCCCTCTTTGATCCGTCGGTTTTGCTCCATGGCTTGTTCGTCATCCGTTCGCCTCAATGGCCGCGGGCGGGGAAACGCTCCCCGCCTTTTCGCCATTGCCGGTTACTCTTTCGTTACCGCATCTTTTTCTTCGCTGGCTTCTTCCGGTTCAGCCGGTTTCACATCGACCATGATCGCATCCGGCGCATGATCATCATCGTCGTCAAAGTTTTCCATGTTGATTTCCTGTTCGTCGCTCGTCAAAATCGTGACGTCCATCCCTAGACTTTGCAGCTCTTTGATCAACACTTTAAACGACTCCGGCACGCCCGGTTCCGGAATGTTTTCCCCTTTGACGATCGCTTCGTACGTTTTGACGCGGCCAACCACATCGTCAGACTTGACGGTCAAAATTTCCTGCAGCGTATACGCCGCACCGTACGCTTCAAGCGCCCATACTTCCATCTCGCCAAAGCGCTGGCCGCCGAACTGCGCCTTGCCGCCGAGCGGCTGCTGGGTGACAAGCGAGTACGGGCCGGTCGAGCGAGCGTGGAGTTTGTCGTCGACCATGTGGGCAAGCTTGATCATGTACATGATCCCGACCGACACGCGGTTGTCAAACGGTTCGCCCGTCCGCCCGTCATACAGCACCGTTTTGGCATCGCGCGCCATGCCGGCTTCTTCAAGAATGTTCCAAACATCTTCCTCCGTCGCTCCGTCAAAGACTGGGGAAGCGATATGCAAGCCAAGTTTTTTCGCCGCCATGCCAAGATGCAGCTCAAACACTTGCCCGATGTTCATCCGCGACGGAACGCCGAGCGGGTTCAACATGATGTCAATCGGCGTGCCATCCGGCAAGAACGGCATATCTTCTTCCGGAAGAATGCGGGAGATAACCCCTTTGTTTCCGTGGCGGCCTGCCATTTTATCGCCTTCGGAAATTTTCCGCTTTTGCACGATATAGACGCGCACCAACTGGTTCACGCCCGGCGGGAGTTCGTCGCCGTCTTCGCGGTTGAACACTTTGACGTCAAGGACAATGCCGCCGCCGCCGTGCGGGACGCGCAGCGACGTATCGCGCACCTCGCGCGCTTTTTCGCCGAAGATCGCATGCAACAGCCGCTCCTCAGCCGTCAGCTCGGTCATTCCTTTCGGTGTCACTTTGCCGACGAGCAAATCGCCGTCTTTCACTTCTGCACCGATGCGGACGATGCCGCGCTCATCCAAGTTTTTCAACGCATCTTCACCGACGTTTGGAATGTCGCGTGTAATTTCTTCCGGACCGAGCTTCGTGTCGCGCGATTCGGCTTCATACTCTTCAATATGGATTGACGTATACACGTCTTCTTTGACGAGCCGTTCGCTCATGATGATCGCATCTTCGTAGTTGTAGCCGTCCCATGTCATAAAGGCAACAAGCACGTTGCGGCCAAGCGCCAATTCGCCTTTATCCATCGACGGGCCATCGGCCAAAATTTCGCCCTGCTCCACGATATCGCCTTTTTTCACGATCGGCCGCTGGTTGTAGCACGTGCCTTGGTTCGACCGGACGAATTTCAGCAACCGATATTTATCTAGATCACCCTTGACTTCTTTGCCGTCGACTTCAATGAGCCGGCGCACCCAAATTTCTTTTGCTTCTACGCGTTCGACGATGCCGCGATGCTTGCAAATCACCGCCGCGCCCGAGTCTTTCGCCGAAACATACTCCATGCCTGTGCCGACGATCGGTGCTTCCGGCTCTAATAGCGGCACCGCTTGCCGCTGCATGTTCGCCCCCATCAAGGCGCGGTTCGAGTCGTCATTTTCCAAAAACGGGATGCACGCCGTCGCCGCCGAGACAACTTGCTTCGGCGACACGTCCATATAGTCGACGCGGTCGCGCTTGACGACGATGTTCTCGCCGCGGAAACGGGCGATGACGTTTTCCTCAAGGAACGTCCCGTCTTCCGCAAGCGGCACGTTCGCCTGCGCTACAACGTAATTGTCCTCTTCATCGGCTGTCAAATAATCGATTTGGTCCGTTACCCGCCCTGTTTCCGGATCGACGCGCCGGTATGGCGTTTCAATAAAACCAAACTTGTTCACTTTCGCGTAAGTGGACAGCGAGTTGATGAGCCCGATGTTCGGCCCTTCCGGCGTCTCGATCGGACACATCCGCCCATAGTGCGAATAGTGAACGTCGCGCACTTCAAACCCGGCGCGCTCGCGCGTCAATCCGCCGGGGCCAAGCGCAGAAAGGCGGCGCTTATGCGTCAGTTCAGCGAGCGGGTTCGTCTGATCCATAAACTGCGACAGCTGCGAGCTGCCGAAAAACTCTTTAATCGCTGCGATCACCGGGCGGATGTTGATCAGCTGCTGCGGCGTGATCGTGTTCGTATCTTGAATCGACATGCGCTCGCGCACGACGCGTTCCATGCGCGACAAGCCGATGCGGAATTGGTTTTGCAGCAGTTCGCCGACCGAACGGAGACGGCGGTTGCCCAAATGGTCGATGTCATCCGTATCGCCGACGCCGTGGAGCAAGTTGAAGAAATAGCTGATCGATGCAATGATGTCCGCCGGCGTAATATGTTTGACATCTTCCGCAATAAAGCCGTTGCCGATGATGTTGATTACCTTTTCGTTGTCCGGATCATTCGGTGCATAAATTTTCACGGTCTGCACCTCAATCGGACCATCCGCCACTCCCTCAGCCGGACGGTACGTCCGCAGCCCGACTCCTTTTTCCAAATACGGCAGCAGGCGGTTCAGCGTCCGGCGGTCGATCATCGCTCCAGCTTCAGCGATGACTTCTCCCGTTTCCGGATCGACGATCGTTTCCGCCAGCCGCTGGTTGAACAAACGGTTTTTAATATGAAGCTTTTTGTTGATTTTATAGCGCCCGACGCTGGCCAAATCGTAGCGTTTCGGGTCAAAAAAGCGGGACGCAAGCAAGCTTTTCGCGTTCTCAAGCGTCGGCGGCTCGCCCGGACGGAGGCGCTCATATATTTCAATCAATGCCTTTTCCGTGCTGTCGGTATTATCTTTTTCGAGCGTATTGCGCAAATATTCGTTATCGCCGAGCAGGTCGATGATTTCTTGATCGGAGCTGAATCCGAGCGCACGAAGAAGCACCGTCACCGGCAGCTTGCGGGTGCGGTCGATGCGGACGTAAACGACATCTTTCGCGTCCGTTTCATATTCAAGCCATGCGCCGCGGTTCGGAATCACGGTTGCCGAATAGCCGCGCTTCCCGTTTTTATCGACTTTATCGCTGTAATACACACTTGGCGAGCGAACGAGCTGGGAGACAATCACGCGTTCCGCCCCGTTGATGATGAACGTTCCTGTTTCCGTCATGAGCGGAAAATCGCCCATAAACACATCCTGCTCTTTCACTTCACCCGTTTCTTTATTGATCAGGCGTACTTTCACACGAAGCGGCGCCGCATATGTAACATCGCGTTCTTTCGCCTCTTCCACCGAATATTTCGGTTCCCCTAAGCTGTAGTCGATAAATTCAAGCGAGAGATTGCCAGAAAAGTCTTCAATCGGGGAAATTTCCTTGAACATTTCCCGCAGCCCTTCATCGAGAAACCATTGATAGGAGGACGTTTGGATTTCAATCAAGTTCGGCAGTTCCAGCACTTCGCTAATGCGTGCGTAACTTCTCCGTTGGCGGTGTCGCCCGTATTGAACTAGTCGGCCTGTCAAGAGTGATTCACCCCTCAAATGTAGACATTAGTGAAAACCGGAAGCGGAACATCGCATTGATCCAGCCGCCTTGGCGGCATATGCCGCCAAGGCCGTCGGCCGCTCCGCCATTCCGGGGCAAAGCGCTAGGCATGCATGCGGCTGGCCCCCGCCATCCGGACGGAAACGGTTCAGCTATGACGCCGCCGTTTCGGTAAGGGGATTTCACACGCTCCCGGTGCGAGGAAACCAGGCGTTGGATGGAGAAAAAAAGAAAATGGTTTCTATCCAGTAGAAAACCATATGTTTAGCTGTATATTGATTTTATCATTTTTTCCATCATGTCCAAAAATATACGTCATCCCCTCATGTGGGAAATGTGCATATTTAGCATTTTATAATGTTACCACAACCAAAAAAGAGTGTCAACATTTTTTTGCCTTTATGATATAATATCCTTTTTTCTTGGAAGCCACCTCAACAAACGGAAACAGTTCTTTCAGCTTTTCAAGCGCTGATGGCGCCCCTTGTTTTTTTTGAATGACGACCCATAGCTCCCCGCCGTCAAGCAAGTGGTCCCGGCTTTGTTCAAAAATCGCGTGGACAACCCGCTTGCCGGCCCGGATCGGCGGATTGGTGACAACGGCCGCAAACCGCTGTTCCCCGACTTCTGAAAACAAGTCGCTCTGGTAAATGCGCACATTATCGATATGGTTTGCACGCTTGTTTTCCCGCGCCAGCTCCAGCGCCCGCTCATTCACATCGATCATTTGGACGAGCCGGTTCGGAAACGATTTGGCCAGAGCGAGGCCGATCGGTCCGTATCCGCAGCCGACATCCAATAGGTCGCCGGCCACTTCCGGCTCCTCAAACGTTTCGATCAGCAGCTGCGTGCCAAAATCGACACCGCGTTTGGAAAACACCCCGCTGTCGGTTGTAAAGCGAAATTCATGCCCCCGGAGCGTAAACGTCCACGTTTGCGGGTTTCGCTCCGACGTGGGAGCAGCTGAATAATAATGTTCGCTCACCATCATCCCTCCTCTGTCGGCAAGCCGCTTCGGCTCCCGATATATAGTGTAACAAAAAAGAGGCTTTCCCTTGCTTGGGTCAGCCTCTTTTTTTGCAATGACGCCATTACTTCACTTCAACTTTTGCGCCAACTTCTTCAAGTTTGGCTTTAATTTCTTCTGCTTCTTCCTTCGAAACGGCTTCTTTGATCGGTTTCGGCGTGTTGTCAACCAAGTCTTTCGCTTCTTTCAAGCCGAGACCAGTGAGTTCGCGGACAACTTTAATAACTTTGATTTTTTGCGCGCCAGCATCAGCGAGAATGACATCAAATTCTGTTTTCTCAGCTGCTGCTTCAGCGCCGGCTGCCGCACCGCCAGCGACAACAACCGGAGCTGCCGCCGTTACGCCGAATTCTTCCTCGATTGCTTTTACCAGTTCGTTTAATTCCAATACCGTCATATTTTTCACAGCTTCAATGATTTGTTCTTTCGTCATCATTATTTCCTCCTTGTTTGGTTGATGGTGTGTTATGCACATCGGTATGCACGATTACGCGCCTTGTTCTTCTTGCTTGTCAGCCACCGCTTTGACCGCAAGCGCAAAGTTGCGGATCGGGGCTTGGAGAACGCTAAGCAGCATCGAAAGCAGCCCTTCGCGGGACGGGAGCTTCGCCAACGCATCGATTTCTTCTTTGCTGGCGATGTTCCCTTCGATGACGCCGCCTTTGATCTCCAACGCCTCATGCGTTTTCGCAAACTCGCTTAAAATTTTTGCCGGCGCCACAACATCTTCATTGCTGAACGCGATGGCGTTCGGGCCGGTAAACACCTCATCCAATCCTTCCAGGCCGACTTCCGCGAGCGCCCGGCGGGTCATCGTGTTTTTATACACTTTGAACTCAATGCCTGCTTCGCGCAGCTGTTTGCGCAGCTCGGTCATTTCCGCCACGTTCAGGCCGCGGTAATCGACGATGACGGTTGCCTTGCTGGCGCGGAATTTGTCCGCAATCTCGGCAACCACTTGTTTTTTCAGTTCAATCGCGCTCGACACGTCCTGCACCTCCTGCAAAGAAAATGGTGGAATACCAGTTATACCGTTTGGCGGCTCAATAAAAAACCTCCATGCCGCGTAGACATGGAGGTAGCGTTCAACGCACGGCCGCCGGCTGCTGCCGGCCTATGGCGCGCTGCTTATCGTCCACATACCTCGGTAGGAAATTAAGCCGGGAACGGCACCTACTGTCTACGGTATAAATGATATTCGTTTGTTCAACCAAATGGCATTTTATCAGACTCGACGCAGAAAGTCAACCGTTATTGTGCAACAGCCACCGTCGTCGGGTCCACTTTAATGCCAGGACCCATCGTTGACGTAATCGTCACGTTTTTGACGTATGTCCCTTTCGCTGCCGCCGGTTTGGCTTTCAAAATCGCCTCGTAGACGGCGGCGAAGTTTTCGGCCAGTTTCTCGTTGTCGAACGATACTTTGCCGATCGGCACATGAATGTTGCCGGCTTTATCAACGCGGTATTCCACTTTACCAGCTTTGATCTCCTGCACAGCTTTCGCAACGTCAAACGTGACCGTGCCGGTTTTCGGGTTTGGCATTAACCCTTTCGGACCCAAAATACGACCGAGTTTCCCGACCTCGCCCATCATATCCGGCGTGGCAACAACGACGTCAAAGTCAAACCAGCCTTGCTGGATTTTATTGATGTATTCTGTATCGCCGACATAGTCAGCGCCAGCTGCTTCTGCTTCTTTCGCTTTTTCCCCTTTTGCGAACACTAACACGCGCGCTACTTTCCCCGTGCCGTGCGGCAGGACGACAGCGCCGCGAATTTGTTGGTCCGCTTTTTTCGGGTCAACGCCCAACCGGAACGCAACTTCCACCGTCGCATCAAATTTCGCGACGTTCGTTTTTTTCACGAGCTCGATTGCTTCAGCAATCGGGTATGCTTTGGAGCGGTCGACGAGCTTCAACGCTTCTAAGTATTTTTTTCCTCTTTTCGGCATGTAAAATCCTCCTCAATTGTGGTTTTAGCGGAAAAACCTCCCACGATCAAACAACCTTCGCTTCTTTCGAAGGCGAACCATTCAGCAGACAGCGACCTTCTGAAAAGGACTGTCCTTCATTCATAAAAGACTTTTTTGCCCATGGAGAGAGAGGTTGCGGAATACGCAACCCCCCGGACAACACACCAGCCTTAGTCTTCGATCACGATGCCCATGCTGCGAGCCGTGCCTTCAACCATACGCATGGCTGCTTCAATGCTCGCTGCATTCAAATCCGGCATTTTCAGCTCAGCGATCTCGCGCACTTTGTCACGTTTGATCGTCGCTACTTTGTTGCGGTTCGGTTCGCCGGAGCCCGATTCGATGCCCGCCGCTTTTTTCAACAGTACAGCGGCCGGCGGCGTTTTCGTGATGAATGTAAACGAACGGTCTTCAAAAACCGTAATTTCAACCGGAATGATCAAGCCTGCCTGGTCAGCGGTACGGGCATTAAACTCTTTGCAAAACGCCATAATATTAACACCGGCTTGACCTAACGCAGGACCTACTGGCGGCGCCGGATTTGCTTTCCCTGCAGGAATTTGCAGTTTGACGATCTTGATTACTTTTTTCGCCACGAGACACACCTCCTTAAGTCCGTGATGTGGTATTAGGGATTGCCCCTCCCACTCCATCCGGCTCCGATCTGACGAGCCGCTTTCATATCTCCCGTTTCGGCCGGGAGGATTAGCGCATCAAGCACGTTCGCTCCCTTATACAGCACGTATAAGTTCATCGCTGCATGCCTTGTCTAAGATTCAAGACATACTGACTTTAAAATAGTATCACTTTTCAATAACGATTGCAAGTTCTTTTCCATTAGATTTTTTCTATTTGCGAAAACTCCAATTCCACCCGTGTTTCGCGGCCAAACATATCGACAAGCAGCTTCACCTTATGTTTGTCGAGGTCAATCGCCTCAATTTTTCCAGTGAAGTTGGCAAACGGCCCTTCTTTAATCCGGACCGTTTCATTCACCTCGTAGTCGACATCAATCTCAGTAAGCGGCATGCCCATCCGCTTCAAAATCATTTTGACTTCTTCCTCCATGAGCGGCGTCGGTTTCGAACCAGCCCCGCTCGAACCGACAAATCCGGTCACGCCCGGCGTGTTGCGCACGACGTACCACGAATCGTCGGTCATGATCATTTCGACAAGCACATAACCGGGGAACACTTTCTTTTTCGTCGTTTTCCGTTTGCCGTTTTTGATGTCCGTTTCCGTTTCTTCCGGGACGACAACACGGAAAATCTTGTCTTGCATTCCCATTGATTCAACGCGTTTCTCCAAATTGGCTTTCACCTTATTTTCGTATCCCGAATATGTATGGACGACATACCAGTTTTTCTCCATCAGCGAGCCTCCCTAGGGCGGTTTTCATTTTGTTTTCTGCGCAAAACAAAAACCCGTTGCCGGGTTCCATGTTCGCACGATTATCTTTCATTATAGCATATCATCCGCCCGCTTATTCAAATACAAGGCGAATCAACTGCGAAATGCCGAGGTCGACAACGGCGAAAAAGATGGTGAAAAACGCCACCGTAGCCAATACGATTCCCGTATAGTTCACTAGTTCTTTCCGGCTCGGCCAGCTTACTTTTTTCAACTCCCGCACGACTTCTTTGAAAAAGTTGGTTACTCGCTGCATCCCTCGTACCTCCACGATTGCTCAAAACTGTCCCCACCGCCTGCTTCGTCTCGCGATGGACGGTATGATTGTTGCTCATCGGGCAAAACTTGTTGGCCGCCAAGCGCCTGCACCAAGGCAACCGGCCTGTTTTGCAGCCGTGCAGTTTCGGCTCCCGCATTGCGCGCGAGCCAACGTTGCTCGTTAACATAAACGTTTGACCGTTCCCGCGAGATGTCCATAAAAATTTATCATATCAGCATTTCCGCTGTCAATGCCATCTTTTGGCCTCCGTTCGGCCATCGGCCGATGCGCCGCCTACAAACTGATTTCCCGATATTCCAAATATTTCTCCAACTTCCGTTTGACGCGCTGCAAGGCGTTGTCGATCGATTTGACATGGCGGTTTAACTCTTCGGAAATTTCTTGGTACGAGCGCCCGTCCAAATACAACGCGAGCACTTTCCGTTCCAAATCGCTGAGCAATTCCGCCATTTTCAGCTCAATATCGTCAACTTCCTCGCGGTTGACAATCAGCTCTTCCGGGTCGGTCACCTGCGTGCCGGACAACACGTCCATCAGCGTCCGGTCCGACTCGTCGTCGTAAATCGGCTTGTCCAAGGAAACGTAAGAGTTGAGCGGAATGTGCTTTTGGCGGGTCGCGGTTTTAATCGCGGTAATCATTTGCCTCGTGATGCATAGTTCTGCAAATGCTTTAAATGAAGAGAGCTTGTCCCCCTTAAAATCGCGGACTGCCTTGTACAGCCCGATCATCCCTTCCTGCACGATGTCCTCGCGGTCAGCCCCGACTAAAAAGTATGAGCGGGCTTTGGCGCGCACAAAGTTTTGGTATTTGTGGATCAAAAAATCAAGCGCTTCTCCATCCCCTTCGTGAACAAGTGCAACAAGCTGTTCATCCTCTAAATGTTTATAATCCTTTGGCTTGTCTACTTTTAAGCATTCCGCCACGCTGATCCCCCCGACCGCATCAATCGCTAACATTTATTATACAGTACAAATTTTTACAGCGTCAACCGCTCATTTTTGCCCTCTTCGCCATTTTTCAAAAATTTCGGCAACTCGGTCATTGAGCGGCACTTTCAAGGTCGGGGTATGCTGCTTCATGGACTGCAACTTCTTTGAAATATCCCGCTCCACCTCTTCGATTTCGTGCAGAAGTTCGCGCGCCGATTTGCGCAAGGCGCCTTGACCGAACACCGTCCATTGTTCCGTATAATCCGATGTCGCGACATACACTTTGGTGCGCGCGTTGATGAGCGTTTTCGCCAACCGCTCAATCCGTTCGTCCGCCGTCTCATTTTCCTTTGTAAAAATGACATCGATATCGTAGTTTTTATACTTTTTCTCGTTTCCCTGCACGAGATGGGCGTCAAACACGACCACGACGTGATCCCCGGTGAACCCTTTGTAATCGGCCAGTTTGTCAATCAACAAATCCCTTGCCGCTGCCAGATCGCCTTCCTCTTTCAGCCGGCGCAGCGCCGGCCATGCCCCGATGATGTTGTAACCGTCGACAATTAAAACGTTCATCGGCTATTCCCCTAGCGGATACCGCTTTCGGTACACCTCGTACATGAGCAAACTGGCGGCGACAGAAGCGTTGAGCGAAGTGACGTGCCCCCGCATCGGCAGCCGAAACAAGAAATCACACTTTTCCCGCACTAACCGGCTGATGCCTTTTCCCTCGCTGCCGATGACCAGCGCCAACGGCATCGTGCCGTCAAGGAAGCGGTAGTCATCTTTGGCGTCTGCATCGGTGCCAGCCACCCAAACGCCCCGCTCTTTCAGCTCGTCGATCGTCCGCGCCAAGTTCGTCACGCGCGCGACCGGAACGTGCTCGATCGCTCCGGTTGACGCCTTCGCTACGGTCGGCGTCAACCCCACCGACCGCCGTTTCGGGATGATGAGCCCGTGCGCTCCGACCGCATCTGCGGTGCGCATAATGGCGCCCAAGTTATGCGGGTCTTCGAGCTCGTCCAAAATGAGGAAAAACGGCGCTTCTTCCCGTCGGGCGGCGCGGGCAAACAAATCGTCGACCTCGTAATAGCGGTATGCGGCCGCCTGGGCGATCACCCCTTGGTGCACCCCGTCAACCATTTGGTCAAGCTTGCGCTTCGGAACATATTGGACGAGCACGCCCCGCCGCTTCGCCCATTCGAGGACAGGCTCGACGGCGTGGCGCTGCGCTCCTTCCGCGATCCAGATTTTATTGATGTCGCGCCCGGATTTGAGCGCCTCGATGACCGGGTTTCTGCCGATAATGTAATCCATCATTCCAACGCCCTTTCTTCCCTTTCAATAATCGCAAATGAACGGCCGATTAACTCGTCGACCCGCCGGCCGTTGTCCTGTAAAAAATGATAGCCGATCAACGCTTCGAACGCGGTGCTGTGCCGGTATGTCTGCACATCCGTATTTTTCGGAATCGTGCCTGATTTCGCGTTGCGGCCGCGGCGGACGATGGCTTGCTCCTCTTCCGTCAACGCGCCTTCATCAAGCAAGGTTAAAATGACTCTTGCTTGCGCCCGGGCCGACACGTAGCGGATCGCCCGCCGATGCAGCTCGTGCGGCCGTACGCTGCCCATCGCCAACAAGTGGCGGCGCACGTACACTTCATAAACCGCATCGCCAATATAGGCGAGCGCCAAGCCATTTAATTGTTTGACATCATGAACGGTCTCAAACTGCGCCATTGCTTATGATCCCCGTTTCCATCTTGTCCCTTGCGGCGTATCTTCCAAAATAATGTTTTTGGCCTTCAACTCGTCGCGAATGCGGTCAGCCAGCGCGAAATCGCGGTTTTTCCGCGCTTCGTTGCGCTGTTGGATCAGCGCCTCGATTTCCTCATCAAGCAGCTCTTCTTGCTTTGGCTTTGGATCGAGGCCAAGCACGTCCATCAACTGTTCAAATTCACGCAAAAAGGCGCCAATAACGGTTTCCGATGTCGTCTTTTCCTGCAAATACAAGTTCGCTTGTTTCGCCAGCTCAAATAGAACCGCAATGCCGTTCGCCGTGTTGAAATCGTCGTCCATTTCGCGGATGAACGATTCGCGGACCGCAGCGATGCGCGACAGCCATTTGTCATCGTCGTCGGTTAAATTCGTGCTCGCTCCGAGCCGGTGTTGCAAGTTGCCATATGCCGTCCTTAAGCGTTCGAGCCCGCGCCGGGCGCTCTCGAGCAGCTCTTCGCTGTAGTTGATCGGATGGCGATAGTGCACCGACAACATAAAGAAGCGCAGCACTTGCGGGTCAATCTGCCGGATGATATCGTGGACAAGCACGAAGTTGCCGAGCGACTTCGACATTTTTTCGTTGTTAATATTTAAATACCCGTTGTGCAGCCAATATTTCGCAAACGGTTTGCCGGTCAAAGCCTCTGACTGGGCGATTTCGTTTTCATGGTGCGGGAACGTCAAATCTTGGCCGCCGGCGTGGATATCGATCGTATCGCCTAAATATTTGCGCGCCATCGCCGAGCATTCGATATGCCAGCCCGGCCGCCCTTTCCCCCATGGACTGTCCCAACAAATCTCTCCTTCTTTCGCCGCTTTCCAAAGGGCGAAATCGAGCGGGTCGTCTTTTTTCTCGCCGACTTCGATGCGCGCTCCAGCCTGCAATTCATCGATCGATTGGTGCGACAGCTTGCCGTAACCGGAAAACTTGCGCGTCCGGTAGTAGACGTCGCCGTCCACCTCGTACGCATACCCCTTGTCGATGAGCGCTTGGATGAATTCGATAATCGTCCCGATATTTTCTGTCACGCGCGGGTGGATGTCCGCCTTTTTGCAGCCAAGCGCCTGAATGTCTTCAAAATACGCCTCGATAAACCGCTCGGCAATCGCCGGAACGCTTTCGCCAAGCTCGCGGGCCGCCTTAATCAGTTTGTCGTCGACATCGGTAAAATTGGATACGTACGTCACGTCGTAGCCGCGGAACTCCAAATAGCGGCGGATCGTGTCAAAGACGATGGCGGCCCGGGCGTTCCCGATATGGATATAGTTGTAAACGGTCGGACCGCATACATACATTTTGACCTTGTTGGGCTCAAGCGGCTCAAACGGTTCCTTTTTTCGCGTCAGTGTATTATAAAGCCGGATGCTGCTCATACTCGCTCTTCCTTTCTTGCTGTTTCAATGCCTCAAGCTCGCTTTTCAGCCGGGCGATTTCCTCTTCAAGCTCCCGAAACCGGTCAGCGATCGGATCTGGCAGGTCGGTGTGGTTCAAATCTTTTTTCACTTTCACTCCATCACGCACAACCACGCGGCCCGGAATGCCAACGACGGTTGAGTTGGGCGGCACGTCTTTTAACACGACCGACCCGGCGCCAATTTTCGAGTTTTCGCCGATCGTAATCGACCCGAGCACTTTCGCGCCGGCAGCGATCAAACAGTTGTCTTTGATCGTCGGGTGCCGCTTCCCTTTTTCTTTCCCCGTCCCTCCTAATGTGACCCCTTGATAGACCGTGACATTGTCGCCGATTTCGCACGTTTCGCCGATCACCACGCCCATGCCGTGGTCGATGAAAAAGCGGCGGCCGATTTTGGCGCCCGGATGAATTTCAATGCCGGTGAAAAAGCGGCTGATTTGCGAAATCAACCGGGCAAGAAAGTAAAATTTCCGTTTGTAAAGCGCATGGGCGATCCGGTGCGCCCAAATCGCATGCAAGCCGGAGTACGTTAAAATGACTTCCAGGTAGCTTCTTGCCGCCGGGTCTTGCTCAAAAATGACCTCAATATCCTCTTTTAACGTTTTAAACATCATGTCCTCCCTCCATCCCTCTAAGTTGTTTTGAATAAAAAAGCGTCCCTGTGCCGAAGACACAGAGACGCTTTTGGCGCGGTTCCACTCTGTTTAGCGAAACGGGAAAACGCCGTTTCACTCGCTCGAGTCCGATAACGGAGAGGCTCCGCTCCTCTCTACTGCAGAACGTCCCTGTTCCGGTTCGAAAGGAGACTCCGAGGCGCATTTCGGATAACGCCGGGCATAAGCCGCTTCCAGCCAAGGCGGCTCTCTCTGGGATGACGGCGTTTCCTACTTCTCCTCGTCAACGCTTTTTCACTATGCGCTTGTTCAACCGATAAACTTTGTATTATTATACCACACGCACTACGCAAACGTGCATACCTATTCCGCTAAAATTTTTCTTGCAGCGCCCGCTCGAGCCGCTCGATTACTTTTTGTTTGCCGAGCAGCTGAATGGCAAACGGCAGCTCCGGCCCGTGCGTTTGCCCGGTCACCGCGGCGCGAATTGGCATAAACAGCTTTTTCCCTTTTTGTCCGGTCGCCTTTTGCACCGCCTTAATCGCCGCTTTAATTTCGTCGGCTGTAAACGGGTCGAGGTCCCGCACATGGGCCAAAAAGGCCGAAAGCACGTCGGGCACTTGTTCTTCGGCGAGCACTTGGCGCGCCTCATCTTCGTATTCGACTTCTTCCTTAAAGAACAGCTCGGACAACGGAACAATCTCCGCCCCGTAGCTCATTTGCTCTTGATACAGTGCGATTAAATCGCGCGCCCACTGCCGCTGTTCGTCGCTCATGTCCGCCGGCAAGCGCCCGGCTTTCACCAAATGCGGCAAAGCCAATTCGACGAGCCGGTCCAAATCGAGTTTTTTGATGTATTGATTGTTCATCCATGTCAGCTTTTTCGTGTCAAACATCGACGGCGACTTTGACAGCCGCGAAACGTCGAAGATGCGGATGAGCTCGTCTTTCGAAAAAATTTCTTCCTCCCCTTCCGGCGACCAGCCTAAGAGGGCGAAAAAGTTGAACATCGCTTCCGGCAAATAGCCGAGCTCTTTGTATTGCGACACGAACTGAATGATTGACTCATCGCGCTTGGACAACTTTTTCCGCTGTTCGTTGACAATCAACGTCAAATGGGCAAACTGCGGCGGCTCCCAGCCAAAATATTCATACACCATCAGCTGCTTCGGCGTGTTGGACAAATGCTCCTCACCGCGGAACACATGGCTGATCTCCATAAGGTGGTCGTCGATGACGACGGCAAAGTTGTACGTCGGAATGCCGTTCGCCTTCACAATGACCCAATCGCCGATATCTTTCGATTCAAACGTCACTTTGCCGCGCACCAGATCGTCGACTTCGTATGTTTTCCCTTCCGGCACCTTGAGGCGGATCGTATACGGCTTGCCTTGCGCCTCAAGTTCCGCGACCTGCTCCGGCGTCAAACGGCGGCACTTGCCGCTGTATTGCGGAGCGGCGATGCCGGCCGCACGCTGCTCCTCCCGCTCCCGCTCAAGCTCTTCCGGCGTGCAAAAACATTTGTACGCATGTCCTTGCTCGAGCAGTTCGTCCACATACTTCCGGTATATATCAAGCCGCTCCGTCTGGCGGTACGGCCCATAGCCGCCATCTTTATCAACGGACTCGTCATAATCGATGCCGAGCCATTGTAAGTTTTCGAGCTGCGACTGTTCGCCGCCTTCCACGTTCCGTTCGATATCCGTATCCTCGATGCGGACGATCATTTTTCCGCCGTGATGGCGGGCAAACAAATAGTTAAACAGCGCGGTCCGCGCCCCTCCGATATGCAAATGGCCGGTCGGGCTCGGCGCATAGCGCACGCGCACGTCTTTTGCCATCGTCCAACCCTCCACTTTCATCCAAACTTGTACCCTTATTGTACCGTTTATCGCGGCAAAGTTCAAAACGGACGGCTCGCCCCATTCGGCGCCTAACGGCTGCGCCTTACTCCCCGCTCTTTTTAAGCAACACGACCGCTTGGGCGGCAATGCCTTCCCCGCGCCCGGTAAACCCGAGTTTTTCCGTTGTCGTCGCCTTGACGTTCACTTGTGTGCGCTCGGCTTCAAGCAGGCGGGCGATCACGGCTTTCATCTCCTCAATGTACGGAGCCATTTTCGGCTTTTGGGCGATAATCGTACAGTCGGCGTTCACCAATGCATACCCTTCCTTCCGGACGAGCGTCCATACGTGCGCCAACAATTCGGTTGAGTCCGCGTCTTTATAGCGCGGGTCGTCATCAGGAAAATGCCGTCCGATATCGCCGGCGCCAATCGCTCCAAGGCACGCGTCCGCCACCGCGTGGAGCAGCACATCGGCATCCGAATGGCCGAGCAGCCCTTTCTCATGCGGAATATGTACGCCGCCAATGATAAGCGGACGCCCTTCAACGAGCTGGTGGACGTCAAACCCTTGTCCGATGCGAAACATGTCTTCACCTCCGTTTACTCCGCGACGCGGCTCGCTAAAATCGCCTCGGCAAACAAAATGTCTTCCGGGGTCGTCAGTTTAATGTTGCGGTAGTCCCCTTCTACAATTTTCACCGGCTTGCCGAGCCGCTCGACGAGGCTGGCGTCGTCCGTGCCAAGATAGCCTTCCCGTTTCGCAGCCTCATGCGCCTCGGCGATCAAAGACAGACGAAAAGCTTGTGGCGTCTGCACCGCCCACAAGCTGGAACGATCAATCGTCTGTTCGACAAACAAACCGTCCACTTTTTTGATCGTGTCTTTCACCCGCACGGCCGGGACCGCTGCCCCGTATCGGGCGGCTGCATCCGCCAGCTCATGCAAATGGCGGACGTGAATAAACGGGCGGGCGCCGTCGTGGATCAGGACAATGCCCCGTCCCTCTAACGCCTGCAGCCCGTTATAGACGCTATGCTGCCGCTCCTCGCCGCCCTCAGCGAACGCTGCCACTTTTTTGATACGAAAACGAACGACAAGTTGCTCAAAGCGGCTTCGCTCCGCCGGATTCACGACAAGCACGACGCGGGCGCACCATTCATCGCGGTCGAACACCTTCAGCGTCCGGACGATGAGCGGTTCGCCGCCTAGTTCAATAAACTGCTTATTCATACCGGCGTTCATCCGCTTTCCTTGTCCGGCCGCCAAGACAATCGCTTCGTAGTTCATTGGACGTTTCCCCTGTTCTGTTTACAGCGCTTTTTGCAACAGCTTCAGCTTGGCAAAAATCATTCTCCCCGCAGATGTTTGTAACACGCTGGTGACTAGGACGTCAACCCGTTTGCCGATATATTCTTTGCCGTCTTCGACAACAATCATCGTTCCGTCATCCAAGTAAGCAACGCCCTGGTTATGTTCCTTTCCGTCCTTAATGACATGCACATTCAGCTCCTCGCCCGGCAGGACGATCGGCTTGACGGCATTAGCCAAATCGTTGATATTAAGGACGCGCACGTTTTGCAGCTCACACACTTTGTTCAAGTTGAAATCGTTTGTGACGACGACGCCTTGAAGCTGTTTGGCTAGTTTGACGAGCTTGCTGTCGACTTCTTGCACATCGCTGAAGTCGGCCTCATGAATTTCCACCTTCATCGCCATCTCTTTTTGAATGCGGTTTAAAATATCCAAGCCGCGGCGGCCGCGGTTTCGCTTCAGCACATCGGAGGAGTCGGCGATATGCTGGAGCTCCTCTAACACAAAACGGGGAATGACAAGCGGGCCTTCCAAAAACCCGGTTTGGCAAATGTCCGCGATCCGCCCATCGATGATGACGCTTGTGTCCAAAATTTTCACCGCTCCACCTTTCGGCGCCTCGTTCTCGGTTTCTCCGCCTTTTTTCTTTGTCATTCGATTGGAAAGAGAAAATAAGTTCATCAGCTCATTCCGTTTCTTTAAGCCGACACGAAACCCTAAATAGCCAAGCAAGATCGTCAAAAAAATCGGCAGCACCGTGTTCAACACTTGAATTCGAAACGATTGCAGCGGCATGACGACCAAAAACGCAATAATAAGACCAAAAATCAGCCCGAGGCTGCCAAACAGCACGTCAGCAGCAGGCGCCCTTACCAATGTTTCCTCGACCCAGCGCACCATGTCCACAACATAATCCACAAGCCAAAACGTCAACAAAAAGAAAAGAACAGCGCCCAACACCGCCAACGTATAGGAATTATGGATGAGCGGCATGCCGCTTACATTCAACAGCGCAAGCAAATCAGGCAAAAACATGGCGCCCAGCGTTCCGCCTACGGCGAGAAAAAATAGTTGTACGACACGTTTGACCATCGGCTCATCTTCACCTCCCTATCTAACATTATAAACAGTTTCCAATGTTTGAAACCAACCGAAACCCAATTTTTAACCATTTTTGAACATTCGACATCCGCTTGTAACAATTCGCGCTGGACGCCCGTGCACAGCGGAAGGACGTTGCCCCCCTATATATATTTACGTTGTTCGAAACAAAAAGGTTCGGTCATTTCATGCAAAACATGATCGGGGCGGAGCAAGAGGATGCTTTAGCGAGCGCCCCCAGCCGTTTCCTATTTGCCCGTTCCCCCGAAGAAAGCGTTCAAATCATCGTGTGCTCGAGCGCCTCGGCCACATGGGAAACGCCGATCACCTGAACGCTTGCCGGCGGCTGCCAACCTGCCAAATTGTTTTTCGGTACAATGACACGGGAAAAACCTAGTTTGACAGCCTCTTGCACACGCTGTTCAATGCGGGAGACACGCCGCACTTCCCCGGTCAACCCGACTTCACCGATAATGACGTCGGCCGGATTGGTCGGCCGATCGCGAAAGCTTGAGGCGATGCTGACGGCGATGGCTAGGTCAATGGCCGGCTCATCAAGCTTCACTCCGCCCGCCACCTTCAAATAGGCATCTTGGTTTTGCAACAGCAGCCCGACCCGCTTTTCCAATACGGCCATAAGCAACGACACGCGGTTATGATCGAGGCCGGTCGCCATCCGCCTCGGGTTGCCGAAGCTTGTCGGCGAAACGAGCGCTTGAATTTCCACCAGAACCGGGCGCGTCCCTTCCATGGCCGCCACCACCGTCGAACCCGCCGCCCCGTGCGATCGCTCTTCCAAAAACACTTCGGACGGATTTTCCACTTCCCGCAGCCCGATGTCGCGCATTTCAAAAATACCGATTTCATTCGTCGAACCGAAGCGGTTTTTCACCGCCCGCAAAATGCGGTACGTATGATGCCGCTCCCCCTCAAAATAAAGGACGGTATCGACCATATGCTCGAGAATGCGCGGCCCGGCGATCGCCCCTTCTTTCGTCACATGGCCGACGATAAAAATGGCGACGCCTTTTGTTTTGGCGATTTTCATCAACTCAGCGGTGCACTCGCGCACTTGGGCGACACTGCCCGGCGCTGACGTAATATCCGTCCGGTACACCGTCTGGATTGAATCAATCACGACACAGGCGGGCTGAATCGTTTCAATCGCTGATACAATATATTCCAAATTCGCCTCCGCTAACACATACAGATGATCGGACTCGGCGCGAAGGCGCCCAGCGCGCAGTTTTACCTGTTTGACGGATTCCTCGCCCGATACATACAACACTGTATGCCCAGCCGCCGCCAGTTGCGCTGAGGCCTGCAGCAACAGCGTCGACTTGCCGATGCCGGGGTCGCCGCCGATTAAGACGAGCGACCCTTTGACGATCCCCCCACCGAGCACGCGATTGAACTCTGCACTGTTCGTTTCGATGCGCGGCTCTTGCACCGCGGCAACGGCGGTAATCGGAACCGGTTTAGCGGACCCGGACGGCTCCGAATGGAGAAACGCCCCACGCACAGCGGTTCTGACCGGCTCGATTTCCTCGACGAATGAGTTCCACGTTTGGCATCCCGGGCAGCGGCCGAGCCACTTCGCCGATTCGTATCCGCACTCTTGGCAAACAAATTTCGTCTTCTTTTTCGCCATTGAACTAACCCTTTCTCTCTTGTGTTCCATATGGAAAAAAGGTATGGGCAGCATCGTGCCGCATACCTTTTTTCATCACATCACGGCCTGTTTTGCCAATACGACAAATTCCCCATCTTTCACATCAACGACGACTTTTTGTCCTTTGGCGATCGTGCCTTTTAACAGTTCTTCGGACAAACGGTCTTCAATATGTTTTTGCAAAGCGCGGCGCAACGGGCGAGCCCCGTATTCCGGATCGAAACCTTCAGCAGCGATTTTCTCAATCGCCGCCTCCGTCAATTCAAGGTCAATATCTTGCTCTTTCAGCCGTTTCACCAGCGTATCAGCCATCAGACGGACAATTTGTTTTAGATGGTCTTTTTCAAGCGAATGGAAGACGATAATTTCATCGATCCGGTTCAAAAACTCCGGACGGAACGCTTTTTTCAGCTCATCCATGACCTTGCTTTTCATGTCTTTGTATTGCTGGTTTCCATCCTGGATGTTAAAGCCGACATACTTGTTCCGCTTCAAAGCATCCGCGCCGACGTTCGATGTCATAATGATGATCGTGTTGCGGAAGTCAACCGTCCGCCCTTTCGAATCAGTCAACCGCCCGTCTTCGAGCACCTGCAGCAAGATGTTAAACACGTCCGGATGCGCTTTTTCCATCTCATCCAACAGAACGACCGAGTATGGCTTGCGGCGCACTTTTTCGGTCAGCTGGCCGCCCTCTTCGTAGCCGACATACCCCGGCGGCGAACCGATGAGCCGCGATGTCGAGTGTTTTTCCATATACTCGGACATATCGATGCGAATGAGGGCATCTTCATCTCCAAACATTGCCTCGGCCAATGCACGGGCCAATTCCGTTTTCCCGACGCCGGTCGGGCCGAGGAAAATGAACGAACCGATCGGGCGTTTCGGGTCTTTGAGGCCAGCCCGGGCGCGGCGCACCGCTTTGGCCACCGCTTTGACCGCCTCGTCTTGGCCGACGACGCGCGAATGCAAAATTTCTTCCAGTTTCAACAGCCGCTCGGTTTCCGTCTCGGCCAGCTTCGATACCGGAATCCCGGTCCAACTCGAGACGACCGCGGCAATGTCTTCGACCGTCACTTCCAAATTTTCTTGGCCTTGTTTTTCTTTCCACGCACGTTTCGTTTCTTCAAGCTCTTCACGCAGCCGCTGCTCCATATCACGCAGCGACGCCGCTTTTTCAAATTCTTGGCTTTGCACGGCCGCATCTTTCTCTTTTCGCACTTCTTCAAGCTTTTGCTCCAGTTCTTTCAGTTTCGGCGGCGCCGTGAACGAACGGAGACGCACTTTCGAGCAAGCTTCATCAATCAAGTCGATCGCTTTATCCGGCAGGAACCGGTCGGTAATATACCGGTCGGAAAGTTTGACTGCCTGAATGATCGCCTCATCGGAAATCGAGACGCGATGATGCGCTTCATACCGGTCGCGCAGCCCTTTTAAAATTTGAATCGACTCTTCAACTGTCGGCTCATCGACGTGAATCGGCTGGAAGCGGCGCTCGAGCGCAGCATCTTTCTCAATGTATTTGCGGTATTCATCAAGCGTTGTCGCACCGATACATTGCAATTCTCCACGCGCCAAGGCCGGCTTTAAAATGTTCGACGCGTCGATGGCCCCTTCGGCTCCGCCAGCGCCGATTAACGTATGGAGTTCATCGATGAACAAAATGATATTGCCCGCCTGGCGAATTTCGTCCATCACTTTTTTCAGCCGGTCTTCAAATTCGCCGCGGTATTTCGTCCCGGCGACGACCGTCCCCATATCGAGCGTCATGACCCGTTTGTCGCGCAGCGTTTCCGGCACTTCGTTGTTGACGATTTGCTGGGCCAATCCTTCCGCGATCGCTGTTTTTCCAACCCCCGGTTCACCGATGAGCACCGGGTTGTTTTTTGTCCGTCGGCTCAACACTTCAATGACACGCTGAATTTCTTTGCTGCGGCCGATGACCGGATCAAGCCGCCCTTCGCGGGCAATCGCCGTCAAATCGCGGGCAAGGCTGTCAAGCGTCGGCGTGCTTACATGCGAAGCCCCCCCACCGCCGTGGCCCGATACCGATTCATTGCTGCCGAGCAGTTGCAACACTTGTTGGCGCGCCTTGTTCAAGCTCACCCCGAGGTTGTTCAGCACGCGAGCGGCCACGCCTTCCCCCTCGCGGATCAAGCCAAGCAAAATATGCTCCGTGCCGACATACGAATGGCCAAGTTTCCTCGCTTCGTCCATTGACAGCTCGATCACTTTTTTCGCCCGCGGCGTGTAATGGAGCGTATGGGACACTTCATTGCCGCGGCCGATGAGCGATTCGACTTCTTTTTGGATTTTATCCGGGTCAAGTCCAAGCGCCATGAGCGCTTTAGCAGCGATTCCTTCCCCCTCACGGATCAGCCCAAGCAAAATATGTTCGGTTCCGATATTGTTATGGCCGAGGCGGATGGCTTCCTCTTGCGCCAACGCCAGCACTTTTTGCGCCCGTTCCGTAAATCTGCCAAACATCATCGTTCATCACCCTCCATCTTTCTTCGTGTTTCCATCCTTAAGCGTTCCCGAATCAACGCCGCCCGGCGGACATCCCGTTCCTCAGGGCGAAGCACCCCTCCGGCATATTGTTGCAAAAATCCTGGCTGCGTCAAAATCATCAGCTCATTTAAAATGTTGCGCGGGATGTTTTTGATATATCCTAAATCGATCCCTAAACGCACATCCGACAGGCATTGCGCCGCCTCCTTCGAATCGATGACGCGGCAGTTGGCCAATATGCCGTATGAACGGAATACCTTGTCTTCTAATTGTATGCCCAACGTTTTCACTAATGCCTGGCGAGCCGCCCTTTCTTGGGCGATGAGCTGCTCAACGATCGTATGCAAATCAGCGACAATATCTTCTTCTGATTTTCCGAGCGTAATTTGGTTCGAAATTTGGAAAATGTTCCCTAAAGCCTCACTTCCTTCCCCGTACGTGCCGCGGACGACGAGTCCCAACTGGTTGATAGCAGGGATGATGCGGTTGATCTGCTGCGTCAGCACCAGCGCCGGAAGATGCATCATCACCGACGCCCGCAACCCTGTTCCGACGTTCGTCGGACAGCTCGTTAAGTAACCAAGCCGTTCATCGAACGCATAGTTGACATGCCCTTCAATCCAATCATCCAACTCGCTCGCCGCCTCAAGCGCCTCGGCAAGCTGAAGCCCTGGAAACAGACACTGAATGCGGATATGGTCTTCCTCGTTGATCATAATGCTGATTTCCTCATTTTCCGAAAGCAGGCAGGCGCCAAACGGCGAATCTTCAGCCAAATGCGGGCTGATTAAGTGCTTTTCCACCAATACCCGTTTTTCAATCGGTTGAAGCTCCGACATTTTCAACAGTTCAAACCGTCCCGCTTCCCCATACGGACGATGGACGAACGCGCGCTCAAACAAGGCAACGATTTGTTTCGCCTCTTCGCTGCTAAACAGCGTTGGGAAACGAAAATCAACAATATTGCGCGCCAGCCGGATGCGGCTGCTCAACACGATGTCCGAATTCGGCCCCTCCTGGCTCATCCAAGCGCTGACCGCTGTGTTGAAAAACTTTCCAAATGACATACCGCTACATCTCCCCCTCTCCACGTCGGCGAAGTTCGTCCTCTAACGAACGAATCTGGTCGCGCACCTCGGCCGCCCGCTCAAATTCCTCGCGGGCAACTAATTCCTGAAGCTTTTGTTTCAACGTGGCCAGCTGCTTCCGCAAATGGAGGACGCCGCCTTTTCGCTTCGGAATTTTCCCTGAATGAGCAGTATTTCCGCTATGAAGCCGTTTTAAAATCGGCGGAAGGTAACGGGCAAACGTCCGATAGCAGTCGGCGCAACCGAACCGCCCAATTTGCGTAAACTGGTGGTATGTCATTTGGCACGTCTCGCATTGAAGCAAATCCGGATTCGGGAACGCATTGGCCGTCACTTCTTTCATCGGAGCTTGAAAGCTGAGAAGCCCCGCTAACAAATTGTTGAGCGGAAAGTCGTCATGGCCATAGAGCATAAACGTATGACCATGTTCTTTGGCGCATTGCTCGCAAAGGTGAAATTCCGTTTTTTCCCCGTTGACTATTTTCGTAAAATGCATCGTCGCCGGGCGTTGCTTGCATTCTTGGCAAATCAATGCCTCCCCCTCCCCTACTTATACTTTAGCGACGTCAGCATCGCCTTTAACATGCGCGCCCGCAGTTCATCCCGCTCGGGCAAATCGATATATAAAACGGAGCGATCCATCACGCTCAACATCATTTTCGCTTCCCGCTCCGAAATCATCTTTTCTTCCATAAGTCGTTTTATCACATCTTCGGCGCTCGACTGGCTGATGCGGTGGCCGATCAGCTCGAGCAACTGGTCAATCAGCTGCGCCTCGCTTTTCGTCTTTACTTTCATAATGCGGATATAGCCGCCGCCACCGCGCTTGCTTTCAACAATATATCCGCGCTCGAGCGTGAATCTCGTGTTGATGACATAGTTGATTTGCGAGGGAACACACTGGAATTTATTAGCAATTTCACTTCGTTTAATTTCAACGATGTCTTGGTCGCTCATATTGAGTACTTGCTTCAAATATTGCTCGATAATGTCGGAAATGTTTGGCACTCTACCTCCCACCTTCCTCACAACCAAGCTGCTTGGCGGTCAAGCTGCTCCCTGCCCAATAATAAACGGGCATTCCTTGGGAGGAAGCATCACCGCCATCTTGTTGACTTTGACTATATTTGACCTTACTTTTACTATACAATGTATGACGAAAAATTGCAAGGGTTACCGAAACAAGGGAGACTATCTATAGAATATCCGTTTTTTCGCCCAGTAAAACGCTTCTCGGTCAGATAAACGAAAAAGCACGCTTTTTCTCCTAATGAAGAAAAAGGCGTGCTTTCTGCTTAGCCTAGCAGCGACCTACTCTTGCAGGGGCGCTGGCCCCAACTACCATCGGCGCTGGAGGGCTTAACTTCCGTGTTCGGGATGGGAACGGGTGTTTCCCCTCCGCTATCACCACTAGGCCATATGAGGTTGTCAGGAATTCGTTCCCTGAAAACTAGATAACCGTTTCAGGAAGAAGCCGGGGCGCTTTCACTTTTCATTGTCTAGCTCCGGCTCGCCGCCGCTCGGGGTCAAATAACCTTCCCCCTCGGGGTGCTAGCACCCCTGCGGGTGAAGAACATTTGCCCGTCGCGGCGAACCGCTCGCCTCCGCTTTTCTAGGTTAAGCCCTCGATCGATTAGTATCCGTCAGCTCCACGTGTCGCCACGCTTCCACCTCGGACCTATCGACCTCGTCATCTTCGAGGGATCTTACCCGCCTGACGCGGTGGGAAATCTCATCTTGAGGGGGGCTTCACGCTTAGATGCTTTCAGCGCTTATCCCGTCCGCACATAGCTACCCAGCGGTGCCCCTGGCGGGACAACTGGTACACCAGCGGTGCGTCCATCCCGGTCCTCTCGTACTAAGGACAGCTCCTCTCAAATTTCCTGCGCCCGCGACGGATAGGGACCGAACTGTCTCACGACGTTCTGAACCCAGCTCGCGTACCGCTTTAATGGGCGAACAGCCCAACCCTTGGGACCGACTACAGCCCCAGGATGCGATGAGCCGACATCGAGGTGCCAAACCTCCCCGTCGATGTGGACTCTTGGGGGAGATCAGCCTGTTATCCCCGGGGTAGCTTTTATCCGTTGAGCGATGGCCCTTCCATGCGGAACCACCGGATCACTAAGCCCGACTTTCGTCCCTGCTCGACCTGTCCGTCTCGCAGTCAAGCTCCCTTGTGCCTTTGCACTCTCCGAATGATTTCCAACCATTCTGAGGGAACCTTTGGGCGCCTCCGTTACCTTTTGGGAGGCGACCGCCCCAGTCAAACTGCCCGCCTGACACTGTCTCCCACCCCGCTAAGGGGTGCGGGTTAGAACTTCAATACCGCCAGGGTGGTATCCCACCGCCGCCTCCACCGAAGCTGGCGCTCCGGCTTCCCAGGCTCCCACCTATCCTGTACAAGCGATACCAAAATTCCATATCAGGCTGCAGTAAAGCTCCACGGGGTCTTTCCGTCCTGTCGCGGGTAACCTGCATCTTCACAGGTAGTATAATTTCACCGGGTCTCTCGTTGAGACAGCGCCCAAGTCGTTACACCTTTCGTGCGGGTCGGAACTTACCCGACAAGGAATTTCGCTACCTTAGGACCGTTATAGTTACGGCCGCCGTTTACTGGGGCTTCGGTTCGCACCTTCGCTTCCGCTAAGCGCTCCCCTTAACCTTCCAGCACCGGGCAGGTGTCAGCCCCTATACGTCGCCTTTCGGCTTCGCAGAGACCTGTGTTTTTGATAAACAGTCGCTTGGGCCTTTTCACTGCGGCTCGTTCGGGCTCTTCACCCAAACGAGCACCCCTTCTCCCGAAGTTACGGGGTCATTTTGCCGAGTTCCTTAACGAGAGTTCTCCCGCGCGCCTTAGGATTCTCTCCTCGCCTACCTGTGTCGGTTTGCGGTACGGGCACCTCTTCCCTCGCTAGAGGCTTTTCTTGGCAGTGTGAAATCGGGGACTTCCGGATGACTCCGTCGCCATCACCGCTTGGCCTTACAATCCGCGGATTTGCCTACGGATCAGCCTTGCGGCTTGGACAGGCTCTTCCAGCCGCCTGCTCGCCCTATCCTCCTGCGTCCCCCCATCGCTCAAACGGGAAGGAGGTGGTACAGGAATCTCAACCTGTTGTCCATCACCTACGCCTTTCGGCCTCGGCTTAGGTCCCGACTAACCCTGAGCGGACGAACCTTCCTCAGGAACCCTTAGGCTTTCGGCGCAGAGGATTCTCACCTCTGTTTTCGCTACTCATACCGGCATTCTCACTTCTAAGCGCTCCACCAGTCCTTCCGGTCTGGCTTCAACGCCCTTAGAACGCTCCCCTACCGATGACCAACGGTCATCCCGCAGCTTCGGCGGCACGTTTAGCCCCGGTACATTTTCGGCGCAGAGTCACTCGACCAGTGAGCTATTACGCACTCTTTAAATGGTGGCTGCTTCTAAGCCAACATCCTGGTTGTCTTTGCAACTCCACATCCTTTTCCACTGAACGTGCACTTTGGGGCCTTAGCTGGCGATCTGGGCTGTTTCCCTCTCGACCACGGATCTTATCACTCGCAGTCTGACTCCCGGGCATAAGTCGTTGGCATTCGGAGTTTGACTGGGTTCGGTAACCCGATGAGGGCCCCTAGCCCAATCAGTGCTCTACCTCCAAGACTCTCAAGCCCGAGGCTAGCCCTAAAGCTATTTCGGGGAGAACCAGCTATCTCCAAGTTCGATTGGCATTTCACCCCTACCCACACCTCATCCCCGCACTTTTCAACGTGCGTGGGTTCGGGCCTCCAGCCGGTGTTACCCGGCCTTCACCCTGGACATGGGTAGATCACCTGGTTTCGGGTCGACGACGACGTACTTTTCGCCCTGTTCAGACTCGCTTTCGCTGCGGCTCCGCCTCTTCGGCTTAACCTCGCACGCCATCGTCACTCGCCGGTTCATTCTACAAAAGGCACGCCATCACGCATGAACGCGCTCTGACTACTTGTAGGCACACGGTTTCAGGTTCTCTTTCACTCCCCTTCCGGGGTGCTTTTCACCTTTCCCTCACGGTACTGGTGCACTATCGGTCACTAGGGAGTATTTAGCCTTGGGAGATGGTCCTCCCTGCTTCCGACGGGATTTCCCGTGTCCCGCCGTACTCAGGATCCGCTCGGGAGGGAACGAAGTTTCGACTACAGGGCTGTCACCTTCTCTGGCCGGCCGTTCCAGACCGGTTCGTCTACCCCGTTCCTTTCTCACTCCCACAATGAGCGGTCCTACAACCCCAAGAGGCACGCCTCTTGGTTTGGGCTGTTCCCGTTTCGCTCGCCGCTACTCAGGGAATCGCGTTTGCTTTCTTCTCCTCCGGGTACTAAGATGTTTCAGTTCCCCGGGTGTGCCCTCCATGCCCTATGGATTCAGGCATGGATACTGCCCCATTACGGACAGTGGGTTCCCCCATTCGGACATCTCCGGATCGACGCTTGCTTACAGCTCCCCGGAGCGTTTCGGCGTTTGCCCCGTCCTTCATCGGCTCCTAGTGCCAAGGCATCCACCGTGCGCCCTTTCTAGCTTAACCTACAGCGCTCTCGGCTTCTTCCTTTGCGTTTCCGGTTATCTAGTTTTCAAGGAACGAGACTGCTTCTTGAATTTGCTTCTCTGCAGTCTTGCGTCGAGGAATTCGGCTTCTCCGAATCCGCTTGTAGACGCAAAGCGACTTCTTTGAACAAACTTCCTTGCGGCTTTGTGCCGAGGAATCTTGCTTCCCTGAACCTGCTAGCAGACGCAGGCACAGACGCAAAGCAACTGAAGGAATTTCTCATTCCCTCAAAACCGAACGAAGCGACTGCCTTGAGTCTGCTTCCTTGCAGCTTTGCGCCGAGGAATCCATCTTCCTTGAATCTGCTAGAAGACGCAGGCGCAAAACAAGTGAAGGAATTTCTCATTCCCTCAAAACTGAACGAAACAGAAGCGCGATTTGCTTTGAATAACGACTGATGTCCAGCTCCGGCCGCCATCGGCTCGCGACGCTTCGGTCCTGCTGCGGCGGCAACAGCCTCCTCGCAGGCCCTCCAGCGCGTTTCGCCGATAGGCGGGCGGCCTCCGCTTTTCGTCCTTAGAAAGGAGGTGATCCAGCCGCACCTTCCGGTACGGCTACCTTGTTACGACTTCACCCCAATCACTTGCCCCACCTTCGGCGGCTGGCTCCCTTGCGGGTTACCTCACCGACTTCGGGTGTTGCAAGCTCTCGTGGTGTGACGGGCGGTGTGTACAAGGCCCGGGAACGTATTCACCGCGGCATGCTGATCCGCGATTACTAGCGATTCCGGCTTCATGCAGGCGAGTTGCAGCCTGCAATCCGAACTGAGAGCGGCTTTTTGGGATTCGCTCCCCCTCGCGGGTTCGCAGCCCTTTGTACCGCCCATTGTAGCACGTGTGTAGCCCAGGTCATAAGGGGCATGATGATTTGACGTCATCCCCACCTTCCTCCGACTTGTCGCCGGCAGTCCCTCTAGAGTGCCCAACCGAATGCTGGCAACTAGAGGCGAGGGTTGCGCTCGTTGCGGGACTTAACCCAACATCTCACGACACGAGCTGACGACAACCATGCACCACCTGTCACCCTGTCCCCCCGAAGGGGGAACGCCCAATCTCTTGGGTTGTCAGGGGATGTCAAGACCTGGTAAGGTTCTTCGCGTTGCTTCGAATTAAACCACATGCTCCACCGCTTGTGCGGGCCCCCGTCAATTCCTTTGAGTTTCAGCCTTGCGGCCGTACTCCCCAGGCGGAGTGCTTATCGCGTTAGCTGCAGCACTAAAGGGTGTGACCCCTCTAACACTTAGCACTCATCGTTTACGGCGTGGACTACCAGGGTATCTAATCCTGTTTGCTCCCCACGCTTTCGCGCCTCAGCGTCAGGTGCAGGCCAGAGAGCCGCCTTCGCCACTGGTGTTCCTCCACATCTCTACGCATTTCACCGCTACACGTGGAATTCCGCTCTCCTCTCCTGCCCTCAAGTCCCCCAGTTTCCAATGACCCTCCACGGTTGAGCCGTGGGCTTTCACATCAGACTTAAGAGACCGCCTGCGCGCGCTTTACGCCCAATAATTCCGGACAACGCTCGCCCCCTACGTATTACCGCGGCTGCTGGCACGTAGTTAGCCGGGGCTTTCTCGTGAGGTACCGTCACCGCGCCGCCTTCTTCAAACGGCGCTCCTTCGTCCCTCACAACAGAGCTTTACGACCCGAAGGCCTTCTTCGCTCACGCGGCGTCGCTCCGTCAGGCTTTCGCCCATTGCGGAAGATTCCCTACTGCTGCCTCCCGTAGGAGTCTGGGCCGTGTCTCAGTCCCAGTGTGGCCGGTCACCCTCTCAGGCCGGCTACGCATCGTCGCCTTGGTGAGCCGTTACCTCACCAACTAGCTAATGCGCCGCGGGCCCATCCGCAAGTGACAGCCCAAAGGCCGCCTTTCAACCGAAGACCATGCGGTCTTCGGTGTTATCCGGTATTAGCTCCGGTTTCCCGGAGTTATCCCGGTCTTGCGGGCAGGTTGCCCACGTGTTACTCACCCGTCCGCCGCTGACCAAACAAGAGCAAGCCCTCGTTCGGTCCGCTCGACTTGCATGTATTAGGCACGCCGCCAGCGTTCGTCCTGAGCCAGGATCAAACTCTCCAAAGAAAGTTGATTGGCTTTTGCTTCGGCCTCAGCACCAAAGGCGCCGCGGACCTCCGCTTTTCGTTGCGCTTCGTTTCGTTCAGTTTTCAAGGAACGATAATGGAGCCTATCGGGATCGAACCGATGACCTCCTGCGTGCAAAGCAGGCGCTCTCCCAGCTGAGCTAAGGCCCCATGCGGCCGCTATCGGGAAGACAGGATTTGAACCTGCGACCCCATGGTCCCAAACCATGTGCTCTGCCAAGCTGAGCTACTTCCCGCTAACGCGCTCGAGAGGATTCGAACCCCTAACCTTCTGATCCGTAGTCAGATGCTCTATCCAATTGAGCTACGAGCGCAAGTGCCGAGGGCCGGACTCGAACCGGCACGGTAGTTACCTACCCCAGGATTTTAAGTCCTGTGCGTCTGCCAATTCCGCCACCCCGGCTAATAGGCAAATAAATGGAGCGGAAGACGGGACTCGAACCCGCGACCCCCACCTTGGCAAGGTGGTGTTCTACCACTGAACTACTTCCGCCCAAATCATTATGCGGGTGAAGGGACTCGAACCCCCACGCCCGTAAAGGGCACTAGACCCTGAATCTAGCGCGTCTGCCAATTCCGCCACACCCGCAAATATATAGTTGGTGGTGAGCCATGGAGGACTCGAACCTCCGACCCTCTGATTAAAAGTCAGATGCTCTACCTACTGAGCTAATGGCTCATGGTTGGGTATACACTCACAGTGAACGATGTCCCTTCCTCTACTAGCGTATTCGAAGATGCACGATGCGTCGGGACAACTCGTAGCAAACTCGATGATGCATCGCTCGTTGCTCTACCTACTGAGCTAATGGCTCATGGTTAGGATAACACTCTACAGCTTCGTTTCACTCTACCTGCCTCTTCCTCTCCCAGCTGTTTCACAGATGCCTAGTGCGTCGAGGCAACTCGAAGCAAACTCGAAGATGCAGCGCTCGTTACTGAGCTAATGGCTCATAGTTGATCATAACACTCTACGTACTGATGAGCTCTACCTGCCTCTTCCTCTACTAGCTGTTTCAAGGAAGCTCAGTGCGTCGGGGCAACTCGCAGCGAACTCAAAGATGCAGCGCTCGTTACTGAGCTAATGGCTCATGGTATATAAATGGTGGAGGATGACGGGATCGAACCGCCGACCCCTTGCTTGTAAGGCAAGTGCTCTCCCAGCTGAGCTAATCCTCCACGCTGTTGCCTAACGACGACCTACTCTCGCAGGGGCGCTGGCCCCAACTACCATCGGCGCTGGAGGGCTTAACTTCCGTGTTCGGGATGGGAACGGGTGTTTCCCCTCCGCTATCATCACTAGGCAATTATCTAACAGACAAGTTATATTATAATTAAATTTGTTTGTTTGTCAACACTCTTTGAATATCATTGTTGACGTTTCCGTATGCTATCATAATATAGCATGTTAAATGAGGTTTGTCAACTTATTTCGTTTTTTGTTTTATTATTAAAAACAACGTCTTACATTTTACATATTCTATGAGTAAAAGTCAATAGTTAAATGAAAATTAGTATCGATGTGCACCGTAAGAAAATGCTAGCGGTGTATGATGCAAATACGATTTGCCGAGACGGTAGTAATGGTCGACGATCTTCCGGTTTAAGTCTTTCCATTGGTCTGGGACAGGCGGCAATCGATCTGCCTGTTCCTGTTGCCATACTGTTTCTCCTGGAGCGATGAACCGGTTGTCAGGGATTTTCACGCCGTTGGTTACGGTTGCCCCATGCATGATCACGCAGTTTCTTCCAATTATGGAATCATAAATATTGGCGTGTTGCCCTATAAACGTATTCCGCCCGACAAATAGGGGGCCATGTACGGCTGCGTGATGCAGGACGCTGTTTTCCCCTTCAAGGTAAACGCCCCATTTTCGGCCGTTCACGTTCACATGTTCGCGTCCGGGATGTACGTGCATGAGTACATAATCTTGGATATTCGTATAAGGACCTACATAATACGGATACCCCGAATCTGCACGCAACAAATTTTTAAAGCCGATGAACACATCGTCAGCAATCGTTATGTCGCCGATAATCATCGAATCGACGCCGATGACCGCCTTTGGGCTGATTTTCGGGGCGCTGACCTGTGCGGCCTCAGCCACAGGAGGATTGTAATAGAGAATCGGATAAGAAAGCAATAAAACCGCTCCTTTCACATTTATGTTTTTCCCTTTCGAATCCTCTATTAATGTATGCAGGTCAACCGCCCCATAGTATTGATCTTCTTTCTAGATGGCTGGTGAAAAACGGTCGTTTCTCTTGAGCAATGGGGGAACGTTTGAAAGGCGCTCCTGACGCGACAAGGCTTATCTATTTGAGAAACGGGCTTGATAAGCGGCTTGCTCCCTTAAATCACCAGCCTTCTAGAAGGCCGGTGAAAAACAGCGATCTCCCCTAGCTGACGTTGGATGACGTGAAACGAGAATCTGATACCACAAGGCTTTTCAAGTTGAGAAACAAGGTGGTGAAGCAACCTGCTCCCTTAATCACCAGTCTTCTAGGGGACTGGTAAGCAACCGACTTCTTTACTTTAATCGATCTCCCCTAACAAATCGTCCCCTGCCGCTGTTCGCAGCAGGGGACGATCGTGGTTATTTATGACGCATTTGCGGGAAGAGCAATACATCGCGAATGGACGGTGAATTGGTCAAAAGCATGACTAACCGGTCGACCCCGATCCCGAGTCCGCCCGTCGGCGGCATGCCGTATTCGAGCGCTTCGAGGAAATCTTCGTCCATTTCGTGCGCTTCATCGTTTCCTTGTTCGCGCTCCTTCAGCTGCTCCTCAAACCGTTGACGCTGATCGATCGGGTCGTTTAGTTCCGTAAAGGCGTTCGCATGTTCGCGCCCGACGATGAACAGCTCAAACCGATCGGTAAAGCGCGGGTCGTCTGGGTTTTTCTTGGCTAATGGCGAGATTTCGACCGGGTGGCCGTAAATGAACGTCGGCTGGATCAGTTTATCCTCTACTTTTTGTTCAAAAAATTCATTGACGATATGGCCGAACGTCATGTGCGGCGCGACTTCGACACCGTGTTCTTTGGCCAGCTCCCGCGCCTCTTCGTCGCTCATCTGCCGCCAGAAATCGACGCCGACATATTCCTTGATCGCATCGACCATATGGAGGCGCCGCCATTCAGGCGTCAAGTCGACAAGATGTTCGCCGTACTGGATTTTTGTTGTGCCAAGCACTTCCGTGGCAATATGAGCGATCAAGTTCTCCGTTAATTTCATGATATCGCGGAAGTCGGCATACGCCTCGTACAATTCGAGCATCGTAAACTCCGGGTTATGGCGGGTGGAAATGCCTTCATTCCGGAAAACGCGCCCGATTTCATACACTTTTTCCAAGCCGCCGACGATGAGCCGTTTCAAATGCAGCTCGATGGCGATCCGCATATACAGCGTCATATCGAGCGCATTATGATGCGTAATGAACGGGCGCGCCGCCGCACCGCCTGCTACGGCGTGCATCATCGGTGTTTCGACTTCCAAGTAGCCATGGCTGTCAAGATAGCGGCGCATCGATTGAATAATGAGACTGCGGGTGATGAACGTCTTTTTGCTCTCCGGATTCATAATTAAATCGAGGTAGCGTTGGCGGTAGCGCTGCTCGATATCTTTTAAGCCGTGGTATTTTTCCGGCAGCGGACGCAGCGCTTTTGTTAAAAATTCATACGACGATACTTTGATCGAAAGTTCGCCGACTTTTGTTTTAAACATCGTGCCGCGCACGCCGACGATGTCGCCGAGGTCGGAGATTTTAAACAGCTCGTATTGCTGTTCGCCAACATCGTCTTGGCGGACGTAAATTTGAATTTGCCCTGTAACGTCTTGGATGTGGGCGAATCCCGCTTTGCCTTTGCCGCGTTTCGTCATGATGCGGCCGGCGACGGCGACTTCGATTTGTTGCTCTTCGAGTTCCTCTTTTGACAAATCGCCGTACAGTTCGAACAGTTCTTGCGCTTTATGCGTGCGCTCGAACCGTTTGCCAAACGGATCGACACCCAATTCCTCAATTTTTTTCAGCTTTTCCCTGCGGACGCGCAGTTGGTCGTTCAATTCTTCATGGCTCATACCTCATTCACTCCATTTAGCGATTTTTTACGAAAAATACTGCCAGCACCCGCTGGCAGTCTTCCGCTGCATGAACGTCATCTCCGTTGTGTGAACTACCCGCCACCTACGCTTCGCTTAGAGGTGAAGGCTTCAAGCGACTTGTGCGTGTTCGCCGAACGGTAAGCCACACACCAGAACCCTTTACGCTTCCCTTCGTTCCGAAGGTGTCCGTTCTAGCCATATTCTATCCTATTCGTTGGCTAACGCCAACCAACATTCATCTCCCACTTACTCACTGGGTTACACCCTTCGCGTTCCTTGAGGTGGGAGACTTCTTTCGGAAATCCGTTAAACGGCTTCGGCGTTCGCCGCCCGGCTTTCCGCTTCTTCGGCGACTTGAAGCAAGAGCGCGGCCAATTCGTCCCGCGTCTCGCACTCGTTGATGGCGTTGCGGATTTTCGCCGCCCCGCGGATGCCTTTTAAATACCAAGCCGCGTGCTTGCGCATTTCTTTCACCGCAATATACTCGCCTTTAAGGGCGATCAGACGGTCCAAGTGCAGCAGGCAGACATCGATTTTTTCCCTTGGGGTCGGTTCGGGAATGAGCTCCCCTGTTTCTAAATAGCGGACCGTGCGATAAATCATCCACGGGTTGCCGAGCGCCGCCCGCCCGATCATCACGCCGTCAACCCCAGTTTCTTCGAGCATCCGCTTGGCATCCTGCGGCGTTTTGACATCACCGTTTCCGATGACTGGAATGTTGACGGCCTCTTTGACTTGCTTAATGATGTCCCAATTCGCCTTCCCTTCATACATTTGCACCCTTGTCCGTCCATGGACGGCGACGGCTTTGCCGCCGGCGCGTTCGACCGCTTGGGCGTTTTCAACAGCGTAAATATGTTGGTCATCCCAACCGATTCGCATCTTGACCGTGACGGGTTTTTCGACGGCGTCGACAATGGCGGCGACGACATCGTAAATTTTGTTCGGATCGAGGAGCCATTTCGCTCCGGCATCGCAATTCGTAATTTTCGGCACTGGGCAGCCCATGTTGATGTCGATAATATCGGCATTTGTATTTTTGTCGACAAATTTCGCTGCTTTGACAAGTGTTTCCTTTTCACCGCCGAAAATTTGCAAGCTGAGCGGCTTTTCGCGTTCGTCGATATAGAGCATATTTAACGTCTTTTCATTGTTGTATACGATTCCTTTATCGCTCACCATCTCTGCGCATACAAGACCGGCGCCGAACTCCTTTACGGTCAGGCGGAAAGCAGAATTGCACACGCCTGCCATCGGCGCAAGGACGACACGGTTTTGAATTTCCACATCACCAATGCGAAACATAAAAACGCCTCCTTTCTACCTGTTTGATTCGAACTTTGGCGGTGCCAGCTCCTCAACCGATACGTTCAGCCGCTCGGCGATCTGTCCGACAAGCGTGTCGGACGGCATCCGGTTCCCCCGTTCAATTTCGCCGAGAATCGAAACGGAAATGCCGAGTTCCTTGGCCAACTTTTCTTGTGTATATCCTTTCAGCTTTCGAAAAGCGCGAATACGTCTTCCCCATCTTTCTGCTTCCATACACGAACTCCTTTTTTGTCGGGTAGTCGGTCAATAATATCTGCTAACGGTTCCGAAACGTTCGGTATTGTCAAATGGGAATTGATCTCGAGCAACGGGATTAAAACAAACGCCCGCTCCGCCATGCGCGGATGCGGAATGACAAGTCGCTCTGTCTCAATATTTTCATGATTGTACAACAAAATGTCAAGGTCTAACGTGCGCGGCCCCCAGCGAGTTTCCCTTTTCCTGCCAAATTCCTGTTCGATTTGTTGCGTCACGTCAAACAAAGCAAATGGCGACAAAGCGGTCGCCACCTCAATCACCATGTTTAAAAACTTGTCTTGGTTGACGTAACCGACTGGGTCGGTTTCATAGATGGACGAACCCGATGTGACAAAAATTCCCTTATGGCGATGAAGCGCCGCAACAGCTGAACGCAAATAGTACGCACGATCTCCAAGGTTGGAACCTAAAGCAATATACGCAATGTTTTCCATCTTACCGCCCCCTGTAGATTTCAACGGCGACATGCTGATAATGGCCGCGAATGGGCGGATTCGGCTTGATTACTTTCACCGTGCACCGCTGAACGGCGGGGAAAGCGGCAAGCAGCTCGTCCGCGATCGCCTCGGCAACCGCTTCGATCAAGGCGAGCGTCCTCTCTTCCACGATCGTCCGACAGCGCTCGTATACTTCCGCATAGTTCACCGTATGCTCGAGACGGTCGCTCCGGCCGGCTGGGCGCAAGTCGAGCTCGAGCGCCACATCGACCAAAAACCGCTGGCCGAGGACGTTTTCTTCCCGGAGCACTCCGTGATAACCGTAAAATTCCATACCTTGAATATAAATTTTATCGATGGCCGCTCTCTCCTTTCCCGAGCATCGCATCCATCATTTTCGCCATGCGGGCGATCGGCAATACGTCATGGACGCGGACGATATGCGCCCCCTTCACGATGCCAAGGCAAACCGTCGCCCCCGTTCCTTCGACCCGCTCCTCAACCGGCACATCGAGCACATGGCCGATAAACCGTTTGCGCGATGTGCCAAGCAAAAGTGGGTATCCCAAAGCAGCAAACTCATCGAGACGCCGCATCACTTCCAGGTTATGTTCAACCGTTTTGGCAAATCCGATCCCCGGATCTACAATAATGTTTTCCTCTTTTACTCCCGCCTGTTTGACAATACGGATGCTCTCCTTCAAGTCGGCGATCATGTCGGAAATGAGATCGCGGTATGCCATATCGTGACGGTTGTGCATTAAAATGATCGGCACTCCGTACGAAGCGGCGACGTGGGCCATATCCGGATCGGCTTTGGCGCCCCAAACGTCGTTGATGATATGCGCTCCCGCTTCAATGGCCTGCCTTGCGACCTCGGCTTTATACGTGTCGACGGAAATCGGCACGTCCACCGCATCGGCGATCGCTTTGACTGCCGGAATGACGCGCTGTAGCTCTTCATCAAGCGGCACTGGATCCGCCCCCGGACGAGTTGATTCACCGCCGATGTCAATGATGTCGGCTCCTTCCGCCACGAGCCGTTTCGCATGCTCGACTGCTTTTTCCACTTCATAAAACCGGCCGCCGTCGGAAAACGAGTCAGGCGTCACATTGACAATGCCCATGATCAACGTTTTTTGGCGCAAATCCAGCTCATGCCCGCGGCATTTTAATACAAAGGAACGCGTCATCGTTGCCATCATTCGTTCATCCTTTCTTTCAGTTCGTTCCTCGTCCATAATGTATCGGTAAAGCGGCGGTAATGATGTTGCAGCGCACAGGTCACCGGGCCATGTTTTCCGCTATAAGAGCGGCGGCCGATGCGGTGAAGCGGCACAATTTCCTGCAGTGAATTCGTAATAAAGACCTCATCAGCCTCCTGCAAATGGGACAGGGGATACACTCCCTCTTTAATCGGGATATGAAGCCGTTCGAGCAAGGCGATGACGAACTGCCTCGTAACGCCGTTTAATATGCCGACAGACGGCGCCGGGGTGTAGACAACGCCGTCCTTGACCCAAAAAATATTCGAAACGATTCCCTCGGCTACTTGCCCGTCCCGATTTAAAAAAATGCCTTCCACATCCACACGGCGGCCAAGCTCCCACTTTCCAATTATATTGTTTAAATAATGATGCGATTTTAACCGTTCATCGCCTTCAGGGCTGTTCCGCCTCGTTGTTAAAACGACCCCTTCTTTCCCTTCTGGAGGGGCGGATGGCGGCAGCGGCTTCATATAGACGATCACCGTTGGATTGTGATACTGCTCCGCCGATAAGCCAAGACCGCCAACCCCAGCCGAGACGTTGAAACGTACATAGGCGTCCTGAAGACCATTGGCCCTGAGCAACCGCTCGATGATCCCGAGCGCCTCCGCACGGCTTACCTGCTTTTGGATGCGCAACTCGGAAAGCCCGCGATTTAGCCGCGCTAAATGATCGTCAAGCAAAAACGGATGTCCCTCATACGTGCGGAACGTCTCAAACAAGCCGATCCCGTATAAAAAACCGTGGTCAAACGCCGAAACCCTCGCCTCCTCATACGGGACAATCTCCCCATTGACATACACATACATATGCCCATCACGCCTTTTTGTACGTATCAATAAAATTTTTCAGCAGCTGCATCCCATGGCTGGTCATAATCGACTCCGGGTGGAACTGTACTCCTTCGATTGGCAATGTTTTATGGCGAATGGCCATCACTTCGTCTTCGTCCGTCCAAGCCGACACGATGAAACAGTCTGGAAGCGTCTCTTTCTCAACGATAAGGGAATGGTAGCGCGTCGCTGTAAACGGGCTTGGCACGCCGCGGAAAATCGTTTCCCCGTCATGGTAAACGGACGACGTTTTCCCGTGCATCAGCCTTGGGGCACGGATGACGCGGCCGCCAAACGCCTGGGCGATCGCCTGATGGCCGAGGCAGACGCCAAAAATCGGGATGCGGCCGGCGAAGCGATCGATAACGGCCAAGCTGATTCCCGCCTCATTCGGTGTACATGGGCCGGGGGAAATCATGATAAAATCGGGATGAAGCCGCTCAATCTCGTCCACCGTAATTTCGTCGTTCCGCTTTACGAGCAGCTCTTCGCCTAAAACCCCTAAATATTGCACCAAATTGTACGTAAACGAATCATAGTTATCGATCATGACGATCATCCTTCTCACCTCATGCTCTGAAATAAAGTCTCTGCTTCGCTCAGCTCTTTCGCCTTCCAGAGGGCAGCGGCTTTTTTCAAACATTCTTTGTACTCGTGCTCCGGGTTGGAATCGATGACAATGCCTGCGCCTGCTTGCACATGGGCCAGCCCGTTTTTCACAACCATCGTGCGGATGGCGATGTTTAGCTCCATATTCCCTTGAAAATCGATCCAGCCGATCGAACCGGTGTACAAACCGCGGCGAACCGGCTCCAATTCTTCGATGATTTCCATCGTCCGCACTTTCGGAGCACCGGTGATCGTTCCGCCGGGAAACATCGCACGAATAACAGAAAACGCATCATGTTCCGGAGCCATGATGCCGGATACGTGGGAAACAATATGCATCACATGCGAATACTTTTCCACCGTCATCCACTCATCGACACGCACCGTCCCATAGACACAGACACGCCCAAGGTCATTCCGCTCAAGATCAACGAGCATGGCGTGCTCGGCCCGCTCTTTTTCGCTGGCTAGCAGTTTGCGGGCGATTTGCCCGTCTTCCGCTTCCGTGCGTCCGCGCGAGCGGGTTCCGGCTATCGGGCGTGTTTCCAGCCGTTCTCCCTGCTTGCGGACGAGCAGCTCCGGCGAACCGCTGACAATTTGACATTCAGGGGTATGCACATACGCCATGTACGGCGACGGGTTAATGGTCCGCAGTTGTTTGTACACAGCGAACGGGTGGGTCAACAGCGGACGGGACTGGCGCACCGACAAATTGACTTGGAACACATCGCCCGCTGCAATATAATGTTGAACGCGGCGGACCGCTTCCATAAACTGCTCCTTTGTCATGGAAACCGATGGACAAGCCGATGAGACAACGGACGGCCAAACCGGCGGGCTGCTTCGCTCTTCAAGCCACAGCCGTTCATACATCTCCAACCGCCGCTCCGCTTCTCCTTCTTCCCCTTCATCTGCATAAGCGAGCAAATGAAGGCGATCGGTTTGATGATCGTAAATCGCCACATCGTCAAATACAAAAAACTGCATAGACGGCAGCTGCAAATCATCCATAGCCAGCGATGGAAGCCGTTCGATATAACGGGCGGCATCATAGCTGATATAGCCGACCAACCCGCCTTGGCACGGGAGCGGCTCCCCCTCCCCCGGCGCCACACGTTGTGAAAACCATTGCTGCAGCAACTCGAGCGGCGGCCCGTTCAGCACCGTTTCTTTTCCACGATAGATAATGGACAGCTGATGCCCGGCGGCACGAATGATCCCGCTCGGATTGAGGCCGATGATGCTGTATCTTCCCCCTTGTCCGCTCTCCAGCAACACGTGGTGCCGCCGGCCATATGCCAGTTGCTCATACTGACAAAACCAATCCCGCCCGCTGTAATGAATGGTCCGCTTCAGCCGCCTTCGTCTTTGTTTCATCACAGCCAACCCCTTTACGACGCTCATCATTATCCTTATTGTACAATGAGTCGGCGCTCATATCACCCATAAACATAAAAAAGTTCGACAGGGTCACCCCTGCCGAAAGTAAAGCTGCTTAGTCTTCGAATTGGTAAAGCGGCGTGCTCAAATAGCGCTCCCCATTGCTCGGGATGATGGCAAGTACTTTTTTCCCTTTGCCGAGCTCTTTCGCCACTTTCAATGCCGCATGAATCGCAGCACCGGACGAAATGCCGCCAAGGATGCCTTCTTCGCGGGCGGCGCGGCGGGCAGCCGCAAACGCTTCGTCGGTTGTGACGGTAATGACTTCATCGTAAATGCTTGTATCCAAAATATCCGGGATAAATCCGGCTCCGATTCCTTGAATTTTATGCGGGCCCGGTTTGCCGCCCGACAAGACCGGCGAATCAGCCGGCTCAACCGCATAAATTTTAATGTTTGGATACGCTTCACGCAACACTTTGCCGGCGCCTGTGATCGTTCCGCCCGTCCCGATGCCGGCCACAAACGCGTCAAGCTGGTCGCCCATTTGTTCGACGATTTCTTTGCCCGTTGTCAAACGATGAATTTCCGGGTTGGCTTCGTTTTTGAATTGCTGCGGCATAAAATAGCCATGCTCGCGAACGAGCTCTTCCGCTTTTTCGATCGCACCACGCATTCCTTGAGCGCCCGGCGTGAGCACCAGCTCAGCTCCATACGCCCGCAACAGGTTGCGGCGCTCTAAGCTCATCGTATCCGGCATGACCAACACTGCTTTGTATCCTTTCGCCGCCGCGACCATTGCCAGCCCGATTCCGGTGTTGCCGCTTGTCGGTTCGACGATCGTATCGCCTGGCTTCAGTTTTCCTTCTTTTTCCGCCGCCTCAATCATCGCCAATGCAATCCGGTCTTTGACGCTGCTGCCCGGGTTCATGAACTCCAATTTTACATAAACATCAGCGCTGTCCTCATCGACGATACGATTTAGTTTCACGGCTGGTGTATCGCCGATCAGTTCCGTTACAGAATTGACTGTGCGTGCCATGGTTCCACCCCTAATCCCGATTAATTTTATCGAATTTATCTCCAATGTATCAGCTATTGGTGAAATTGTCAATCATTTTCGCGTTTTCACCGTTTTTCGGCAAGTTGCTTCAGCTGTTCGAGCTCTTCTTTCGCAAAATGGTATGTTTCATTGCAAAAATGGCACGACGCTTCCGCCTGCCCTTCTTTGTCGATGATGTCTTGGATTTCCTCGGGCCCTAGGCTGATAAGGGCATCCGCGATCCGCTCGCGCGAACAGCGGCAGACGAATGACACCGGCATCGTCTCGAGCACACGGACGCCGCCGCCTAAAATTTGTTCCAATATTTGCTCCGGTGTTAGGCCGTTTTCAATCATGCGCGACACAGGCGGAATTTGTTTCAACCGCTCCTCAATGCGGCTGATCGTTTGTTCTTCCGTTCCAGGCATCAATTGAATGATAAACCCTCCCGCGGCCCGGATCGTGTAATCGGGATTGACGAGCACCCCGACGCCAACCGATGACGGAATTTGTTCGGACGAAGCAAAATAATACGTAAAATCATCGCCAAGCTCCCCGGAGGTAAGCGGCACTTGTCCGGTGAAAAAGTCGCGCAGCCCAAGATCCTTCACAACCGTCAGCATCCCGTTTTTGCCGACCGCCCGCGCGACATCGAGTTTCCCGTGTTCATTCAGCTCGAAATGCACGTGCGGATTGGTCACATAGCCGCGCACTTCCCCTTTGGCATTGCTGTCGATTAAAATCGTGCCGATCGGCCCGCCGCCATCAATTTTGATGGTCAACGTTTCATCCCCTTTTAACATTGCTCCCATCATAACGCCGGCCGTCAGCGCCCGTCCGAGCGCCGCCGAGGCGGTCGGCCATGTTTGGTGGCGGCGTTGCGCTTCCGCCACCGTCTCCGTCGTCCTTGCCGCATACGCCCTCACCTGTCCGTCATAGGCGAGCGCTTTGACTAAGTAATCTCCCATCTTCACCAAGCCTTTCATCCTTTTTTCTCGGTGTTTTTCTCGTACAACAATTTTAAGCCAGTCAGCGTCAAAAACGGATCAACGACATCGATGATGTCCGATTCGCTGGCAATGAGCGGAGCCAAACCGCCAGTGGCGATGACTTTCGGCGGAACTTTGCTTTTCGCCTTCATGCGCGACACGATGCCTTCCACTTGTCCAACATAGCCGTATAAAATGCCGGCCTGCATGGCGCTGACTGTATTTTTGCCGATGATATCGTCCGGACGGGCGATTTCAATGCGCGGCAATTTTGCTGCCCGCGCAAACAGAGCCTCTGTCGAGATCATAATTCCCGGGGCAATAGCCCCTCCCATATATTGTTTATGTTCGTTAATATAACAATACGTCGTCGCCGTGCCAAAATCGACGATAATCAGCGGACTGCCGTACAAATGGATGCCGGCGACCGCGTTGACAATCCGGTCGGCGCCCACTTCGCGCGGATTATCGTATTTAATGTCCAGCCCGGTTTTAATGCCCGGTCCGACAACGAGCGGCTTTACGTGGAAATATTTTAAGCACATGCGTTCAAGGGCAAACATAATCGGCGGCACAACCGAAGAAATGATGATGCCGCGGATGTCGGAAAACTGCAAGCCGACATGGCTCAAGAGCGCCTTGATGGTCATGCCATACTCGTCTTCCGTTTTCGCCCGGCTCGTCTCGATGCGCCAATGGTGTTTTAATTCATCGCCGTCATAAACCCCCAACACGGTATTGGTGTTGCCGACGTCCAACACAAAAATCATGGCCTCATTCCCCACTTTTCTTCAATAAGTTCCTTTCTCTATCATATCATACTTGATTTTCCCGCGGAAAAAAACAGCGCCAACCTACGGGGCCGCGGCTAAAAAAAAGATGCCTCTGAATAGAGACATCGATTACTCCTCTTTCTTTTGAATATTGATTTTCACGTCGATGTCGCCCTTGCCTGCTTCATCGCGGCCTTTGCGGTCGGGCGGCAGCGTGCCGTGCTCAAATAAATGTTTAATTTGTTCCGCATCAAGCGTTTCGACTTCCAACAGCGTTGTGGCGATTAGATCCAGTTTGTCACGGTGCTGCGTTAAAATCTGCTTCGCCTTTTCGTAGCACTCTTTAATGATGCGCTGGATTTCCAAGTCAATTTCGTAAGCAATTTTATCGCTGTAATTTTGCTCATTATGCAAGTCGCGTCCTAAAAACACTTGCCCGCTCGGTTGGCCGAATTGCAGCGGACCAAGCTTTTCGCTCATGCCGAACTCCGTCACCATCCGGCGCGCGATGTTTGTCGCCCGCTGAAAATCGTTGTGGGCCCCCGTGCTCACTTCGTTGAACACGATTTCCTCGGCGACGCGCCCGCCGAGCAGGCCGGTGATTTTATCCATTAATTCGGCTTTCGTCATAAAGTACCGGTCTTCTTTCGGCAGCATGACCGCATAGCCTCCGGCTTGGCCGCGCGGAACGATCGTCACTTTATGCACCATTTCCGCGTCGGCAAGCACCATGCCGATGACCGTATGCCCAGCTTCGTGAAACGCGACGATCCGCCGCTCTTTTTCCGAAATGACGCGGCTTTTTTTCGCCGGTCCGGCAATGACGCGGTCGGTCGCCTCGTCGATGTCGCTCATGTCGATTTTCTTTTTGTTGCGGCGCGCTGCAACGAGCGCCGCCTCGTTCAACAAGTTTTCCAAATCGGCGCCGGAAAATCCCGGCGTGCGCATGGCGATCGCCTTCAAATCAACCGACTCATCGAGCGGCTTGTTGCGGGCATGCACGCGCAACACCGCTTCGCGCCCTTTCACATCCGGCCGGTCGACGGTAATCTGCCGGTCGAAGCGGCCCGGGCGCAACAGCGCCGGGTCTAAAATGTCCGGCCGGTTTGTTGCCGCAATAATGATGATGCCTTCATTGCCGTTAAAACCGTCCATTTCCACAAGCAGCTGGTTGAGCGTCTGCTCACGCTCGTCATGGCCGCCGCCAAGGCCGGCGCCGCGCTGGCGGCCGACGGCGTCAATCTCGTCGATGAAAATGATGCACGGTGCGTTCTTTTTCGCTGTTTCAAACAAGTCGCGCACGCGCGAAGCGCCAACCCCAACGAACATTTCTACGAAATCCGACCCGCTGATCGAGAAAAACGGCACGCCCGCTTCTCCGGCAACCGCGCGCGCCAACAACGTTTTCCCGGTCCCCGGCGGCCCGACAAGCAACACCCCTTTTGGAATGCGGGCGCCGAGTTCGGCGAATTTGCGCGGATCTTTCAAAAACTCAACAATTTCCACGAGCTCTTCTTTTTCCTCGTCCGCTCCAGCCACATCGCGAAAACGAACCTTCCGCTTGTCATCCGTATACAGCCGCGCCCGGCTTTTGCCGAAATTCATCACCCGGCTGCCGCCGCCTTGCGCCTGATTCAACAGAAAGAAAAACAAAATAAACATAATCACAAACGGAATGATGGAAGTGAAAAACGTCACCCATCCGCTCGTTTCATCCGCAGGCACAACTTCCACCCGCGTCCGTGCCGCCGCTGCATCAATGCGGTCCAGCACTTTGTCGCTGTTCATGACATAAGTGGAAAAATACTGACCTTCATTGTATGTTTTCAATCGGCCTTTGATTTCATATACGCCGCGCTCCGGCTTAATGGAAAACGACTCAACGTCCCCGTTTTCCAGATGAGTGATAAACGCATCGTACGTCATCGGCTCAGTCCGCTGGTTCGTGCCGTTAAAAAAGCTGACGACGCCGATCACGACGAGGAAAATCAGCAAATAAAAGATGGTGTTGCGGAAAATCCGGTTCATTTCTTGCCTCCTCCCATATGAAACACACTATACTCAATACTAGCATAGAAATTTGCTTAAATACAAACAATTCGGCCGGTGCACGACAATCGCTTCACTTTTGGTACACTTCTGGCTTTAAGACGCCGATAAACGGGAGGTTGCGGTATTTTTCAGCATAATCGAGGCCATAGCCGACAACGAATTCGTCGGGGACGGTAAATCCAGTGTAATCAGCCTGAATATCCGCCTTCCGGCCCGACGGCTTGTCAAGGAGGGTGACGATTTTAATCGAATTCGCTTTCCGGTAGCGGAACAAATCCACCAAATAACTGAGCGTCAACCCGCTGTCGATAATGTCTTCAATGATCAAAATGTCGCGGCCCTCAACCGATGTATTTAAGTCTTTGACAATTTTCACTTCACCGGATGAAACAGTCGCATTGCCGTAGCTTGACACATCCATAAAATCCATTTCCAAGTATGTATCGATATGTTTGAGCAAATCGGCCATAAACGGCATCGCCCCTTTGAGGACGCCGACGGCGAGCGGAAAACGCCCCTCATACTCTTTCGTCAACAAGCCGCCGAGTTCTTTGACTTTCGCCTGAATTTCCTCCTCAGTGATCAACACTTTTTGAATATCGTCTTTCATTCCCATCTTTTTTCCTCCTAGCTGTTCATCGCCTCATAATGGAGCAGGATATAACGGGCTTGCCCGCGGTCTTCGGCTTCAAAAGCCGATTTTTTCAGCCCGGGCACCCAGAGAATGCGGCCGTCGGCATCTTCGACGATCGGCCAGCCATCCCTTTCCGTCCGCGGAACTTTGGCTTCAATGAAAATCTCTTTAATTTTTTTCGTGCCTCCCGTCCCTTTCAGCACCATCCGGTCGCCCTCGCGGCGCGTCCGCACGCGAAGCGGAAGGGACACCGCATCGGGGTCAACCACAAACGAATCGTTTCCCAGCCGTCCCTTCGGATAGTGTTCCCTAAATTCACTCACGATTGCACCACCGGTTGGGAGGGGCAATAGCGCTGGAACCGGCAAGTCAAGCTGATAGCTTGGAGCGCCGCTTTGGACGCCAAACGTAAACAAACAGCGGTCATACGAGCGGATCGCTTTGAGCCCTTTTGGCAAATCAATTTGTCCGGAAGGGCGGGCGCGTTCGCAAAGCATCAGTATATGACCGATATGTACAAAAGTCAACGCCGCCGGAACGGCGTCGTAAAGGCGAAGCAGCAAAAGCTGCAACACCCGACGCTGCAACGGCCGAGGCAATGCGAGAAACGGGCGGAGATGCAACACAACTTCATTATGTTGTTTTTCCATTACTTTATTCAGCGCGTCGATTGCCAATTCCTCCAAGAACTGCTCATCTTCCGCCATCATTTCACTATATTGTTGAAATCGCTCATGCAAGCGCGGATTTTCCTGTTTCAGCAACGGAATAATATAGCGGCGGAACCGGTTGCGCGTGTAGTCGTCTTTTTCGTTGCTTGGGTCGCGGCGCGGGGCGAGCCCTGCCTTTTCGCAATACTCCTCGATGTCCGCCCGGCTGACGGCTAAAAACGGGCGGATGAGATACCCGCCGTGAAACGGCCGCTTGGCGGGGATGCCGGCATATCCTTTTCCTGTGCTGCCGCGCACAAGCCGCATTAAAATCGTCTCGACTTGGTCATCGCCGTGATGGCCGACAGCGACATACTGGGCTTGATGTTTTTTCACCAGTTCGGCAAAAAAGCGGTATCGACAGTTGCGCGCCGCCTCTTGGGCGCCAAGGCCCGTGCGGCGCTGGAAAGCGGGAACGTCGATTTGCGCCGTCTCACATAAAATACGGTGTTCGGCGCAAAAATGTTTCACAAACTCCATCTCCTCTTCCGATTCCCGCCCGCGAAACATATGGTCGACATGGGCCGCTACAAGGCGAAGCTTCCACTCATCGCGAAGCGAAAGAAACACGTGCAGCAGAGCAAGCGAGTCGGGGCCCCCGGAAACGCCGACAATGACTGTCGCCCCTTTTGAAAGCAGTCCGTGCCTGTCAATAAAGGCGCGCACTTTATCCATCATCGCCGAAACCCTCTTTACCCTCTTTTAGCTTCATCGTAACACGACCGCCCCATTTTCTCAAAACTTCCGTTTCTTTATTTTACTAGGTTACATCGACAGATGCCAGTATATATAAAAACCGTACGCGCCAAGCAGCAAGACAGCGATCAGCACCGTTTCGGCAATCCTGCCCGTTTTGCGGCGCTTGGCGGCCCGCCGCCCCGACCGGCGGTTCGGTGCGGCCGCTGCTGTCTTGACCTCATAGTGTGCCGCCGCGCGGCGGGAAGAGGCGGCCAATAAGTCGCGGCGCATGTCCTCGGCCTTCGCATACCGGCCGTCAAGCGCATTTTGCAAAACTTCTTTATATTGGGCTAAAAAACGATCCGTTTCAATGATGGACAAAAGTTGCGCCCGCCCGTTCCCTTTTTTCTCGAGCGGCCCCGGATAACAGGCGGCAATCATCACCATCGCCGCCGCAAACAAATCGTACGACGGCTCTGCTTTGCGCGACCCGAGCCCCCAATAGCCGCGGTCATACAGCTCGGTAAACTCTTTGATCGCCCGCCCCTGCATCGTCGTCCCCCCGACATCCAACAGTCGGACGGACGGCGGCGGCCCGGTGACGATCAAATTGTCCGGCTTCAAATCACCGAATACCCATCCTTCTTCATGAAGCCGTCCGAGCACAGACAAAAGCTGCATAAGCAGCACCGGCGCCCATTCTTTTCCGCGCCGGCGGACGAAAGCGGAGAACTGCTCCCCTTCAATGTACTCCATGGCATAAAACGGAACCACCCTCCGGGCAAACGGGCTTTGCCAATCATCGGCTTCCAGCAAAGAAGGCCCGAGGGCGGCTCCCTGGACCTTGGCAAAACGGCGCAATATATTCATTTCCGAGGCTAGCGACGCATAGTCGTCGCTCAGTTTCAGCGCAACGCGGCGGCGGCCGCTCTCCGCCAGATAGACGACGCCGTTCGCCCCGCTGCCGAGCCGACGCAGCAACCGGTACGAATGGCCGTGCCATTTGCCAGTGATGACCGTGCCGGGCGGAAGATTACCAAGACGATCCTTCGATGTATGGCTCATCGCCATCATGGATCCAGCTCCTTAGCGACCGATTGCGGCCGAAATAGGCCATCGCTTCACGCAACGCCGGTCCGGTCGGCGTCAGCCCGCCTGATGAAAGCTTTGGAAAGATGGTGGACAGCTCTTCAATTTTCGGCGTCCAATCCATCATTTTCTCAGCGTAATTCCGTTTGCCCGGGAAAATAAACACAGAAAAGCGATTTTCGCCCATGCGCGCGTTTAAACTGAGCGACAAGTCAAGGAGCGCCTCTTTGACCATCGGCAGTTTCGTCTTCATGCTTCCGCTCGTATCGATTAAGATGAGCACATCAAGTGCGGCCGTTTCCCCAAGTTCATCGACGACTTCCATCACTTGGCCGCGCTTGTCCGGCGGCAAGTCCTCAAGCGAAACGTCAGAACCAAAGATTTGTTTCAACTCGCGATTGACGAGCCCTTGCAGCGTCTGCGTCATCGCCTGGCGCGTCACCATTTGCACCGTCTGCGACAGCTGTTTCGCATACACGATTTGGCTCATGCCGCCGCCGGCGGCAGCGATCGCTTCAATTTCCCGCCGTCCGTTTTCGTCAATCGTGTCTTGATCCAACACGCCGATCACGTTCACTGTAATGCCTTGTTCGCGAGCCAATGCCGCCATCGCAGCCGGGTCCTCGCCATGGTTTGAGCAGCCGTCCGTAATCAACAAAATTTGCCGCAACGTTCCCTTCCGCATGTTCGTTCCCCTCCTTGGCGAATAAGTATTACCATCATCGCCGCCAGGGAACATTTTTATACGCGCATTACTGCGCCTTTTTCATATACATATACGCGGGAATCGTCGCCCATTTTGGCGTGTTGTGCCGCACTTTCGCGACAACGACCGTCATATCGTCTTCAATTTCCCCGCCGCATTGGCGGATCACTTCTTCCATGATCAAATCAGCGACTTCCTGCGGGTCGTTCGTTTTTAACTCTTGAATTTTTCGCTTCATCCATACATCATGGTTCTCTACGTTCATCGGCCCTTCAAACACCCCATCGCTCATCATGATGAGCAAGTCGCCCGATTTTAACTGTTCGCTGACGACATCAAATTCGACCTCTTTAAGGATCCCCATCGGCAAGTTGCTCGCCTCTACCTTGATCACTTTGTTGCCCCGCTTGATGAAACTCGGTGTCGACCCGATTTTCAAAAACTTTGTCGCGGCGTTTTGCAAGTCGATGATGGCCAAATCGAGCGTCGCATACATGTCCTCTGTCGTCCGCAGCGCCAGGATCGAATTGATCGATTTAATGGCAATCGATTCGTCCATCCCTGTCTGCAAAATTTTTTGCAGCAGGCGCAGCGTCTCGCGGCTTTCGTAGTGCGCCCGTTCGCCGTTGCCCATGCCGTCGCTGATGGCAACCGCATATTTGCCGGTGCCGAGCTCAATCGTCGCATAGCTGTCGCCGGAAATGAGCTCGCCCCCTTTAGCCGCAAACGCGACTCCCGTTTCCACGACAAACGCTTTGGTTGAACCAAAGGCAACACGGCAGTAGCCGTTCGGGTAAGCGGCGCACTCTTCACGCTTGACAACAATTGTTTCTCCTAAAATGTCCGACAGCATCGGCGCGATCAGTTTTTCGCACTCGCCGCGCCCCTCGCAATACGGAATGCTCATTTCAATATCGATATTTCCCTTTTCCAAACTGTAAATATCGACGTGGCCGATTTCAATGCCAAACTCTTGCAAAGCGTGGTAAATTTGCTCTTCCTGCAAATAATGGTTTTCCTGTTCCTTTTGCATTTCTTTGGCGAAATCGTCCATCACCTGGGAAACGCCCAGCAACTGCTCGGCGACGAGTTTTCGGCTTTCATAAATTTGCTGTTTGAGTTTGCGATTCGCCTGATAAATGACCATCTCCTTTTCCATCGCGTCAACGACTTTGCCTGCTTTTACGCAATGGCGCTCCCATTCGCGCAGCAGCTGATGGTTGTGCGCCAATGTTTTTTCTTCGGCTTCATGCATCATTCGCTTCATATACGCATAGGTTGTACTAAAGTTTGTCACCCAGCACTGGGCCTTTTTGAAACACGTTTGGCACGTTTGCTCCGTAATATCGCCAAGAAAGTAGTCTTCTTCGCGCTCCTGATGTTCACTGTCATCTGACAATGGTTCGGGTGAAAAACTTTCTGCCAATGCTTGGAAGACGTTCGAAAACTGTGAAACGCGCTGGGCGGTCACGTCGCGAATTTTGCGGACGTATTGTTGCTGCTCATTGATATATTCGGCCGTACCCGGAATGTATTTGGCGATTTTCTCTGTCAAGGAGCGGGCCGTGAACAAAAACAGCACAATGGCGATGCCTGATTCAAGCAACGTCGGCACAAGCTCCGCCTTTCCATTCCCGTATAAACCCATTAACAACGTCGCGACGATAAGCCCGAACGCGACCCCAAGCTTTCGCCCTTCTTTAAGCAGCCCACCGAGCAGCCCGGCGAAGGCAAGCAAGCTCATTTCCAACAAGTTGCCGACGTTCGCTAAGCTCAAAATGAGGCCGGTGACCACTCCGACAGTCGAACCGGTCGCCGCCCCGGCGACAAATGCGAACAGCAGCACGAGATAACGCGACATCACATGCTCAAGCGACAAGCCATACGCCGACCAACCGATCATCCCTGTCAACATCGAGGCAAGCAAAATAATCAATGAAATGATTTCCTCAGCCCGCAAGGCATGTTTGTGTTTCCGGACCGTCAGCAAAGGGATGCTTTGCATAAAAATCAGTGTAAGCACAAGCGAAAGCCCGGCTTCGACAACCGCCATGGCCGTCCCGTAAACCGTCCGCTCCCCGACCCAGTAGTAGGAGATCAGCCATTTCGCTGCCAATGAGACCGCAAAGACGACGAACGGGACGATTTTTAACGATTCGCTGATCACCCTGCGCACCCATCCGTAAATAAAGAGAAAGCCGAAAATGGAAACGCCGACAAACAGCAAAACATCAAACGACAGTGTCAACGCGCCGGCCATTAGGGCAATCAAAGCAAAGGCCGCCTTGTCACGGCGCAACATATAGACGGAAACGAAAAACGGCAGCGCAAACGGGGTCAGCTTCGCCAAAATGAGTGCTCGTCCAAGCAAAAAGCCGACGAGAAGAAGCAAAAATCCTTGATGGACGAACAAGTGGCCAAGGCGCAGCTTCACATGGCGCATCCAACGCGATACAGTCGCTTGCGTGTCATGAATCGGCACTTCCGAAATACGGCGCACCGTCCCTCTTTCTACTCTTTCCATTCCCGATCCTCTCCTTTGCTTTTCTATTACCCCCTATTATATATTTAAAATTGTCAGAAATTTGTCAAAATAACGGAGAAAAATAAAAAATCGTTCGACGTTTTTCCCGACAATGTGCAGGCAACGTTTTTGTTCTGACAGAAGCAGACAAAAACGAAAAACGAGCATGTCGCTTCATGGCGCATGCTCGTTCGTCAATGATGATGACCCGTACGGGATTCGAACCCGTGTTACCGCCGTGAAAGGGCGGTGTCTTAACCACTTGACCAACGGGCCATATTGAATTTTGGTGGCGGTGGAGGGGATCGAACCCCCGACCTCACGGGTATGAACCGTACGCTCTAGCCAGCTGAGCTACACCGCCGTGTGGCAACAGTTAATATAATACTGGAGCCCATACCGATTGTCAATATGTATCGTTCAGGAAAATACACCCTTTCTTTCGCCAAACCCAACAAAGAAGCATCCATGACCATGGATGCTTTGTTGTCCCCCTATTCGTCATCTTTCCGGCATTCATTCAGCAGCAAGTTACCCGCGTCTCGCTCCACGACCTCCCCGCTTCGATTCGGTATGGCGGCGCAGCGACGCCAATCGGTCTTCACTCTCTTTCAGGAAACGGCTGATTTTTTGCTCTAAGCTGTCAGCCGCAGAGCGGTCGTGCGCCCGGCGCGGCCGCTGCGAAGAAGGCGTATCCTTTGCTTTGCGAATGGACAAGCCGATCTTTCCGTCTTGGCCGACGTTAATGACTTTGACATACACCGTGTCGCCGACTTTCAAATGGTCGTTGATATCTTTGACGTAGTTATCGGCTACCTCGCTGATATGAACGAGTCCTGTCACACCTTCCGGCAGCTCCACAAACGCCCCGAATTTCGTAATGCCTGTGACTTTGCCTTGTAACTTGCTGCCTACTTCAATCGACATAAAAAAAGTGCTCCTCCTTAAAACGCTTTAAAGATGGTGTTGCTTTCATTATAGCGAATAAAAAAAATAAGTGTCAATATGACGAATGCCCGTATTGAACGGGCATTGGAGGGATTTGTTACTTTTCGGGCAACACAAAAATAATTTCCCCATCCTTTGACAAATAATATTTTTTTCGCGCCAGCTCAGCGATGTAGTCATCATCATGCAGCCTTTTCATTTCCTCTTTCAGCTGCTTTTCCTGGCGTTCCAGTTCCGCAAGCTGTTTGGTCAACCTTTCTTTTTCCGCCCTTTTCGCATCAACCGTCTTTGCCTGCAGGTGCAAAGCATAGACAAGGACGGAGGCGACCACGGCCAACAGCAACGACCAAAAGGCAAAACGGATGGCCAAAATTCGCCGTCTTCGCGACGCCCTCCGCTGTTTCTCCTCCTGCTCGGCCGCATACGTCGATGCCAGCTTCGTCACGTTTGTTCTCCTGGGCATGTTCATTGCCTTTGCACCTCTTTTACTTTCGCCATTTCGCCAGCCACATGCCTATTTTCTCTTGTGTATTCTTGATTTGTCCAGCAAATCCCTTCAAACGGCGAAAAAATTTTTCCACCCAGGCCCGGCGGGACGGCGGAATCCGCCGCCAAACGGCGATGCCCGTCCAACGAAACGGGGCAAACAGAAGAACAACGGCTTTCCAAACCGCAAGCAACAAAAATCGTCCCGTCCATATCACAAGCCGCCAGGCAAACAAAAGAAGCGCAAGCGCCATTTGCCCGAGAAGAACGAGCGGGCGGATCACGATGTAACGGAACAGCTGGGCGATGATGTTTCCGGTTCTGACCGCCAGCTGAATGAGCCATTCCAGCACCCGAACGTACAACGAACGGAGCAGGCTTTGATAGGCGGCATAGCCGCACAACAGCGCCAAAAACAGATAAAAGCGAAGCTCGCCATTGTTGACGAGCAGCAACACATAAAATACGAGAAGCGCCTGCACCGCCCAAAACAGTACATCGTTCACGAAAACGAGCCAGTGCGCCCGTTCACGCCGGTTGAGAAACCGATTGTACGTGTCCAGCGCCATGCCGAGCCAGCCCCCCATGCCAATCATCGCGAGCATGGTGAGGAACTGTGTGGTGATGGTCATTTGAACAACTTGCTAAAGAATCCTTTAGCCTTCTCCTGATGATCGTCTAAGTAAACGAGGTCAAAAATGCGCCCTTTAATCGAAACGACGCCTTTGTCGACATCTAAGTTTTTCATTTGCAAATTCTGCCCGCGGATCGCCAAAAAACCCATGACCGTCTCAAGCAAAAACTCCTCATTGTCAAAGCTTTCCACTTGTTTGACCCCGGTAATGTCAAGGAGGCGCCGGCCGCGCATGATCACGTCGTGTTCTTGGACCGGGCCTTTGTTCGTGTTTCCGCCAAATTCCTCATGTCGGTTCATGTTCATCCCCCGCATTTCCGATTTAGAATGAAAGCCGGCTAGGCCGCCCGCTGTTTCTCATCTGCTGTCTGTACCATATGTATGTCAGCGGGGGATCGTTTAGAACAAGCCTTAAGGACAAAGTGAACCCCCTCACCGCCTGCGCTTCGCTTAGAGGCGGGGGCTTCCAGCGCCTTGTGCGTGCTCCGCTGAACGGCAGCCCTGCACAGGAATCCTTGACGCTTCCCTTCGTTCCGAAGGCGCCCGTTCGAACAAGAACCGAATGATATTCAATTGGCGATTGCCGGCCGAAATTCACTTCCCCCTATTCACTAGGCTTCGCCCTTCGCGCTCCCTGAGACAGGAGACGTCTTTCGGAAATCCGTTAAACGCCGCCTTGATCCGGATCAGGGGCCGTCCGTTCCTCGCGAACGAGCTCGTACATTTCGGCTGCCTCTTCTTTTTTCACCGTTTCTTTTACGCTAGTCACTTTTACCGTTACCCGTTTTTGCCCGAACTGAATCGTCAGTTCATCGCCGATTTTTACATCTGAACTTGCCTTCGCGACGTGGCCGTTGATCCACACCCGGCCTTGGTCGGCGACTTCTTTTGCCAATGTGCGGCGTTTAATGAGGCGGGATACTTTTAAAAATTTATCAAGGCGCATGCCCTTTCCCCCTTACTGTTCGTTTTCTTTTGCTTCTTCCCAAAAGCGGTCGAGCTCAGCGAGCGAGAACGATGTGATCGGCCGACCGCTTTTTCGCACTTGCTCCTCAATGTAGGCGAAGCGGCGGGCGAATTTGTCGTTCGCCATCTGCAATGCTTCTTCGGGCTGAATATCATAATAGCGAGCAAGGTTGATAAGCGCAAACAATACGTCGCCGAACTCGCTGACGAGCGCCGCGCGGCGGCCGCCCGACGCTTCAGCCCGGAACTCCGCCATTTCTTCCTCTACCTTTTCCCAAATGGGAGCGGCATCGTCCCAGTCAAAGCCGACGTTTGCTGCTTTTTTCTGCAGCTCATACGCCCGCATCGTCCCCGGCAGGCTTTTTGGAACATCCGCTAAAATCGACGCTGGCCGGCCGGTCCCTTTTTCCTTCTCCTTAATTTTTTCCCAGTTCGCTGTAACTTGCTCAGCTGTTTCAGCCGTTGCATCGCCAAATACGTGCGGATGGCGGCGAATCATCTTCGCGGTCAATGTCCGGATGACGTCATCAATCGAAAACATCCCACGGTCAGCGCCGATCTGGGCATGGAGCATCACTTGCAGCAGCACGTCACCGAGCTCTTCAACCATATGGTCATCGTCATCATCGTCAATGGCTTCAAGCAACTCATACGCCTCTTCAAGCAAGTACCGCTTCAGCGACGCATGCGTCTGCTTCCGGTCCCACGGGCAGCCGTGCGGCCCTCTCAACGTCGCGATGACGCGGCGCAACGTTTCAAACCGATGGTATAGCAGCGGCTCATCCTTGACCGGCGGCACATAGACGCTCGTTAAATTGTCAAGCGCCGCCTGACGGTCCAATTCATAGAGCGGCACTTGCTTCACTTGTTCGCTCTTCGTCCCGGCCGCGGTCACAATATAGACCGGATAGTCGTCCGGAAGCTGTTCCATCAGCGACAGTTTCACATTCGAAGCGACGAACGGGTCGTACACTTGGCAAAAGACAGCATGCAGCGATGGCGACCATTCGTCCCCTTGGAAAGCGGTCGCATCCAACAGCTGAAACCCCTCGATTGGATCAATGCGCACCGCTGTAAACAACGCATCTAAAAAGCTTTGCCCGCCCTCGATGACCACCCGGCAATCGCCGCGTTGCTCCGCTTCCAACAACAGCTGCACCGTCCGTTCGGCGACAAGCGGATGGCCAGGGACAGCGTAAAACACATCCCCGTGTTTTGCCTGCTCGATGAGAGTGCCGGCAATTTCTTCATATACATCAGCAAATTGCTCATGTTTTTCGTAAACATCATCAAACGATGTAAACGCGATGCCCTCTTCTTGAAGCCCTTCGGCCGCCGGATGCTCCTTCGTCCGCAAAAAAAGCGGATGCGCCTTTTTTAGCTTTCGATACACGCCGACCGTCAGCTGCTCCACATCCCCGGCGCCAAGGCCGAAAATATAAATCGTATTCACCGTTGATCACCTGCTTCCTAATCGTAAATGAAATTTGTGAACGAACGGGAGAGCGGACAACTCTTGTTCGGAAAATACACTCCCCCTCACGATGCATGCGATATAGACAGCCGCGCCGAGAACGACGCCGCCAAGCGCCTCGGCGGACGCCCATAGGCGTCCCCCGCCTGAAGCGTCCATTAACCATGTATACAACTTCAGCACCGCCATCATGGCGACAGCCGCCTTCACAATTGGATATATGCATACTCGGGCGCGCGCTGACCGGCATTCACGCGGCAAACGCACGTATAAGAAGCCTGCCATAAGCGCATAAGCCCCTGTTGTCGCCAAGGCGGCGCCAAGGGCGCCGAACGACGGCACAAGCCAGCGCATAAGGACGATTTTCCCTGCCAAAGCCGCCGCCACGCCGGCCGCCGCTGTCCACTCTTTCCCCATTCCTTGCAATAAAGCGGAGGCAGTCAACGCCATCGTCGCAAAAAAGACAGAAGCGGACAAGACGGCAAGGACCAACGAACCGCGGTCGTTTTCAAACAGCATGGTGTTGATCGGGCGAATGAGGCAAATGAGCCCCGATGAAGCGCCGACGCCGATGACCGCGGCGAACCGGATCGGCAGCATGCTGTGCAGAAAGGACAGCTCCCGCCCGCGCCGCATGCCGGAAACGAACGGAACAAGCGCCAATGAAAGCGATGTGCCGACAGCCGTGCCAAGCTGAATCAGCGGCTGGCCGCGGTCGTACACCCCTTTCAACTCTTTCACCTCATTCAACTCCAGCCCGGTTTCTTGGAGAAGCGGGACGAACAAAAACGAGTCGACGAGCGGAACAAGCGTCAACACCATGTTGGTGAAACAAATGACCGTTCCAACTGTAAGCAAATGCCATCCCGCCTGTCGCACCGAGCCGGGCGGCGTACGCCCGGCCGGTTTTTGCCGTCCGCGCCGGACCAGATAAAAGAGCAAGATGAGAAGCGCGGCCGCCATGCCCGCCAACGTCCCGCCGACCGCAGCCATGCCGCACGCATAGGCGTCAGCGCCGCGCTTGATCGCCCAATAAGACAACCCTAAAATCGCCGTCACACGCACCGTCTGCTCGCCGACTTGGGACACTGCCGTCGGCGCCATGTCATGGCGCCCTTGAAAAACGCCGCGCAACACCGCAATGAGCGGAAAGAATAAGCATGAAAATGAAAGCACCCGCACCAACCCTTCAAGCTGCCTGTCGCCCATCCATGACGAAATGGCGCCGGCTCCTATATATAACACGGCAAACAACACCGCTCCCGTCCCGCCCAACAGCAGCAGCGCGATGCGGCCGACAGCGGCCGCGCCCGCCTCGTCCCGCGCCGCCAGCCGCTCAGCGATGAGCTTCGAAATGGCAACCGGGTAACCGGTCAGCGACAGCGCGACAACGATTCCATAAATGGGGTAAACTTGTTGGTAAATATAAAAACCGACATCCCCGACCATATTTTGATACGGGATGCGGTAGAGCGCGCTTAACAGCTTCGTAAGCAAAGTGGCAGCAGTCAAGGCAGCTGCACCTTTCCATACGTTTCCCATGCCCCTTCTCCTCCCGCTTGTATGGCGCCAGCTGGCGAACAGTCCATCAAGAGCACTGGCCGCGCAAACCGTCAACATTACCGCAACAAACGGCTACGCTCGATATTATAGCGCAATGCAGGCGATGAGACAAAAGCGGGAGCCGCCCAGAGTCAGTCAAGACTTTGTGGAGAATATTTTTTCGGTTCACTACGGGCGTTGTCAATCACTAGTTAGCGAACCATTTTCAGGAATTCATATCGTAAGCGCTTTCGGACTCTCATCCCTCATCTCGAGGCGATGATACGATATTCCATTTTTTTACACCCAACCACCATCCCGGAGCGCCGACAACGCTTGATGGATCGGTGTCCCGGATGACCGCTGCAGACACGGTAGATTCTGACGCACCACATCTGCCCATAACCGTCCGGCCTTCCGTTTGGCCTGTTCGATCCGCTTGGACTTTGTTGAGGCCGAGGCCGCCGTTCGGGTCTCTTCTTCCTCCACCAACTGCCCATTTCTCCGCCAAATCCCGTCGATTCGGGCCGCCATCGCCCTCAGAAACGCCCGAAGCCCTTGGTCTTTCCAGCTGCGGCGGGATTTCACCCGATGCGCAAACCGGCTCATCACGCTCTCGGCGTGGCCCATCGGACGCATGCCGGTCGTCTCCACCCCTTGCTCCGACAGCCACTCCCGATAGTCCCGGATGCATCCCGGCATCGACTCGATCCGGCGGATCATGGCAGCCATCTGCTTCTCTTTCGCTTCGTCCTCCAACGTGCCGACCGCGCTGTTCAGCTCCACGAGAAGCCCCTCTTCGTCTTGTTTCGCCAGCTTCTTCCGCACCTCCCGCCAACGCGGATGGCCGGACAGACACTGACGCAGCTCCCGCGCCACATGAAATCGATCCAGCTGAAAGCACGCCCGCTTCCCAAAATACTCCCGGCAGGCCGTGATCCACGACGCCGCGTCGCCGTTGATGATCAACAGGTCCCGGCACGGATCATAGGCATATTCGTTCATCAGCCACTCTTCGAACCGTTCCCACACGTCTCCCTCCCCTTCATGGAGGTAGTGGCGCCGGTTCACGAGCTCGAGCTGCGAACCGTTTCGTTTCCATCCCTCGTGAACCGCCAGGATTTTCTCTTCTTTCGCCCGTTTCCCTTTCCCCTGGCGGGAAATAAACAGTCCATCCGCCTCCACAAACAGCACCCGGCCGTGCCGTTGGGAAACAGGGCGGTGCAGCGAGACAGGGGCCTCCAGCACCAGTTGGCGAATCGCCTCGTGGCTCATGACCGCATACCCCACGATCGACTCGAGTGTGCGGGCCGCTTTGCGGTAGGAAGAGCACTCTACGGCCAACTCGACCGCCGTTTCCTCGAGGCAAGGACTGATCGATCGGGCCCCATCAAAGCCTAATTCGGCATCCAGCAAGAAGGTATAGTTCCCCGTTTGCCGGTCATAGTAGTAGTTCCGTCGAAACGTCACTTCTCCAAACAGCGTTTGGATCGTAGTCGGCCGTTTGTCTTTCAGCTGATACCGGCGCTTGTCCCGCGCTTCCGCCAGTTGTTGATCAATCTCCTCCAAAAGGGCCGCCAACAAGACAGCGAACACCTTTTGAAGAGTTCTGACTAATTGCTCCTCCAGCTCTTTTAATAAAGGCCATTCTGTGGTAAGATGTTTCATGGACTCTCTCCCTCCTGTTTTCGGTTGGTTTGCCAATCACCATCATAGCAGGGAGAGAGTCCTTTTTGCATGACATTTGCTTTTTTCTACCGCGCTTCGCTTGGTGGCCCCGACGAGCGTCGCGAACAAAAGTTCGCAACCCTCGTCGGGGATCATTTCGGAATGTCACCCACAAATATTTTACTCACACGCCGCCCATCGGCCATGGCCTCAGTCCAGCGGAACAGGAACGGACCAACCAACATAGCAACCCCATTGCAGACAAAGCAGAAAGGAAAAGATCCCGACCTTCTCCCATCAACGATAAATTGTGCGGCCCGATCAAAAAGGGGCTGACCCAAAAGTCCGCCAAAAAGCGGACTTTTGGAGTCAGCCCTCTCTGGTTTTTGTATATTTTACCAAACGGAACAAAATTCCGACTCTGTTCTCCCCCTCATTTACGCCACCAAGGACAATTGCTTGTCCCTAGCGGCTTTTTTGAGAAGATTGTGGGCAGCACAAACCAGCCCCCATTCGATGGAAACTTTTTGGAGGCCTCGCAGGACAAAGCGACGAAACCCGCGATTTTGTTTGATTTGCCCAAATACACTCTCAATGTCGGTTTGGCGTTGGCGGTATCGGGCTTGCCCTTCTTCACTCTCCAACCGTTCGCGGGCTTTCTGTTTTTGTTCATGATAGACGGGGTTCCATTGCGTGGTTCGTCCATACTTGGAAGTCGTGCAGGCCGAACGGAACGGACATCCTTCGCATTCATGGCATTGGTAGTGTCGGGTGACCGAGGTGTATCCTGATTCCGTGGTCTGTTTCGAAGTTCCGGTGCGAACCAGCTTTTTCCCATTGGCGCAAATCCAAACGTCTTCTTCTTCCACATAGGTCCAATTCTGCTGATGATGCGGATTTTTCTTGACCTTGCGCGTGTTCTCCTTCTCATACGTATGGTACTTGATCAAGGCCGATATGTGCTTCTCTTCCAGCTTCACGTAGTTCTCTTCCGAGCCATAAGCCGCGTCAGCGATCAAACGTTCGGGTTCCACGCCGTACTTCTCTCGAACGGTCTCCAAATGCGGGAGAAGACAACGAGTGTCGCCCGGCCTCTGATGAAGGGAATACCCCAAAATAAATTGGCCGGAAGAACCCACCTGTACGTTATAGGCCGGCTTGAGCTGGCCGTTTCGCATGTGATCCTCCTTCAACCGCATGAAGGTGGCATCCACATCGGTCTTGGAATAGCTGTTGCGATCCCCGCATACATGGAGTTGGTGTTCATACTTTTCACTGCGGGGCAAGTAGTCCTCCTTCATCTTCTTGATGGCCTTCTTCAACGGTTGGTTGTCCGGCTCGGCCTCCAACCGTTTTTCCCACTCCTCGGTTTTCTTTCGGATTTCTTCTGACGTAAAGGCCGGCGAAGGGTCGATGTCTTCCGCCTTTTCTTCTTCCACGATCGCCTCGATCTGGGCAATCAGCCGATCGACATTGGCTTGGAGTTTCTCCTGGTACTTCTCAGCCGATTTGCGCCAAACGAAGGTGTACCGGTTGGCATTCGCTTCAATTTTCGTTCCATCCACAAAATAATCTTCCATCTTGACATAGCCGTCGGCCACGAGCAGCGTGATCATTTCCCGGAACAGGTCGTCAATCAGGTCTTTCATCCGCTCCGAACGAAACCGATTGATGGAGCGGAAGTCCGGCTTTTGAAATCCACTTAGCCACATGAGGGGAAGGTGGACTTCGAGCTGCCGTGCAATCTCACGGCCATGATACATTTTTTGGGTGTAAGCGTAAAGGAGAATTTTGGTCATCATTTTCGGATGATAGGCGGAGGCGCCCCCTCCTTTGTAGTAAGCAAGAAACGTCTCCATCGGGATGCGTTCAACCATCTCATGAACCACGTGGGCCATGTTATCCCGTGGAATGAGATCGGCGATGTTGCTTGGCAAAGAGAGGTTGTCCATGGTATACTCTTTAAAGGAAATATGATCATGTTTCATAAAAGAATCGCCCTTCTTTCGGTGGTAGTGGTTTTGGTGACTCTATTCTACCAGAAAAAAGGGCGATTCTTCTATATTTGAGGCAAAAAAGTGGGGGCTGATCCCAAAACGCATTCGCGTTTTGGGTCAGCCCCTCTTTTTGCGTTCCATTTATTGTTCCATTTGCCGGGCCAAAAAGCTGGCCGCTGTTTCCACTGCTTTATGTTCAACTTCGCCGAGCGTTTTCTCGCGCGATAAAATGATGACGGCTCCAATCGGATCGCCGTTGGCCACAATCGGGCCGATCGTATACGACTTCAACGTTTCCGTCATCCCGTCGACCAGCTCGACCTCGCCCTCCTCCGTATGGAGAACGGAGTTGCGATCTTCCATGGCTCTCTCCACTAACGGGCTGACGCTTTTGTTCATGTATTCTTTTTTCGAAACACCGGCGACGGCAATAAATACGTCGCGGTCGCAAATGAGCACCGGCTGTCCGAGGCTGTCAAACAGCGCCTCGGCGTACTCCTTGGCAAAGTCGCCGAGCTCACTGATCGGCGAATATTTTTTCAAAATGACTTCTCCATCGCGGTCAACAAATATTTCGAGCGGATCTCCTTCGCGAATGCGCAACGTTCTGCGAATTTCCTTCGGAATGACAACTCTCCCTAAATCATCAATGCGACGAACAATACCGGTTGCTTTCATGCCTTGTATACCCTCACTTTCATCTAGGATTTGAAGGATACTCCGATGAACCCTTTCAATGGGGAATTCACCATTGTTGTCATTAGTATCCTTCACAATCCACGTTCTATACGTGATGAAAGTGATTTTGGCCATTTTAGATAAAATTGCCCATCCTTCATTATCGCCACATGCAGGAAACGATAAACATCATAAAACTTTTTCTTGATTATGCCGTCACCGACTTCTCATTTTCCACCCCAGACAGCCGCCGCAGCGTCTCCTCTAAAATCATCAGCCACTCGTGCGGCTTCATTTCCTTGATATAGAGCACAATTTTCAGCTTCGCTCCGTCCATGCCAAACCCGAATAAGCGGCCATGCCGGCGTCCGATGTCAGATAGACGCTGGATTTCCACCGTTTTCGATGCCTGTTCAGTAAACAAGATGTCAATTTGCTGCTTATGTTGCTTCATCGATTCGACGCCAAGCTGCTTGGCCAACACCTTCAACTCAGCAATTTGGAACAAATACGCAACTTCATCTGGATAATCGCCGAAGCGGTCGACCATTTCCTCACGCAGCGCCTCAACGTCTTCGAGCGTCTCCACTGCCTTAAATCGCTTGTACATCTCGATCTTTTGCAACTCGTCTGCAATGTATGTGCTCGGAATATAGGCGTCGACTTCGACATCGATGACGACATCCGGCCGCTCGTCTTCCCGTTTCAAGCCGCGCCGTTTTTCGATCGCCTCTTTCAACATTTGCGAATATAAGTCAAATCCGACCGAGTCGATAAAGCCGTGCTGCTCAGCGCCGAGAATATTGCCGGCGCCACGGATCGACAAGTCACGCATGGCGATTTTAAAGCCGGAGCCAAGCTCGGTGAACTCTTTAATGGCTTGCAGCCGTTTTTCCGCCGTTTCATTCAGCACTTTGTCTTTCCGGTAGGTGAAATACGCGTAGGCAACGCGGTTCGAACGGCCGACGCGCCCGCGCAGCTGATACAGCTGCGACAATCCCATCCGGTCGGCGTCATAGACGATAAGCGTGTTGACATTCGGAATATCGATGCCCGTTTCAATGATCGTCGTCGTCACGAGCACGTCATATTGTCCTTCCAAAAACGCTAAAATCGTTGATTCAAGTTCGGTTTCTGACATCCGCCCGTGCGCGAACGTGACGCGCGCTTCCGGGACAAGCTGGGCGATTTCTTCCGCTTTCAAGTCGATGTCTTCAATATGGTTGTAGAGGAAAAACACTTGCCCATCGCGGGCGAGCTCACGTTCAATCGCCTCTTTGACAAGCTCCGGCGTATATTCCATGACATACGTCTGCACCGGGAACCGGTTTTCCGGCGGCGTCTCGATGATCGATAAATCGCGCACGCCGATCATCGACATATGAAGCGTCCGCGGAATCGGCGTCGCCGTTAAGGTGAGCACGTCGATATTCGCTTTCAGCTGCTTGATTTTTTCTTTATGCGCCACGCCAAACCGCTGCTCCTCGTCGATGATGAGCAACCCTAAATCCTTAAACTTGACATCCTTCGACAGCAGCCGGTGCGTGCCAATGACCATATCGATTGTGCCGTCTTTCAACCCTTTGATCGTCTCCGCCTGCTGTTTTTTCGTGCGGAACCGGTTGAGCAGCCCGACGTTAATCGGAAATCCTTGAAACCGCTCACGCACCGTTTCGTAATGCTGCTGAGCCAAAATCGTCGTCGGCACAAGAAAAGCGACTTGCTTGCCGTCCATAATGGCTTTAAACGCCGCGCGCAGCGCCACTTCCGTTTTCCCGTAGCCGACATCGCCGCAAAGGAGGCGGTCCATCGGCTTTTCGCTTTCCATATCGCGCTTAATTTCTTCAATCGACCGGAGCTGGTCTTCCGTCTCTTGATACGGAAACGCGGCCTCAAATTCGCGCTGCATTTCCGTGTCCGGCGAAAACGCGTACCCCTTGCTCGCCTCGCGCTCGGCATACAACTTGATCAAATCTTCCGCGATATCTTGAACAGACGATTCCACTTTCTTTTTGACTTTTTTCCATTCCGAGCCGCCAAGCTTATAAATTTTCGGCTCTTTTCCTTCCGAACCGACGTACTTTTGCACTTGATCCATTTGGTCGACCGGGACGTACAGCGTGTCGCCGCCTTGATATTGGATATGGATGTAGTCTTTATGCACTCCATTGATTTCTAACGTCTCGATGCCTAAATATTTTCCGATGCCGTGGTTGACATGGACGACGTAATCGCCGACTTGCAGTTCAGCGTAGCTTTTGATCCGCTCGGCGTTGGACAGCTTTTGCCGGCGCACCGGGCGTTTCGCTCGCTTCTTAAACAGTTCCTCTTCCGTAATGACAGCCAGCTTTTGCAGCGGCAGCTCAAATCCTGTATTTAAATCGCCTTCGAGAAGTTGGCATTTGCCGTAAAGCAGTGCGGCCTCAGGCGGAAGCAGCGCTGCATCGACCCCATAATCTTCCAAAACTGACTGCAGCCTTTTTGCCCGTTCGGCATCCGGCGCCAAAAAGACGACGGCGTAATTCGCTTTCTTCCAACGCTCGACTTCAGACTGGAGAAGCGCCATTTGTCCGTGGAAGTTTTGCATTTGCTTGCACGTAATATTGACGACATTTTGCGGATGGGTATAAGGCGCATGGCGCAAAAACAAGGACAAATAAACCCGCTGGAATCGATGTTTTTTCAACAATTCAGAAAATGAGTGCGAAATGGGCACATCATGAATGATTTTCCCGCTGTCAAGCAGGCTTGTATACCAATCCGCTTCTTCGCGGTCGAGCCGCTCCGCCGTCTCCTGCAACCGGCTCATTTCATCCATCAGCAGCACGCCGTCTTCCGGCATATAATCTAGCAAACTTGAAACGTTCTCATAGAAAAGGGACATATATTTATATTGTTGCTCGATTTCCCGGCCCTCGCGCAACTGTTCCAATTCGGCATGGATCTGTTCGTACATCCGCTGCTTGGCGGCGTCATCCTTCATTTTTTCGAGGCTGGCCGCCAAACCGGCTTCAATTCGTTCAATCCCCCGCTGCCGCGTCCCCTCGTCGAGAATGATTTCGTCGGCTGGGCCGATGGCGATGCTCTCTACTTGCCCGTGCGAGCGCTGATCATCGGGGGTGAACGTGCGAATCGATTCGATTTCCGTATCAAACAGCTCGATCCGGTACGGGAGCTCGGCCGTGAGCGGATAAATATCCACGATGCCGCCGCGGATGCTGAACTCCCCAGGGGCGGAAACAGTTGCCACCCGCTTGTATCCCATTTGGACAAACCGCTGTTTATACTGCTCGAGATCCAGCTCTTGTCCAACCGTGAACGTGAACAAATACTGTTTCCAAAGCGATGGCGGCGGCAGCAAGCGCCGCAGGCCGGCGACCGTACAGACGACGATCCCCTTCCCGCCTTGCACCCAATGGTTCATAATTTCGAGGCGTTGTGCCTTCAGCTCCGGACTGGCGACTGCCATTTCGGCGGCGATCACTTCATCGACGGAATACAGAAACACCTCGTCCGGACCGAGCAGCGAAACGAGGTCATCATACATTTTTTGCGCCTGAAACAAGTTGTAAGCCACTACGAGCAACGGGCGTCCCGTTTCCTTATAAAGCGTGGAAACAAAAACAGACCGGGACGACCCCGACAGCCCGGCGACAAGCTGTTCTTTCAGGCGGGCGTGGATTCCTTCTATGATGGTGCGAACATCTTGGTTCTCAGCTAAATAGCGATGCAATGAAAGCACCCCTATTCTCCCTCCTCTCAATGCTAGTTTCTTTCTCTTTCCGCGTTCAGCCAAAACATAAAAATGCTTTGGTCGCCCAAAGCTGCGCCTAATGGATAAATTTTTCGTATTGATGCCACTCCGGATTTCGCGCCAACGCTTCTTGACAGTCTTCGCAAATGGTTTTGACGTGAATATCCCCGTTCGGCTCGTACGAAATCATATCAAGCCGTTCCTCTTCCGTTAAATGGTGGAATCCGAGCTTTTCGCTATAGACGGATACCTGGTCAATAGTTCCGACTTTGGCGCCGCAATGGCGGCAATAGTAATGCAATGCCATCGAAGCAAACCTCCTCACTGGGCTGTTCCGTCCGCAGGGCGGATGGAGCCGGCGCCCCATGCCTTCCGTACTCACATTGTGCACCAGTTTGGAGGAAAATATTCACTTGTTAAACTCGTTCATCACCTGGGTAAACGGCGCCACCACCGCCTGTTCGCACGCATCGGCAGCCCGCAAAACCGCTTCAGCGACCGCCGGCTTCTCCTCCTCCGTAAAACGGCTGAGCACATAATCCGCCACCGGCTGCCCGCCGGCCGGCCGGCCGATGCCGATGCGAATGCGCTTAAACTGCTCGGTGCCGAGGTGATGGATAAGCGATTTGACACCGTTGTGACCGCCGGAGCTCCCTTTCAAGCGAAGGCGGATTTTTCCTGGCGGAAGATCGAGGTCATCGTAAATGACAATGACATCTTCAATGGCGATGCCATAGTAATCGATGAGCGGGCGAACACATTCCCCTGATAAATTCATATATGTCAACGGTTTGCATAATGCCACTTTTTCGCCGGAAACGGACGCCGTTCCGAACAGGCCGCGGAACTTGGCGGTTTTCAACGAAACGTCCCAACGTTTGGCCAGCTCATCAATGACGAAAAAACCGATGTTGTGCCGCGTTTGCTCGTATTCCTTGCCCGGATTTCCAAGCCCGACAAACAGCTTCAATCGTTGCGCCCCTCTCTATGCATGATACTACAAAAGACGTAACCGAAACGGTTACGTCTGTCACTTTTCTGGCGTCGTCTCTCTTCCTTCCTCGGCATCAGGCTGCCCCGGCTCTTGCTGCTCGCCGCTATGGATTTCCTCTTCCTGCTGCGGCGGCAAGATCGTCGCAATCACTTCGGAAGGTTCATGGTTAATTTCAAATTTTCCATCTGTCTGCACATCGCCAACCGTGACGGTATCGCCGACTTGCAAACCGGAGATGTCCACTTCAATCGCTGGCGGAATGTTCGCCGGCAAGACGCGGATCGACAACTCATGCAAGTTTTGCTGCAACACGCCGCCGTCTTTTACCCCCGGCGCTTCGCCCACCAATCGGACTTCTACGTCAATATCGACTTCTGTCGACATGTCGACCGCTTGAAAATCAGCGTGAAGGAGCTCGCCGCGCAGCGGATCGCGCTGCAGCTCGCGCAAGAGCACCGAATAGTCGTCGCCGCCGACTTTCAACGTTATCAAGCTCGTGCGCCCACCTTCACGAAGCACCTTCTCCAATTCAGCAGCGCTGACAAAAATCATTTTGTTTTCGACTTTTTTGCCGTACAAAATCGCTGGAATGCCCCCTTGCGAACGAATACGCCGCAATGTCGAACGTTTTTTGTCTGTGCGTTCTTTCGCTTCCAACACAATCGCCATGTTTCCTCACCTTCCTGAATTAGAATCTATTGTCTACTTTATCCTAAAACAAGAAGGGCTAAACATGCTTTATGTCAGTCGAACAGGACGCTGACAGACTTCATTTCATACACGCGCGTAATCGCTTCAGCAATGAGCGGCGCCACCGACAGCTCTACAATTTTATCAATTTTCTTTTCTTCTGGCAAGGCAATCGAATTGGTGACGACAAGCTCTTTAATTTTAGACCCTTGAATGCGCTCGATCGCCGGACCGGACAGCACCGGATGTGTACAGCACGCGTACACTTCCTTCGCCCCATGTTCAACAAGAGCGTTCGCCGCGAGCGTAATCGTGCCGGCCGTGTCGATAATGTCGTCAATCAAAATGGCCGTTTTCCCGCTCACTTGCCCAATAATGTTCATCACTTCCACCGCGTTCGGGCGCGGCCGGCGTTTGTCGATGATCGCCAATGGCGCTTTCAGACGGTCGGCGAGTTTGCGCGCCCGCGTTACGCCGCCGTGATCCGGGGACACAACGACAATGTCATCCAACTGTTTGCTTTTAAAATAATCAGCCAAAATCGGCACGCCCATTAGATGATCGATCGGGATATCAAAAAACCCTTGGATTTGCGGGGCATGCAAATCAAGCGTAATGACGCGCGACGCCCCGGCCGTCTCAAGCAAGTTCGCCACCAGCTTGGCCGTGATCGGCTCGCGCGCCCGCGCTTTCCGGTCTTGGCGGGCATAGCCGTAATACGGGATGACGATATTGATCGTGCGCGCGGACGCCCGCTTTAACGCATCGATCATAATGAGTAGCTCCATTAAATGCTCATTGACCGGGACGCTCGTCGATTGAATGACAAATACATCGTCGCCGCGGATGCTTTCCTCAATGTTAATTTGGATCTCCCCGTCGCTAAAGCGGGAAACGGAACATTTGCCAAGCTCGATCCCCATGACTTCCGCAATTTCTTTCGCTAGCCTCATGTTCGAGTTAAGGGCGAACAACTTTAGTTGGTGCTGGCATTCAGACATGATAAACCTCCATTAAGATTTTTTCTTGCCTGGCAGGCGATCAACATAATGTTCTTTATTGACTTGCCGGGCGCGGGCGATGGCGAGGGCGCGGCCGGGAACGTCGTCGGTGATCGTCGATCCGGCGGCGACGTAAGCGCCCCGGCCGACCGTAACCGGGGCAATCAAGTTGACGTTGCAGCCGATAAACGCCCCGTCTTCAATTTTGGTCATATACTTATGCACGCCATCATAGTTGACGGTAATCGACCCGCAACCAAGGTTGACATCGGCGCCGACTTGCGCGTCGCCGATATAGCTTAAATGCGAGGCTTTGCTTCCTTTGCCGAACGTCGATTTTTTCACCTCGACAAAATTGCCGATCCGCACCTCGTCATCAATTTTCGACAGCGGGCGGATATGGGCGAACGGGCCGATCGTGACATCGTTGCCGATCTCGCTGTCATGGGCGACCGAATGGCGGATGGACGTGCGGTGGCCGATATGACAGTTTTTAATTTCCGCATGCGGTCCAATCGTGCAATCCTCGCCGATCACTGTTTCGCCTTCGATGACTGTGCCGGGATAAATGACCGTATCGCGGCCAATCGTCGCGTCGGCGGAAATATACGTGCAGCCCGGGTCGATGATCGTAACCCCGTTTTCCATATGCCGGCGGCAAATGCGCTCGCGCATGATCCGCTCCGCCTCGGCAAGGGCGATGCGATCATTGACCCCGATCGTTTCCTCAAATGACGGCGCCTGATAAGCGGATACTGTGCCGCCGCCCGCTTTGATAATTTCAATCACGTCGGTTAAATAATATTCCCCTTGGGCGTTGTTGTTTGTCACGTTTGTAAGCGCTTGAAACAATGTTTGGTTGTCAAAGCAATACGTTCCAGTGTTAATCTCGCGAATAGCCCGTTCCTCTTCATTCGCATCTTTATGTTCAACAATTTTTTCAACGCCGCCGGCACTGTTGCGGACGATGCGGCCATATCCAGCCGGGTCGTCAGCGATGGCTGTCAATACCGTCGCCTTCGCTTTGGCGGCCAAATGGTGCTCGACGAGCGCCTTCATCGTCTCAGCTGTGATGAGCGGCGTGTCTCCGCAGACGACGATCGTCACCCCTTCGAGGCCTTGCAAATATGGGGCTGCCTGCATCACCGCATGCGCCGTCCCAAGCTGTTCCTCTTGCAATGCGTACTCGCATTGGGCGCCAAGCTGCTCTTTCACCTGCTCCGCCCCAAATCCAACGACCGTGACGGTTTTTTCCACCCCAAGTTTGGATACTTGGTCCATGACGTGCTGAACCATTGGCTTGCCGCAAACGGGATGAAGCACCTTATACTGCTTCGACTTCATCCGCGTTCCTTGTCCGGCCGCCAAAACGACCGCATATCGCTTCATGTGAAAAGCCTCCAATTATCCTTTTAATCATAGTCCCAAGAGAAGATCCCCCCGCTTCAAGCGCGTGAAAGACGAAGCCCCACGACCAGCGGGGGAATGCCGGTGGCATCAGCCAAAACACATAATCAAATCAATGTATATCATGTTCTTTGTAAACTAGATATAGCGGGTTGCATGGAGAACATTCAATGCGAAAACAAGCGAAGCCTTCCATGCGTACCATATTCAAAGGCGCGAAAAAACCCCAAATCGTCGAACCAGGGTTGGGACGACCCGAAGTGACGCTCAGGGAGACGAAAGAATGGCTTTCGTCATGGAACTGAGAAGCTCCCACTTCGAGCAAAGCGAAGTGGGAGTAGTTCGCCCATAATTGAATATATATGAATCAACAGCACTTTTCAAGGAAACAATGCGGCTGGCAAAAAATAAGGAGCTTGGTGAATTTCACCTAAGCCCCCTTTCATATGTTTACGAAGCGCCCGCTTCTTCAAGTTCTTCTTCCAGCTTCCCGAGGCGGTGGTACTCAGCTAAGATCGCCTCTTGAATTTTTCCGCGCGTAGCGGAGTTGATCGGATGCGCGATATCGCGGAACTCCCCGTCCGGTGTACGCTTGCTTGGCATCGCGACAAACAAGCCGTTATTCCCGTCAATGACGCGGATGTCATGGACAACGAACTCATTGTCCAACGTAATGGAGGCGATCGCTTTCATCCGTCCTTCGGTGTTGACGCGGCGTAATCTTACGTCTGTCACTTCCATTATGTTCACCACCTTTTCCCCTATATAAGACTCGATGTAATTAATTCCACGCCTTTCGGCAATTTCCTTCCTTTTTCAAAAAATTTTTTTAGATTTCAGCAAGGGAAAAGATGGATGCGCCCCTCTTTATCGCACGAGGGCAACGACTTCGATTTCAACTAGGGCATCTTTCGGCAGCCGAGCCACCTCAACGCATGAGCGCGCTGGTTTATGGTTTGGGAAATATTGACTGTACACTTCGTTCATGGCCGCAAAATCATCCATGCTTTTTAAAAAAACGGTTGTTTTCACGACTGTGTCGAGTGAGGCGCCGGCGGCTTCCAGCACCGCTTTCAAATTTTGAAACACTTGATGCGTCTGCGCCTGAATGTCGCCTTTTACCATTTCCCCCTCTGGAGTGAGCGGAATTTGCCCGGAGCTGTAAACCATATTGTTGACGATGATCGCTTGCGAATACGGGCCGATCGCTTGCGGCGCATTGGTCGTTTCCACTTTTTTCATTGAAAGAAATCCCCTTTCTAAAGTTTTATAATCAGGCAGCAGGCTGCCTAAAAAAACGCTTTGTAATTGCCTTCCTTGACGGCGATCCGCTTTTCTTTCACGTCCACCGCCGACAGTTTGACGAGCGAGATGTACTCGTCGACAAGCCGCTCTTTTGCTTCCTCAGACTCAACGAGCACACCGATGCCGGAGACGTTGCCGTTAAACTCTTGCAATAAGCTGACCATACCGTTGATCGTGCCGCCCGCTTTCATGAAGTCATCGACAATCAGCACGTTGGCTCCCTCCGCCAGGCTGCGCTTCGACAAAACCATTGTTTGGATGCGTTTGGACGAGCCGGATACGTAGTTGATGCTCACCATCGGCCCTTCCGTCACTTTATTGTCATGGCGGACAATCACAACCGGCACATACAAAAAATTGGCGATCGCATATGCGAGCGGAATTCCATTGGTGGCAATGGTCATGACGACATCCACCGGACGGTCGGCAAACATCGACGCATAAAGGCGGCCGATTTTGTTCATAATACGGGGGTCGCCAAGAATGTCGGTCATATACAAATATCCGCCGGGAAGAAGCCGGTCCGGGCGCGACAATTGCTCGCACAAATAGGCGATCACTTCCTCCGCCTCCCCGGCAGCCATTTTCGGAATGTATTGCACGCCGCCGGCCGCGCCGGGCAGCGTCCGAACCGTCCCGATTCCTTGCTGCTCAAACGTTTGTTTAATAATCGTCAAGTCTTCGCTGATCGATGATTTGGCCGATTCGTACCGATCGGCAAAAAACGTCAGCGGAATGAGCTGATGTGGCCGTTCGAGAAGATAATGCGTCATATCGACTAAACGGCCGCTTCGCCTAAGCTTCATAGCCGACCTCCTAAAACCGAATATTATAAATTTATTTTAACAAAAATGTACGTGTTTAATCAAGCGAATGCCGCTCCCCCAACAGCCTGACCGCAAACACTTGATCGCAAAAGCCCCGCAGTCCGTTATACACCCGCTGCATTCTCGAATCATGCTCGATCAGCCCAAACACTGTCGGCCCGCTTCCGCTCATCAGCACCGCATCAGCTCCGAACCGTTTCATTTGCTCTTTAATATGCGCAACTTCCGGATATTTTTTTAAGGTCACTTCCTCCAACACGTTGCCGACCAACCGGCAAATGCCCTCATAATCTTGCCGTTCGATCGCTTTCACCATTGCATCGACATCCGGATGGCAGACATGCTCAAGCTGCAAATTTCGGTACACATCGGCCGTCGACACGCCAATTGGGGGCTTGGCCAACACCACCCAGCATGGCGGCGGCGACGGGATGGGGGTGATGATTTCGCCGCGCCCGGTCGCCACAGCTGTTCCGCCGTAGACGCAAAACGCAACATCCGAGCCGATTTGCGCACCAAGCTCAGCCAATTCCCGGACGGTCAATCCGAGCTGCCAAAGCTTGTTGAGCCCGCGCAACGTTGCGGCCGCGTCGCTGCTTCCCCCTGCCAGGCCGGCCGCCACCGGAATATGCTTCGTAATCGAAATGGCCACCCCTTGGCGGATCGAAAACGTCTCCTTCATCAGTTTCGCCGCCTGGTACGCCAAATTGCGGCAATCATCCGGCACAAAGCGGTTTTGCGACACAATGCGGATCACATCCTCCTCAGGCAGCGGAATAAGCTCAATGCGGTCCGCCAAATCGATCGTCGTCATCACCATTTTCACTTCATGGTAGCCATCGGGGCGTTTATAAAGAACATCAAGTGATAAATTAATTTTTGCCGGCGCTTTGATCGACAGCCTCACTCATCTTCACCTACTTCCACGCACATTGATGATAAACGGCTTCTGGCCAGCCGCCTATCCGCCCGTTGTTTCCTATTTTCAGCGTTTTCCCGCGTGACATTCGCGCTTTTTTCATCAACCCATTTTACCATATTACCATGTCCTGGTGCCGCCGCCAAACGATATATGTAAAAAGGGCGCCCCTGCTAGGGCACCCTTGCCGCAGCGCGCCATCGCCGCCGGCGCTATTCCGTTTTTCCGGCCAGCTGCCGTTCCGCCCGTTCAATCGCCAATCTTACCATGTTTCCTGCGTCTTTCGCGCGGATGGCTCCCCACCCTTCACGCTGCACGACATCGTAAAAGCCCAGCTCTTTTGCCAGCTCTTCTTTTAAGCGTTGCGACATAACCCCGCGGCGTCGACCCAATGTCAGCAACCCCTTTCCATGTTCGTTGGCGTTAAGGCGCGAAACGTTGTGCAACCCGCCGGCGCAACAGCCGGCTGACTCGCCTGGTCATGGGGCAGATGAAAGGCGGCTGCGGCAGTTTTAGTATGAAGTGAGGAAGGCGGCTTTATGTCCGCCTATTTATGACAAAACAAAAAGCAGCAAACAAATTTGTCTACTGCCCCCCTGCTTGCTCATCGTCCCAAAACGTCAGCTTTACGGTCTCTGTCAACACGTCGGCGTAGCTGAACGATACACGTTCAAACGAGTTTTCTTTTTGATCCAGTTCAATGACAAATACCGATGGGTAAGTCTCCGCCAAAATGCCGCAACGCTCGATCATTTTTCTGCGTCCGCCGTTGGCCCGCAGCGTTAAACGTCTCCCGATATTAGAGTCCAGCGCTTTTTTAATATCGGATAAAGTTTTTGGCATTCGTCATCCACCTCACTATTTGCAATTATAACAAAGATGGTCTTCAAAGTCAAAAAAATAAAAATTATATCAGCGTGTTTTTATTGCTGTCAATGAATATTTTTCTACAATATCCTTCTTTTTATGTACCTTGTGGAACTTTTTTGTAAAAAATATGGCGAAAGATATAAAAAAACCGCCCGTCAATTGCGGCGGTTTTCCCCCCGTTCGTCGATCAGGCGAAACGGCATCCCGGTGCGGAGCACACCTTTCGTCTCGACTCCACCCAGCCCTTTTTCCCCGGTCAGCGTGTTGCGAAGCACATCCCACACATCGACCGTTTCCGTAAACGGGGTAAAACTGAGACGAGAAACGATATAAACCGGATCTAAGGCGTGAATGTTGACCCGCGCCGGCGAACTGGCAAAATTCGCCCCCGCGCGGATGAGCGATTCAAAATGCGATTGGCAGGCGCCGGCGAAAATGATGAGCTGATCGAGATGCGGCACTTTTTTGCGCGCTTCTTTCACTGTTTGAACAAAATGGCGTGAATGGCGGTACGCTTTCAAATCATGAAGCTTCCCTTTTGACTTTGAATACGAGTCATGACCGGTAATGACTAAAATATCCGGACGAAACTGCTCAATCAAGGAGCCGACTTTTTCCGGCATCTCGCTTTCCTCACAGTAAACGCCGTGCACCGGCACCCCAATCCGTTCATACAAATCCATGCATTTGCGCAAATATAACGGGTCGCCGTCCAAATGAAGGACGCGTCCCGGAATTTGAAAAAAATCTTTCTCCACCCGGTACCCGCCGGTTGCCCGATACTCGACTTTTTGCTTGATCATCTGATAATCTTGGCGAAACAGCCGGTATGACTGTTCAATCAGTTCGATTTCCCGCCTTTTTCGTTCTTGTTGCTCCCGCTCATCGATAATGACCAAGTCGCTGCACGGGGCGTCGGCCACAAGCCGCACGTCCTCGCCATATAAAATGGCTTCCCATTCCCCGTCCTTTTCTTTAAGGTCAATGACGCGGAACAATACGTCGCATTGGTAAGACTTGCGGGCGACAATATCGCCGATTTTGACGTCCATCACCGCTCACTCCATTGCATAATCGTTGTCATCCATACGATATGCAGACGCGGACAATAGGTGATAGACGCCTGTTTTCAGCTGCTGCGGCCTCAACGGCGAAAAAGCGGCGCCAATGCGTTGCTTAACGAGGCAAACTCGGTTATATGAAGCGTTTCCCCGCGGCGGCGCGGATCGATGCCCACCGCAGCAAGCGCCTGTTCGATTTGTTCTTTGTTCTCTTTTCCGCCGGGCAAGCTGCTCACTAAATTATTGAGCAGCGTTTTGCGGCGCTGAGCAAAGCTCGCCCGCACCACTTGGAAAAACACGTCCTCATCCTCAACAGCGACAGGCGGATGGGCCCGTTTCGTCAGCCGGATGACGGCGGAATCGACGTTTGGCTGCGGCATAAACACGGTGCGCGGCACCGCCATCACGACTTCCGCCTCTGTGTAATACTGCACAGCAATCGTCAGCGAGCCGTAATCTTTCGTTCCCGGCCTGGCAGCGAGGCGGTCGGCCACCTCTTTTTGCAGCATGACGACGATGCCGCGGATTGGGAGCCGGTCGGTAAGCAGCTTCATAATGATCGGTGTGGTCACATAATACGGCAAGTTAGCGACCACCATCCGGTCGTTCACATCGGCCAGCTCTTCCGCAATGACCGCATGCAAATCCGCCTTCAACACATCTTGGTGAATAATGCGCACATTGTCGTAGGGGGACAATGTATCCGCCAAAATCGGCAGCAGCCGGCCATCGATTTCAAAGGCGACGACCTTTTTTGCCCGCCGTGCGAGCTGTTCGGTCAACGCCCCGATGCCGGGTCCGATTTCAATCGCCCCCGTATCGCTGGAGACGCCGGCAGCATCAACAATTTTCCGCAAAATGTTCGCGTCAATCAAAAAGTTTTGTCCGAGGCTTTTTTTAAACGAAAAACCATACCGCTCCAAAATTTCTTTCGTCCGCCCCGGTGTTGCAATGTCTTTATGCATCGCCCGCCTCCTCCCGCATCACTTGCGCCAGCGCGGCGTAAAAGGCGTCTCGGGAAATGCGGAACACTTTCAGCCGCTTATGAAACTGTCGGCCGTTGGCATAACCGATTTTCAGCTCCTCCCCGAGCCGCTGCCGGCGCCGGCGCGCCATCTCCCCGCCAACCAGTCCGGCTTCAATCAATTCTGCAAACGTAATTTCTTCTTCCCAATCGGCTGTCTCTTCATACACGTTCGCAAGCGCCTGGCGAATGTCGTCGGGGGAAGCGTGCTCGACCCCAATGCCCTTCCCGCTTCTCGCTTTCGCGGCTTCGCGCGGCAAAAAGGCGTGTTTGCATCCCGGCACTTGCTCGGCAATCGTGCGGCGGATTTTCTCGCCGGGGAAGTCGGGATCGGTGAAGATGATCACCCCGCGCCGCTCTTTCGCCAGCTTGATCCGTTCGATGACTTCCGCCCCCACCGCCGCCCCGTTTGTTTCGATCGTATCGGCATCAACGGCGCGCCGGATCGCCGCTGTATCATCTTTCCCTTCCACGACAATCACTTCTTTAATCTTCATCCCATCATTGCAGAAACAGCGGAATGAGCGATTTTTCCTATTTCTGCAATGCCTCCTTTCCGGTAAAATAAAGGGTAGAGCGAACCGCCGCCGCTCCATGCCCCTATTTTTCAACTTTGTTGAAACTTTTTTCTGCATCAGACGTCTAATTAGACAGATGGAGCAATACGCGCATTGTTGCGGCCCAATGCCATTATAGCGAAAAAAAGCAGAGGGGAAAAACCCCTCCGCTTGCATTCTCCAATCGCCTTTCTATGGCAGCACCCGTATTTTGACACGCTTTCTGCCCCAACGAAACGCATCCGACCGTTCCGGGAAAAACACGTCGATTTTATATCCGCGAATGCTTGAGCCGGTGTCAGCGGCAATGGCATATCCGTATCCTTCCACATACACCTTCGACCCGAGGGGGATGATGGACGGGTCGACGGCAATCACTTTGACGGAAGGATTTTGGCGCAAATTGATGCCTGTGCTCGTTATGCCTGAGCAACCCGCACAATAGGCGGTATAGGCGGTGGCGGTGACGTAAAACTCCTTCGCGGCTTGATCGGCGCCGCGCGAGGACGGCCGGCCGGATGATGCAACCGGGTGCACCGTTTTAGTGCCAATGGCGACAATGCGCGGTTTGCTCTCTTTTATCGTTCTTGTCGCCAGCAATTTGCGTGCCACTTCTTTGCCGTTTTCCAATGTCACTTCATACGTTTTTTCGATTTTTCCCTTTTCCCCGGGTGCAATGACGCGCCGCTCTCCTTTTGGCAGCGAATCGTCCCGCTTCGTCACCACGGCAAAGTCGACGGGCTCTTCCACTACATCGGTGACTTTTTTAATCCGAACGATGTAAACCGTCATCCCAGCTTTGACTGTTTCTTGCAAGGAAGGTTCAATTCGGTCCCATTGGCCCAACGAGATCCCTTGCTGTTTCAAAAAGTCAGCGACCGTAGTCGAAGTGGTCCATGCCTGTTGCTGTTTGCCGCCGACATTTAGGCGAACCGGAAACGCCCTTTCAATGCCGATGTTCATGCCTTTTTGAACTTTGGCGGAAAGCGACGGCGCCACTTTGTCATGCGGCCCGACTGCCACGTGTTGCGAACGGAGCAATTCCCCGACCGTATCGGCCGTCGTCCACACTTTTTTCTTTTTTCCATTGATCGTCAATGTCACTTCTTTGCTTGCTTCCCAAATGATGTGAAGATCGTCGGTGATCGGTGTATTTAGAGACGGATAGACGTAATCTTCCTTGCGAGGCTGAATGCCTTGTTCCTCAAGCAGTTCCTCCACATCCTTCGCATAAGTGCGGATTTCCTGCTTTTTTCCGTTGATCGTGAGCGTTACATCATCTTTGGCCATCTCGTAGCCGGCCACCCCTGTGGTTGCCGAGATGGCGAGAAATCCGCTCGCCGTAACGGTCGCATTTTTCCTCCATAAGTCCAGCCACTTTCTCCTGTTTGGCAACATCGGAAACGCCTCCTTTTCCTCTGAAATCCCCTCTCCCTCTAACATGTACGCGCGAGCATACTCTATTATGCAGAAAATTCAGTGAAAAAGGAAGGAAGACTTGTCGACACGCGGTTGGTTCATATCGGCTGAATTTGTAGAATTTTATCGTCTTCGCCGCACCTTCGACAAGCCTCCCCGCTATTCGACGCCTAATTTTAGCGGTCGATGGCGAACAATTTTTTGGCATTTTCCGCCGTTGTTTCCGCTACTTCGGCAAAAGAAACGTTTTTAATTTCCGCGATGGCCTCGGCAACGTATTTGACATAGCTCGGCTCATTTCGTTTTCCACGGAAAGGGTGAGGCGTTAAGTACGGGCAATCCGTCTCGATTAACAAATGGCGGAGCGGAATTTCTTTCGCCACTTCTTTCGGCTTTTTCGCATTTTTAAACGTGACCGGGCCGCCAAGGGAAATGAAAAAGTTCATGTCAATGCATTGTTTGGCCACCTCAACGCTGCCGCTGAAACAATGCATAATCCCACCGACTTCAGCAGCGTTTTCCTCTTGCAAAATTTTTAAAATATCGGCTGTTGCCTCACGGTTATGGATGATGATCGGCAGCTTCACTTTTTTCGCCAGCGCGATTTGCCGGCGGAAAACGTCTTGCTGCACGTCTTTCGGCGATTTGTCCCAATGGTAATCGAGTCCCATCTCGCCGAGGGCCACCACTTTCGGATGGGCGGCGAGCTGTTCAATCATCTCCAAGTCGTCATCGGTCATGTCAATCGCATCGACCGGATGCCAGCCGACCGCTGCATAAATAAACGGATATCGCTCAGCGAGCTCGATCGCCCGGTCAATCGTCGGCCGGTCAAACCCGACAACCACGATGTGCGAAACTCCTTCAGCGCGGGCGCGCTCGATCACTTGCTCCAAGTCTTCCTCATATTGGACGGCGTTCAAATGAGCATGAGTGTCAAAAAGCATACGAAGTCCCTCTTTTCCACCTTGATGTTAAGTGTAGCATAGAAATTGGTTACGTATGTCACAACTCAGTAACATTTCCATTACAAAATAGCAACAAGGAGGTGTCAACGACGACACCCCCTCATCCGTTGCATTATTTGATTTTTGTGCCGTTTGGCACGTGCTGGTCGACGGTTGCCAACGAAAAGCCGTCGCCGCTGCCGCCGGCCAAAATCATTCCTTCCGACCATTCGCCGCGCAGCTTGGCCGGTTTTAAGTTGGCGACGCAAATGACCTTTTTGCCGACAAGTTCCTCCGGCTTGTAAAACTCGGCGATGCCGGAAATCACTTGCCGCTTCTCGCCGCCGAGATCAAGCTGGAGCTTCAGCAGCTTGTCGGCGTTTTTCATTCGCTCGGCGTGCACGACTTCGGCGACGCGCAAGTCGACTTTCGCAAAGTCGTCGATGGAAATTTCCTCCGCCCGAGCCGCTTGTTTTTCCTCTTTGGACGGTTCCGCCGGTTTGCCGCCTTGCATATGCGCCTTAATGTACTCCACTTCCGCGTCGATGTCCAGGCGCGGGAAAAGCGGTTCTCCCTTTTGCACTTTTGTCCCTTCTGGAATGAGGCCGAAATCGTACAGGCTGTCCCACTCTTTCAATGAACGGTCGCTGATGCCGAGCTGGGTGAAGATGCGCTCCGGCGTGCGCGTCAAAAACGGCTGCAGCAACACCGCCGTATGGCGGAGCGATTCGGCTAGATGGGCCATGACAGAGGCAAGTTCCTCCCGTTTGCTTTCCTCTTTCGCCAACACCCATGGCTGCGTTTCGTCGATATATTTGTTCGTTCGGCCAATCAGCTGCCAAACGGCGGAGAGGGCAACGGAAAACTCCATCCGCTCCATTGCCTCTTCATATTGACGGACAACCTCGCGCGCCGTTTCGGAAAGATCTCGGTCAAACGGCGTTTTCGGGCCGCGGTACGGCGGAATCGCGCCGCCAAAATATTTCTCAATCATCGCGACGGTCCGGTGCAACAAATTGCCTAAATCGTTGGCCAAATCGTAATTGATGCGCTCGATAAACCCTTCCGGCGTAAACACCCCGTCAGAGCCAAACGGCACTTCCCGCAGCAAATAGTAGCGGAGTGCATCAAGCCCGTAACGATCAATGATCATCACCGGATCCACGACATTGCCTTTCGATTTCGACATTTTCCCATCTTTCATCAGCAGCCAGCCATGTCCGAACACTTTTTTCGGCAGCGGCAGGCCGAGCGCCATCAGCATGATCGGCCAGTAAATCGTATGGAAGCGAACGATCTCCTTGCCGACGAGATGGACATCCGCCGGCCAATATTTGCGAAACTTTTCATCGTTGTCCGTACCGTAGCCGAGCGCTGTGATGTAGTTGGCCAGCGCATCGATCCAGACGTAAATGACATGCTTCGGGTCACCTGGCACTTTAATGCCCCAGTCAAACGTCGTCCGCGATACAGCCAAGTCCTCGAGCCCCGGCTTGATGAAGTTGTTGATCATCTCGTTTTTCCGCGATTCCGGCTGGATGAAATCTGGATTTTCTTCGTAATATTGCAGCAGGCGGTCGACGTATTTGCTCATCCGGAAAAAGTACGACTCTTCTTTCACTTTTTCAACAGGCCGGCCGCAGTCTGGGCAGTTGCCGTCAACAAGCTGCCGTTCGGTGTAAAACGATTCGCACGGCGTGCAGTACCAGCCTTCATACTCGCCTAAATAAATATCGCCTTGTTCGACAAGACGGGCGAAAATCTTTTCGACAATTTTTTTATGCCGCTCCTGTGTCGTCCGGATAAAATCGTCGTATGAAATGTCCAGTTTTCTCCACAACTCTTGGATGCCGGCGACAATGTCGTCGACATATTGCTGCGGCGTGACCCCTTTTTCTTGCGCCTTGCGCTGAATTTTTTGCCCATGTTCGTCCGTTCCGGTCAAATACATGACATCATAGCCGCGCAGCCGCTTATAGCGCGCCATCGCATCCCCCGCCACGGTCGTATAAGCATGGCCAATGTGCAATTTGTCGCTTGGATAATAAATCGGCGTCGTCAAATAAAATGTCTTTTTCTCCATCGGTTAGGCCCTCCCTCGTACTGTTGCGCACAAAAGCCCCCGTCCTGAGGACGAGAGTGGCGTTACTTCTATTTTACATAATTTTTTCATTGTACAAAAACATCTATTTCTCCTTGACGAAAAAAATATACGCAAATGGGCAAAAATACCTCCTTATTTTGAGCAATCGCCGCGAATTTATTATAGAAGGATAGAGTTTTGGTAAACAAAATGGTTCATGTTCCTTTATACCCACCAACAAACTTTTTTCCGCAATAACAATATACATTTTTTTTTAAATTTTACATATTAAAGGATTGACGCATAATGGAAACACTGATATGATTAGGGTGTAGGAAATTTGTCGAATATTGACGAATAAACGACAAAAATCATTGCGGAGAGGAGAGCAGACGATGAAATCGACGGGGATCGTACGTAAAGTCGATGAGTTGGGCCGTGTCGTCATCCCGATTGAGTTGCGCCGTACGCTGGACATTAACGAAAAGGATGCATTGGAGATTTATGTCGATGACGATCGCATCATTTTGAAAAAATATAAGCCGAATATGACATGCGTCGTCACGGGGGAAGTATCGGACGACAACTTTAAATTAGCGGGCGGCAAAATCATTTTAAGCCGCGAAGGCGCGGAAATTTTGCTGCAGGAAATCCGCCAGCATTTGCAAGAAGCGGCGGACAACGAGTAAAAAAAGAGTTTCTCTGGTTTCAGAGAAACTCTTTTTTTTCTTGCTGCTGATGGTACTGTTGATAGACGTCGCGTTTGGACATATGCCGATCAGCCGCTGCCTGCTTTGCGGCTTCTTTTACGGAAAGGCCCTGCTCTTGAACATAATAGTCGACATGTTCGACAATCGACAGCGGCTGCCACCATGCCCCCTCCTCTTGCATGGCTTCATGTCCACCGCCGCGCGCCCCTTCGACAATGAGGCAAAATTCGCCGCGGATGTCCGCCGTCTCGGCCCAAGCAACCGCCTCGCTCAAATCGCCGCGGATGAATTCCTCAAACCGTTTCGTCAGCTCACGGCAAAGAGCAATGCGCCGTTCACCGAACACGTCGTACATGACAGCAAGCGTTTCTTTCAAGCGATGGGGCGCCTCATAAAAAATCAACGTTTCCCGCGCTGTTTTCAACGACAGCAGCTGCTCTCGTTTTTCTTTTTTCGACCGGTCCAAAAAACCGACGAACAAAAAACGCTCCGTTGGCAGCCCGGAGGCGACGAGCGCCGTCACTGCCGCGTTGGCTCCGGGAAGCGGCACGACGCGGCACCGTTCATCCAGTGCAGCAGCAACAAGCTCATAGCCAGGGTCGGAAATGCCGGGCATGCCGGCGTCGCTCACCAGCGCCACCGTTTTCCCTTCTTTCAGCCATTCGACAAGCTGCCGGCCGCTCGCATATTTATTGTGTTCATGGTAGCTGACGAGCGGCGTATGAATGTCGAAATGCGACAACAGCTTTTTCGTCTGCCTTGTGTCTTCCGCAGCGATCACGTCCGCCTCCCGCAGGATCCGCACAGCCCGAAACGTCATATCGTCCAAATTGCCGATCGGCGTCGGCACGATGTATAGCGTTCCTTGTTTATCCCGGTCAGCAAAGCTTTTTTGGTGCCAAAGCATCCGTCTCCCGCCCCTTTACGATGAAATGATGCCGTATAGAATGCGCTTCGTTTCTTCGGTATATTCATCATCCTCGCCATACACGATGAGCGGGGGCAACACTTTTAAGTCCGGGTTCGCATCTTTCATCCCCTCGATTAAAATCATGTTCGCTTCTTTGCCCGCTTTTGGATATACAAACCGAAGCCGTTTCGGCTCAAGCCGGTATCGGCGCATAAACGTCACAAGGTCGGACAGCCGTCCAGGCCGATGGACGAACGCCGCCTTTCCGCCTTGTTTCAGCAGCTGGCTGCTGACACGAACGACATCCTCCAGCGTGCAGTAAATTTCATGGCGAGCGATGGCAAAATGTTCATTTTTGCTTAGCTCCTCTCGGCCGACAGTCGGAAAATACGGAGGGTTGCATGTGACAACATCATACTGGCTGTAGCCGATGCGCTGCGGCGCCTCTTTAATGTCACCGTGTATGATTTCAATTTGTCCTTCAAGTCCGTTGTATGCGACGCTCCGCCTCGCCATGTCGCAAAGCCGCTCCTGAATTTCGATGCCGATAATCTTCCCCTTTGTCCGCCGGCTTAACAGCAGCGGGATGACCCCATTGCCTGTGCATAAATCGACAATCTTCCCCTTTTGAATCGGCATGTAGGCAAAATGGGCAAGCAGCACGGCATCAAGGGAAAAGGAAAACACAGACGGACTTTGGATAATGCGAAGCTCCTCATTGAGCAAATAATCGAGTCGTTCATCTGCGTACAATTCCACCATTTTGCGCACAATCCTCCATAGAAAAAAATAACCTTTCCGAAATGGAAAGGGGAGCACTGCCTTTATTTTTTGTTCAAAAACGACAAGCAAAACAAACAATCGCCTTCCGTGCGAACGCTTCCGTAGTGGACGTGGCAAATATGGAATCCTTCTTGGTAAAGGCGTGCCAAATTGTCATACCCTTCGCCAATGTCAAGCAGCTTTTTGCCCTGTTTCGTTTCTTTTTTCTTCTCCTCATCCCATGCTTCCGACATCTGCTCGAGCCGCCGGCGCAAATGGGCGTTTTCAATCTGCAGCTGATGGTTCTCCTCGAGAAGTTCTGATACGCGTTGCTTCAGCTGCACAAGCTCACGGTAAAAATGGCTCAGCTGCTCCTCCATATTGGCCACCAATTGAAACACTTCTTTTTTGTCTACCTTTTCCACATGGCCCCACCCCAAATTAATCTGCGACACGAATGGACAGCGTCCCGTTCTTCATCAGCTCATCGAGCGTATATTCAACGACCCGCCCGTGCTCCGGCAATTCGATCTGCAACACCCGCTCCAAAATGTTTAACCCGACGACTTTGCCAAAGCCATACGGCGTTTCGACATATTCCCCTAAATCAGGAAGTTGTTCTTTCGCTGTTTCGTACTCCTCGCTCTCATATTTTAAGCAGCACATGAGACGTCCGCACAACCCGGAAATTTTCGTCGGGTTGAGCGATAAGTTTTGATCCTTCGCCATCTTGATCGACACCGGCTCAAAATCGCCAAGAAAGGTCGAACAGCAAAGCATGCGGCCGCACGGTCCAATGCCGCCAAGCATTTTCGCCTCATCGCGCACCCCGATTTGCCGCAGCTCGATGCGCGTCCGGAAAATCGAGGCCAAGTCTTTGACAAGCTCACGGAAATCGACGCGGCCATCGGCGGTGAAATAAAAGATGACTTTGTTGCGGTCAAACGTATATTCAACATCAACAAGCTTCATTTCCAGCCCGTGCTCTTCCACTTTGCGCAAACAAATGTCGTACGCCTCGCGCGCCGCTTTTTTATTTTCTTCAACGACCCATTTGTCTTTTTCGTTCGCGACGCGGATCACTTTTTTCAGCGGCAGCACCACATCGTTTTCATCGACTTGTTTATTGGCGACGACGACTTTTCCGTATTCAATGCCGCGCGCCGTTTCGACGATGACAAATTCGCCGACGGGAATGATGAAATCACCTGGATCAAAATAATAAATTTTCCCCGCTTTTTTAAAGCGGACACCGACGACAGTATACAACGCTCTCCCTCCTTTACCGCTTTAATTGAAGAACGAGCTGCTCCATCAACAGCGCCTGGCTCATGTTCGTTGTATTTAAACGCGCTTTCGCTTGCAAAATCGCTTCCATGCTGTCCAAAATCCGCCGCTGCGGGCAAGAAAGCGCCCACTGCTGCAGGCGGTCAAGATGGTCGCGATAGAGGGCGCCCTCGCTCCGTCCCACCTGAATATGCAATAAATCGCGGTATATATATAAAAGCAAATCGAGGCCAAGGTCAAGCTGGTGTTTTTCCGAAAAGTGCGGAACCACACGATCGTGGATGAAAAACAGCAACTGCAGCTCCGGTTTGCCGAGCATCTCATACAATTGTAGCACTAACGTTCGCGCATCAGCAAACCAACGGTCTTGACTGATCGCCAACGCCTCATCGTAGCTGTTCGTCACGTGGGCCGCCAGCAACGCCAACGAAGGCGGCACGCGCTCCTCCATGAGCCGGGCCGCGAGTTCCGCCGGCGGCAGCGGTCGGAAAGAAAGAACTTGACAGCGGGAAATAATCGTTCCTAACATTCGGTGATATTGCTCGGTCAACAGCACGGCCACCGTTCCCGGATGCGGCTCCTCCAGAAACTTCAGCAGGCTGTTGGCTGCGCTGGCTGTCATTTGATCGGCGTGCTCGACGATATACATCTTCTTATCCGACTCAACGGCTGTTTTTGTAAACTCTTGTTGCAGCCATTCGATTTGCTCTTTCTTGATCGACCCTCCATCCGGGCTGATCATCCGAACGTCCGGATGGTTGCCGGAATCGATGCGCCGGCAGTTGCGGCATTCCAAACACGGGGCGATTCCTGACGGGGACAAGCAAAACAAGCTTTTTGCCAACAACAAGCTAGCGGCTTTTTTTCCCGTCCCCCTCTGCCCTTCAAACAAGTACGCATGGGAAATCCGCCCTTTTTCAAGGCCGCTTTGCAGCATTTTCGCCGCCACCGGCTGATGCTTGGCCAGCTGCTCCCATCGCATCGCCATCACTCTCTCTCATTTCTTACCTTCTATTCTATCATGTTTATGGCAAATCATCACGGCCGGATTCATGGAAATCGCGCTTTGATCTTCCTTCCAGGCAGGCGAGCACTGCCGCGGCCGTCTCGTCAAACACGACATCGAGCGGCCGGCTCGCATCGATCACCACGATTCGGTCGGCAAACCGCTTGGCGAGCTTCCAGTACCCCTCCCTGACTTTCGTATGGAAAGACAACGCCTCGAGGTCGAGCCGGTTGACCTCCCGCCCCGTATGTTTCCGAATCCGTTCGAGCCCGATTTTTGGGTCAAGATCGAAATAAATGGTGAGCGATGGCATATATCCATCAATGGCAAACTCGTTAATTTTCCATACCTCCTCAATGCCAAGCCCACGGGCAAACCCTTGGTAAGCCAACGAACTGTCCACAAACCGGTCGCAAAGAACAATGCGCCCCGCCTCAAGCGCCGGCACGATCTTCTCGAGCAAGTGCTGGCGCCGGGCCGCCGCGTACAGCAATGCTTCCGTCCGTCCATCCATTTCCGTATAATCGCGATTCAAAATAATGGCGCGAATCGCCTCGGCGATGCGCACCCCGCCCGGCTCCCTCGTCGCCATCACGTCAAATCCACGCTTGCGCAACAACGATTCGAGCTTGCCGACCATCGTCGTTTTTCCAGCCCCCTCCGGCCCTTCAAACGAAAAAAAATATCCGTTCATCGTTCACGGCATCCTTTCTCTCATTCGAGTTCATAGACGACCAGCTGCCCGTGCCTAAGCCGGCTCCCTCCTTGTATATGCGCCCGATGGCCGAGAAGACGGCGAATCTGCTCAATATGGCGCCCGTCAATCCGCTCCCCAACCCAAACGAGCGGCACCCCGGGTGGATACGGAATAACCGTTTCCGCCGCTATGCACCCTTCCGCCTCCTCGATCGCGACGGCTTTTGTCCGCACATGGCGCAACTCATCGTATGGAACCACCGTCGACATCGGAGGATGTACGCAAGGGATGAAGTCAAACGGCGGCGTTTCCTCAACCGGCAGATCGCGCCACGCCCATTTGATTTTCTCCGCCGCCTCCATCAACCGTCCAGTGGCAGCAAGCGGGCAAATGAGCAAAACATTGGAAGGATCAGCCAGTTCGGCAAACACTCCTTCTTCCTCAAGACGCCGCTGCAGTTCATAGCCCGTCAGCGAGCTGCGCGTCTGCACCGTCACCTTCAGCGGATCGGTTTGAACACCGGGCTGACGGGAGGAAACGACCGCCACCCCGCTAATACGATCAAGCGCTGTCTTAAATCCGTCAATTTCAGCGACAATCGCCGCGACATCGTCCGCCGTCAGCTGAGCGACGTAGCGCCGCGCCAAATCGAGCGAGGCCATAATCGGGTAAGATGGGCTGCTTGACTGAAACAACTGCAAAAAATATTTCAACCGTTCAAGATCAACCCGCTCGCTGTTTACATGCAAAAACGCTCCCATCGTCATCGCCGGCAACGTTTTATGCGCCGACTGGATAACGACATCGGCGCCGCAGGCAAGCGCTGACTGAGGAAACGGCGGGCCAGCCGCAAAATGGGCGCCATGCGCTTCATCAACTAGAACGGGAACGCCGCGTTCATGGGCAAAGCGGACGATGTCCGTTACATCAATGGACATCCCGTAATAGTTTGGATTGGTCAACACAACAGCCGCCGCATCGCGATGAAGCTCAAGCGCTTCCTTGACAGCTTCGGCACGAACATGCGAGGCGACGCGTACATCGCTGTCAAATTCGGGGGAAAGGAGAACCGGAGCCGCCCCCGCGATTTGCAGCGCATGCATCACTGACTTATGGCAGTTGCGCTGTACGATGACTTTCTGTTTATTTTTATCGCATACAGCGGCAATCATCGCCAAATTGCCCGCTGTTGACCCGTTGACAAGGAAAAATGTCTTAGCAGCCCCATACAGTTCAGCCGCCAATGACTGCGCCTCAGCGATAACCGATTCCGGATGATGCAAATCGTCAAGCCCCCCGATCTCCGTCGCATCAAGAGCCAGCAACGGCGCAAAAAATTCCGTTGCCTGCGGCGGAAACAACGCCCCATACTTATGCCCCGGCACATGGAAAGACACGGGGCGGCGGGCCCAATGCCGTGCCAATGCATCATATAAAGGAGTTTTCGCTTGATCCATCATGATCCTCTTTCCTAATCATCATTTACGAAGTGCAACGGCCGCATGCACCAAAAGTACACAGACACCCGATATGTATGAAGGCTGATGATTGGTTGAACCATCGGACCCAAACGTGCTTTTTCCAAGATGAGAAACCTTTTCAAAACAGCTCTTCCCTTGCAGCCCAAAACACGGGTCGGCCGAAATCATTGTGTTTCGCCAGCCTGATGGGAAATGCTAAAAATAATATTAACATGAACCAGCCGGAAAGAAAATGAACAGACAGCGGCCGCCATTTTTCCCGAAGAAAAATAAAAACAGGCCCTGTACAGGCCTTCATGAGTAAATTTTCGACGCAACCATTTTCCGAAGCTTCTGCACATAAAATGCGTAATTTGGGTCATCCGTATTCGTTTGTACAATCGCTTGGTTGCAGTCAATACAAAGAAAATGGCCAAAAAGGAAAATGCCCTTCTCTTTTTCTTGCTCACAAACGAGACAAACTTTTTCACGTCGATTTTTCCCAATCACCGGCGCCCCCACGCTCTCCACCTCCCATTCTCTATGTTTCCCACACTGATAACATTCTATACTAGTAGACGATAAAGGGTAAAAAAAGCACCCCATTGCGCGTCATGCACAATGAGGTGCTCTGTTTTCCGCCTAGCAGCGACCTACTCTTGCAGGGGCGCTGGCCCCAACTACCATCGGCGCTGGAGGGCTTAACTTCCGTGTTCGGGATGGGAACGGGTGTTTCCCCTCCGCTATCACCACTAGGCAATAATGGACAAGTCTTATTATAAGGAAAGTTAGGTTCTTGTCAAGAACTTTTTCATTCCTTCAAAACTAGATAACCGTTTCGGGAAGAAGCCGGGGCGCTTTCACTTTTCATTGTCTAGCTCCGGCTCGCCGCCGCTCGGGGTCAAATAACCTTCCCCCTCGGGGTGCTAGCACCCCTGCGGGTGAAGAACATTTGCCCGTCGCGGCGAACCGCTCGCCTCCGCTTTTCTTGGTTAAGCCCTCGATCGATTAGTATCCGTCAGCTCCACGTGTCGCCACGCTTCCACCTCGGACCTATCGACCTCGTCATCTTCGAGGGATCTTACCCGCCTGACGCGGTGGGAAATCTCATCTTGAGGGGGGCTTCACGCTTAGATGCTTTCAGCGCTTATCCCGTCCGCACATAGCTACCCAGCGGTGCCCCTGGCGGGACAACTGGTACACCAGCGGTGCGTCCATCCCGGTCCTCTCGTACTAAGGACAGCTCCTCTCAAATTTCCTGCGCCCGCGACGGATAGGGACCGAACTGTCTCACGACGTTCTGAACCCAGCTCGCGTACCGCTTTAATGGGCGAACAGCCCAACCCTTGGGACCGACTACAGCCCCAGGATGCGATGAGCCGACATCGAGGTGCCAAACCTCCCCGTCGATGTGGACTCTTGGGGGAGATCAGCCTGTTATCCCCGGGGTAGCTTTTATCCGTTGAGCGATGGCCCTTCCATGCGGAACCACCGGATCACTAAGCCCGACTTTCGTCCCTGCTCGACCTGTCCGTCTCGCAGTCAAGCTCCCTTGTGCCTTTGCACTCTCCGAATGATTTCCAACCATTCTGAGGGAACCTTTGGGCGCCTCCGTTACCTTTTGGGAGGCGACCGCCCCAGTCAAACTGCCCGCCTGACACTGTCTCCCACCCCGCTAAGGGGTGCGGGTTAGAACTTCAATACCGCCAGGGTGGTATCCCACCGCCGCCTCCACCGAAGCTGGCGCTCCGGCTTCCCAGGCTCCCACCTATCCTGTACAAGCGATACCAAAATTCCATATCAGGCTGCAGTAAAGCTCCACGGGGTCTTTCCGTCCTGTCGCGGGTAACCTGCATCTTCACAGGTAGTATAATTTCACCGGGTCTCTCGTTGAGACAGCGCCCAAGTCGTTACACCTTTCGTGCGGGTCGGAACTTACCCGACAAGGAATTTCGCTACCTTAGGACCGTTATAGTTACGGCCGCCGTTTACTGGGGCTTCGGTTCGCACCTTCGCTTCCGCTAAGCGCTCCCCTTAACCTTCCAGCACCGGGCAGGTGTCAGCCCCTATACGTCGCCTTTCGGCTTCGCAGAGACCTGTGTTTTTGATAAACAGTCGCTTGGGCCTTTTCACTGCGGCTCGTTCGGGCTCTTCACCCAAACGAGCACCCCTTCTCCCGAAGTTACGGGGTCATTTTGCCGAGTTCCTTAACGAGAGTTCTCCCGCGCGCCTTAGGATTCTCTCCTCGCCTACCTGTGTCGGTTTGCGGTACGGGCACCTCTTCCCTCGCTAGAGGCTTTTCTTGGCAGTGTGAAATCGGGGACTTCCGGATGACTCCGTCGCCATCACCGCTTGGCCTTACAATCCGCGGATTTGCCTACGGATCAGCCTTGCGGCTTGGACAGGCTCTTCCAGCCGCCTGCTCGCCCTATCCTCCTGCGTCCCCCCATCGCTCAAACGGGAAGGAGGTGGTACAGGAATCTCAACCTGTTGTCCATCACCTACGCCTTTCGGCCTCGGCTTAGGTCCCGACTAACCCTGAGCGGACGAACCTTCCTCAGGAACCCTTAGGCTTTCGGCGCAGAGGATTCTCACCTCTGTTTTCGCTACTCATACCGGCATTCTCACTTCTAAGCGCTCCACCAGTCCTTCCGGTCTGGCTTCAACGCCCTTAGAACGCTCCCCTACCGATGACCAACGGTCATCCCGCAGCTTCGGCGGCACGTTTAGCCCCGGTACATTTTCGGCGCAGAGTCACTCGACCAGTGAGCTATTACGCACTCTTTAAATGGTGGCTGCTTCTAAGCCAACATCCTGGTTGTCTTTGCAACTCCACATCCTTTTCCACTGAACGTGCACTTTGGGGCCTTAGCTGGCGATCTGGGCTGTTTCCCTCTCGACCACGGATCTTATCACTCGCAGTCTGACTCCCGGGCATAAGTCGTTGGCATTCGGAGTTTGACTGGGTTCGGTAACCCGATGAGGGCCCCTAGCCCAATCAGTGCTCTACCTCCAACACTCTCCATCCCGAGGCTAGCCCTAAAGCTATTTCGGGGAGAACCAGCTATCTCCAAGTTCGATTGGCATTTCACCCCTACCCACACCTCATCCCCGCACTTTTCAACGTGCGTGGGTTCGGGCCTCCAGCCGGTGTTACCCGGCCTTCACCCTGGACATGGGTAGATCACCTGGTTTCGGGTCGACGACGACGTACTTTTCGCCCTGTTCAGACTCGCTTTCGCTGCGGCTCCGCCTCTTCGGCTTAACCTCGCACGCCATCGTCACTCGCCGGTTCATTCTACAAAAGGCACGCCATCACGCATGAACGCGCTCTGACTACTTGTAGGCACACGGTTTCAGGTTCTCTTTCACTCCCCTTCCGGGGTGCTTTTCACCTTTCCCTCACGGTACTGGTGCACTATCGGTCACTAGGGAGTATTTAGCCTTGGGAGATGGTCCTCCCTGCTTCCGACGGGATTTCCCGTGTCCCGCCGTACTCAGGATCCGCTCGGGAGGGAACGAAGTTTCGACTACAGGGCTGTCACCTTCTCTGGCCGGCCGTTCCAGACCGGTTCGTCTACCCCGTTCCTTTCTCACTCCCACAATGAGCGGTCCTACAACCCCAAGAGGCACGCCTCTTGGTTTGGGCTGTTCCCGTTTCGCTCGCCGCTACTCAGGGAATCGCGTTTGCTTTCTTCTCCTCCGGGTACTAAGATGTTTCAGTTCCCCGGGTGTGCCCTCCATGCCCTATGGATTCAGGCATGGATACTGCCCCATTACGGACAGTGGGTTCCCCCATTCGGACATCTCCGGATCAACGCTTGCTTACAGCTCCCCGGAGCGTTTCGGCGTTTGCCCCGTCCTTCATCGGCTCCTAGTGCCAAGGCATCCACCGTGCGCCCTTTCTAGCTTAACCTACAGCGCTCTCGGCTTCTTCCTTATTGTCTAGCGTCGGCTCGCCGCCGCTCGGGGTCAAATAACCTTCCCCCTCGGGGTGCCAGCACCCCTGCGGGCGAAGAACATTTGCCCATCGCGGCGAAACACTCGCCTCCGCTTTTCCGGTTATCTAGTTTTCAAGGAACGAATCAAGAAAAGTGGTGGAGCCTATCGGGATCGAACCGATGACCTCCTGCGTGCAAAGCAGGCGCTCTCCCAGCTGAGCTAAGGCCCCGCAACCGATGGGCCTAAGTGGACTTGAACCACCGACCTCACGCTTATCAGGCGTGCGCTCTGACCAGCTGAGCTATAGGCCCATGGAGGGAAAGTTCCCTCAAAACTAAACAAAACGACAAGCGTCATTATAATCAAACCGATAGGTTTTGTCAAGAAATTCTGTCTAGCTCCGGCTCGCCGCCGCTCGGGGTCAAATAACCTTCGCCTTCCGGGTGCAAGCACCCTTGCAGGCGAAGAACATTTGCCCATCGCGGCGAAACGCTCGCCTCCGCTTTTCGTCTTGTCTAGCTCCAGCGCCTGGCTCTCTTCTGCCAAATAACCTTCCCCCTCGGGGTGCCAGCACCCCTCCGGGTGAAGAACATTTGGCTTCGAGAGCCGAACGCGGCGCTTCCGCTTTTCGTACTGTCTAGCTCCGGCCGCCATCGGCTCGCGACGCTTCGGTCCTGCTGCGGCGGCAACAGCCTCCTCGCAGGCCCTCCAGCGCGTTTCGCCGATAGGCGGGCGGCCTTCGCTTTTCCCCTTAGAAAGGAGGTGATCCAGCCGCACCTTCCGGTACGGCTACCTTGTTACGACTTCACCCCAATCACTTGCCCCACCTTCGGCGGCTGGCTCCCTTGCGGGTTGCCTCACCGACTTCGGGTGTTGCAAGCTCTCGTGGTGTGACGGGCGGTGTGTACAAGGCCCGGGAACGTATTCACCGCGGCATGCTGATCCGCGATTACTAGCGATTCCGGCTTCATGCAGGCGAGTTGCAGCCTGCAATCCGAACTGAGAGCGGCTTTTTGGGATTCGCTCCCCCTCGCGGGTTCGCAGCCCTTTGTACCGCCCATTGTAGCACGTGTGTAGCCCAGGTCATAAGGGGCATGATGATTTGACGTCATCCCCACCTTCCTCCGACTTGTCGCCGGCAGTCCCTCTAGAGTGCCCAACCGAATGCTGGCAACTAGAGGCGAGGGTTGCGCTCGTTGCGGGACTTAACCCAACATCTCACGACACGAGCTGACGACAACCATGCACCACCTGTCACCCTGTCCCCCCGAAGGGGGAACGCCCAATCTCTTGGGTTGTCAGGGGATGTCAAGACCTGGTAAGGTTCTTCGCGTTGCTTCGAATTAAACCACATGCTCCACCGCTTGTGCGGGCCCCCGTCAATTCCTTTGAGTTTCAGCCTTGCGGCCGTACTCCCCAGGCGGAGTGCTTATCGCGTTAGCTGCAGCACTAAAGGGTGTGACCCCTCTAACACTTAGCACTCATCGTTTACGGCGTGGACTACCAGGGTATCTAATCCTGTTTGCTCCCCACGCTTTCGCGCCTCAGCGTCAGGTACAGGCCAGAGAGCCGCCTTCGCCACTGGTGTTCCTCCACATCTCTACGCATTTCACCGCTACACGTGGAATTCCGCTCTCCTCTCCTGCCCTCAAGTCCCCCAGTTTCCAATGACCCTCCACGGTTGAGCCGTGGGCTTTCACATCAGACTTAAGAGACCGCCTGCGCGCGCTTTACGCCCAATAATTCCGGACAACGCTCGCCCCCTACGTATTACCGCGGCTGCTGGCACGTAGTTAGCCGGGGCTTTCTCGTGAGGTACCGTCACCGCGCCGCCCTCTTCGAACGGCGCTCCTTCGTCCCTCACAACAGAGCTTTACGACCCGAAGGCCTTCTTCGCTCACGCGGCGTCGCTCCGTCAGGCTTTCGCCCATTGCGGAAGATTCCCTACTGCTGCCTCCCGTAGGAGTCTGGGCCGTGTCTCAGTCCCAGTGTGGCCGGTCACCCTCTCAGGCCGGCTACGCATCGTCGCCTTGGTGAGCCGTTACCTCACCAACTAGCTAATGCGCCGCGGGCCCATCCGCAAGTGACAGCCCAAAGGCCGCCTTTCAACCGAAGACCATGCGGTCTTCGGTGTTATCCGGTATTAGCTCCGGTTTCCCGGAGTTATCCCGGTCTTGCGGGCAGGTTGCCCACGTGTTACTCACCCGTCCGCCGCTGACCGAACAAGAGCAAGCCCTCGTTCGGTCCGCTCGACTTGCATGTATTAGGCACGCCGCCAGCGTTCGTCCTGAGCCAGGATCAAACTCTCCAAAGAAAGTTGATTGGCTTTTGCTTCGGCCAATGCGGCCGAAGTTTTTTTCATGACGCTTGCGTTTTGTTTAGTTTTCAAGGAGCTTTCGATTTAGTGTTGCGCACTTTTATTATTATACTTACTGTCCAATTCGCTGTCAACATGTTTTTTATGAACAGCGACGTTTATCAATATACTTTATATCTATACAAAAGTCAATAGTTTTTCATAAAAAAATGAAAAGGCATTTTGACTAGACGATGCCTTTTCATCATGAATCATGACAGAATATATTGGTCAATCACAATTAATGCCGCAGCCCCTGGAAGGCCAAGAAATCCGCAAACGAGCGAGGTGATAAGGTTAATCGGAATATGAATGCTGAACTGCCCGCCGATCGCGTTAATGGCAAACAGCGCCAGCGCCCCGACGATCAGGCGGATAGCGGCATGGCCGATAAAGCGAAGCGCCTTAAGGCGGGCGCCAACAACGAGCAACACGGCAATGAGCGCCAACAATACGGTAATCACCACTTTCGGCTCCAACGTTTCATGCCCCCTTCTATGCTTGTACTACAAGCATATGCACCTTGGGGGAAAAAAGAACAAAAAAAGGAAGTCAACGCACTTCCTTCAGTGTAACACGACGGTGCTTCGCTTCGCGGAGAAGAAAAAAATACTTGGCCTCCGCCAGTTGGAGCGCGCTCAGCACCTCTCGAGACGGGTCAACGCTTTTTTCAATGAGCTGTTTTTGTTCAAACCACTCCGCTCTTGCTTGTTGCAGTTCGGCCATCAACTTTTCGTCAAATTGTCTTTTTAATTTCCCCTTCCGCCGCCATAACAAACCGATCCCCACCTTCTTTCTCTCTACAGTTCGCGGCGTCCTTCCAACGCTTTTGACAACGTCACTTCGTCCGCATATTCCAAATCGCCGCCTACCGGCAAGCCGTGGGCGATGCGGGTTACCTTGATTCCTGTTGGTTTGAGCAGGCGTGAGATATACATCGCTGTCGCTTCCCCTTCAATGTTCGGGTCAGTCGCTAAAATCACTTCTTGGATCGTCTCATCCTGCAGCCGCGCCAGCAGCTCGGCGATCTTAATGTCCTCCGGACCGATGCCTTCCATCGGAGAAATGGCTCCATGCAGCACATGGTACAAGCCATTGTATTCTTTCATTCTCTCCATAGCGATGACATCTTTCGGGTCTTGGACGACACAAATGGTCGTCCGGTCGCGCCGTTCGTCTTTGCAAATGTAGCAAGGGTCCGCATCTGTAATATGCCCGCAAATCGTGCAATAATGAATATGCCGCTTTACGTCGACGAGCGCTTTGGCGAATTCAAGCACAACGTCTTCTTTCATCGCCAGCACGTGAAACGCGAGGCGGGCGGCCGTTTTTGGACCGATTCCGGGCAATTTCATAAAACTGTCAATCAGTTTGGATAACGGTTCTGGATAATGCATAGCTTCCCCCTAGAACAGCCCTGGAATGTTGAGTCCTTTCGTAAACTGCCCCATCATATCGTTGGCCAGCTCATCAGCTTTTTTGAGTGCATCGTTTGTCGCTGCCAAAACTAAATCCTGGAGCATTTCAATATCGTCCGGGTCAACGACTTCTTCTTTAATTTTCACTTCTAAAATTTGTTTATGGCCGTTGGCGATGACCGTCACCATGCCGCCGCCTGCCGTGCCCTCCACTGTTTTTTCTGCCAGCTCTTCCTGTGCTTTTTGCATTTCTTTTTGCATCTTCTGCATTTGCTTCAGCATTTTTTGCATATTTCCCATTCCGCCACGCATCATGGTTGGCATCCTCCTTCAATTCGTTTATTCTTTGATTTCAATCAATTCCTCGCCAAACAGCCGTTTCGCTTCGGCGATCAACGGGTCTTCCTGGCTTTTTTCCGCTTTCGCTTCTTTGTTGCGGATAAACTCTTCCCTTATTTTTCCCCATTCTTCTTCCGGAATGGCGACCATTTCAAACCGCCGGTTCGTCAGTTCGAACAAAATCGCCTCAACGTTTTCCTTCACGGAGCTCGCCGGATCTGTCGCCATTTTGCAGTGAATTTCATACTTAAACTTTAACACAAATGCCGAAGCGCTTGCTGCGACCGGTTCACTCTCCTGCAAGAGAGCGGCGTGCGACACTTTATGCTGCCGCTTCAGCGCATCAAGTACGTCGGCCCAGCGGCCTTTCACCAAGGCTAAGTCTTCATGCGTCGCCTGCTTCAACAATTCGTAAATGCGGCCGACCGGTGCTTTATATCCCCCGGTTTTCACCGCTTTCGCCGTTTTTTTCGCAGAAGGCGCCTCCGGCGGGACGGCAGGCGCCTGCTCTTTTAGGCGGCGCAGCTCGATTTCCAGCGTTTCAATCCTCTTGATCAATGGCCCAAGTTCAGAAGCGGTCGGCGATGGAGCAGCAGCCGCTGGCTGATGGCAAAGCTTGACGAGCGCCACTTCGAGGAGAAGACGCGGGTGGTTCGTCCACTTCATCTCCTGCAGGCTTTTGTTCAACAGCTCAATCGCTCCGTACAAATCGGAAAGAGGAATCGCTTCCGAAAGCGAGGTGAACGCTTCGTCAACGACCGCAATTTGGATGGCTCCTTCCACATGAGGGGCCGTTTTGTACAGCAACAAGTCGCGATAATACAAAATCAAATCTTCAACCAAACGATTCGGATCTTTTCCTTGCGCCATCATTGCTTCAAACTGTTGCAAAACAGCCGCTGTATCTTTCCGATGAATGGCGGCAATGAAATCAGCCAACGCGGCAAATGATGCCGCTCCGGTCATCGCCAGCACGTCATCAAGCCGAAGCTTCCCATCGCTGAATGAAATCGCCTGGTCAAGCAAACTGAGCGCGTCGCGCATCCCTCCATCGGCAGCGCGGGCGATAGCCGACAGCGCCTCGTCGGATGCTTCTACGCCCTGGGCGTTCGCCACATATTTCAACCGCGAAACGATGGAGGCCAGCGGGATGCGGCGAAAATCGAACCGTTGGCAGCGGGAAATGATCGTCGCCGGGATTTTATGCGGCTCGGTGGTGGCCAAAATGAAAATGACGTGTTTGGGCGGTTCCTCAAGCGTCTTCAACAACGCGTTAAACGCGCCGATTGACAGCATGTGCACTTCGTCGATAATGTACACTTTATAACGGACCGAGGTCGGCGCAAATTTCACTTTTTCACGGATGTCGCGGATTTCGTCGACGCGGTTGTTGGAAGCAGCGTCAATTTCCAACACATCGGGAATCGTTCCGTTTGTAATGCCGAGGCAAGCGGGACATTCATTGCACGGCTCGGCCGCCGGGGCCTGTTCACAGTTGACCGCCTTGGCGAACACTTTCGCCGCGCTCGTTTTGCCTGTCCCACGCGGTCCGGAAAATAAGTAGGCATGCGATATTTTATGTTGAAGCAGGGCGCTTTGCAACGTTTTCGTCACGTGTTCTTGGCCGACCATGTCCGCGAAACGCTGCGGCCGAAAAACACGGTATAACGCTTGGTATGCCACGGAAAACGGCCCTCCTCTTCCTCTCATCTCCACTATTATATAACGTTCTGCCCTATTTTAAAATAAAAAGAGGCTGTCCCAAAAGATCGTCTCTCTATGTAAAAGAGATACAATATGATCGTGTTGCCGAAGCAAATTGCCTCTGCATCTTGTCAATGAAGAAAGGGTGTCCCATTGCTTTTGGGACACCCTCTTGCTGCTTATGTAAGGCCGTGCACCTTCTGTCGATTAGCTGCCCCGAGCGTTGCTCAAGCAGTTGGCTCAGCCCAGGCGCCCCCGCGGCACATGGGAGCATCCGCTTACTGCTGCTTCCTTCCGGACCTGACAGGGTTCACGGAATCCCATTGCGCGGGACCCAGACGTCAACACCACTTACTTGAGACAGGCCTCACAACAGACTAACCTCGAGAAGGGATTCAGCCTCGCTAGAGCGGATTGCGAGTACAGGGCACCGCTACCTCCCCGCTTAGCACGGCACTATCAGTATAGCGCGTTTATAGGGAAAATGCAATGTACACAGGCCGAATTTTAGTTGGAACTTCCGCCAACATTTCTCTTTTGTTCGCGCAATCGGCGGAAAAAGCCGCTCAGCAGCGCCCCACACTCCTCCGCCAACACGCCGCTTGCAACCTCAGCCTGGTGGTTGAACCGGCTTTCCTGCAATAAGTTCATTAACGTCCCGGCGCATCCCCCTTTTGGGTCGCTAGCTCCAAATACGACCCGCTCAATGCGGGAAAGAACGATGGCCCCCGCGCACATGGCGCACGGTTCAAGCGTCACGTATAACACCGCCCGTTCAAGCCTCCATGAGCCGGTCACCCGGCACGCTTCGTCAATGGCCAAAACCTCCGCATGGGCGATCGCGCGCTGTTCCGTTTCCCGTAAATTATGGGCGCGGGCGATGACGCGGCCGTCTTGAACGATGATGGCCCCGATCGGCACTTCGCCGATCCGTTCAGCTTTTTTTGCTTCTTCAATCGCCAACTTCATGTAATACTCATCGTTGCTCATCATATACCCCTTTGCACAAACGGTCATTTCTCTTTCTTTTCCATCATAAAATATGGAGAATGAAGACGCAACTAGGAGGTCAAGCGATGCAGATCCATGTCGTACAGAGAGGACAAACGTTAAGCGGGATCGCTAAAGCATATGAAACGACGGTCGAGGACATTGTTCGGGCGAACAAGCTGCCAAATCCCGACCGTCTTGTCGTCGGTCAGGCGCTCGTGATTCCGATCGTCGGTCGTTTTTATTGGGTGCAACCCGGAGACAGTTTATGGTCGATTGCCCGCCGGTTTTCCATTCCGATGCAGCGTCTCGCGGAAGTGAACCGCCTCTCGTTAAATGCGCCATTGCGGGTCGGCCAGCGTCTTTACATTCCGCCCGGAGCCAAGCGGAGAGCGGAGTTTAACGCCTATATTGAACCGCGCGGTGCGACCGTCAGTCCGGCGTTGGAAGCAAGCGCCCGCGAAGCCGCTCCACATTTAACGTATTTAAGTCCCTTTTATTTTGCCATTCGGCGCGACGCGACACTCCAAAAGCCTCCGCTTGACGACTTTCCCGCCATCGCCCGCGCCAACCGCGTCACGCTTGTGATGGTTGTCGCCAACATTGAAAACGGGCAGTTCAGCGATGAGCTGGGCGCGCTTATTTTGACGAATGAAACGCTGCAAAACCGCCTGCTCGACAACATTGTCGCCGCCGCCAGACGGTATGGCTTGCGCGACATCCATTTTGATTTCGAATATTTGCGCCCCGAAGACCGAGAAGCATATAATGCTTTTTTGCGCAAAGCGAAACGGCGATTTGAACGGGAAGGATGGATGATGTCGACCGCCCTGGCGCCAAAAACGAGCGCCACCCAGCGCGGACGTTGGTACGAAGCCCATGACTACCGCGCCCATGGACAAATTGCCGACTTTGTCGTCATTATGACGTATGAGTGGGGCTACAGCGGCGGCCCGCCGATGCCGGTCTCCCCCATCGGCCCTGTCCGCCGTGTCCTCGAGTACGCCGTCTCGGAAATGCCTCCCGGAAAGATTTTAATGGGGCAAAATTTGTATGGTTATGATTGGACACTGCCGTACGTACCGGGCGGACCGTACGCCCGCGCCATCAGCCCGCAGCAGGCCATCGCCCTCGCCGCGAGGTATAACGTCGCGATTGAATACGACACCGAGGCGCAGGCGCCGCATTTTCGCTACCGCGATGAAAATGGGCGCGAGCACGAAGTATGGTTTGAGGACGCCCGCTCCATTCAGGCAAAATTCAACCTCGTGAAAGAACTTGGCCTGCGCGGAGTCAGCTATTGGAAACTGGGCCTCGATTTCCCGCAAAACTGGCTGCTCCTTTCCGACCAGTTTGCAGTCGTCAAAAGATAAGGCCGCCCGCGCCAAAGAGATAAAAAAACCCGCCTTTCTCCCGGCGGGTTTTTTTATGGCTGGAAACGGCGGTTCCGATCAGCCGTTTCGGATGGCAATCTCCTCTTATGCGCGTCAGTACTGTTCTTTATCTCTTTGGCAGAGAAGCACTCGAGGCCGGCGTCCGCCGCCTCTTTTTCTCCGTCGCCAACGTCATTCACTATAACACGGCTGCCGGGAAAAGTCAACCAACGATTTTAACGGATGACGTCCCGGTTGCCCATGTATGGGCGGAGCGCCTCTGGGATGATGACCGATCCATCTTCTTGCTGGTAGTTTTCCAAAATAGCGGCGACCGTTCGGCCGATGGCCAACCCTGAGCCGTTTAACGTGTGCACGTATTCCGGTTTCGCTTTCGGATCGCGACGGAAGCGGATGTTGGCGCGGCGAGCTTGGAACGCCTCAAAGTTGCTGCACGATGAAATTTCCCGGTACGTGCCGTAGCTTGGCAGCCATACTTCAATATCGTATGTTTTCGCTGCTGAAAAGCCGAGATCACCCGTGCACAAGGCGACAACGCGGTACGGAAGCCCGAGCCGCTGCAAAATCGTTTCCGCCTGCCGTGTCAATTTTTCCAGTTCCTCGTATGAATCTTCCGGTTTGACAAACTTAACAAGCTCCACTTTGTTGAACTGATGCTGACGGATGAGCCCTCTTGTGTCGCGGCCGGCCGAACCAGCTTCAGCGCGGAAACAGGCGCTGTACGCTGCATAGTAAAGCGGCAAATCATCTGCAGATAAAATTTCATCGCGATGCAAGTTCGTCACCGGCACTTCCGCTGTCGGAATGAGAAAATAGTCTTCGCTGTCCAAATGAAACGCATCCTCGGCAAATTTCGGCAATTGCCCGGTTCCAATCATGCTTGCCCGGTTCACCAAATAGGGGGGCAGTACTTCTTCATAGCCGAATTCATCGAGATGGATGTCAAGCATAAAGTTGATTAACGCCCGCTCAAGCCGGGCGCCCAACCCTTTATAAAACACAAACCGGCTTCCTGTCACTTTAGCCGCCCGCTCAAAATCAAGCAGACCAAGCTGGTCGGCGATATCCCAATGCGGTTTCGGTTCAAACGAAAACGAACGCGGCTCCCCCCATCTCCGCACTTCGACATTGTCCTCTTCCGACTGGCCGACCGGTACGGATTCATGCGGAATATTTGGAATCGATAACAACAGGGCGTTGAGTTCCTCTTCCAGTTGGCGAATGTGCTCATCCATTTGCTTAATGCGGTCGCCGACTTCGCGCATTTGGACGATCAGCGGCTCCGCATCCTTTTTCTCGCGCTTAAGGGCGGCAATTTGCTGCGACACATCATTGCGTTTGCTTTTTAGCTCTTCCACCTCAGCAATCAAACGGCGGCGTTCTTTGTCCAACTGTTCAAACCGGTCGATGTTCGCCAAATCTCCGCCGCGCTGCATTAGTTTTTCTTTCACTTCTTCAAACTGGGCGCGCAATATTTTCACATCCAGCATGGCTTTTACCTCCTTTTCCATTCAATATTATACATAAAAAAGCCCCCGTCCCCAAAAGGGACGGGAGCGACCCCGCGGTGCCACCCTTATTGAAGGCTTGCGATGCCTTCCCTTTTTGCCATTCACGGCGGCTGCCGAAAACGCCTACTGACCCGCTTTGGCGTTCAACGTTTTGCTCGAGGATGGATTCACAGGCGCTTCCTGCCGGTTTGCACCACCCACCGGCTCTCTGAAAGAAAGGGGGTCTGCTGCTTGTTGCTCTCATCGCTTTCGCTTGATCACTTTACTTAAGGCTTGACGTCATTTTCGCTTCTTTGACCATGTTGAGAAAGTATTGCATCAATCGATGATCGTCGGTCAGCTCTGGATGGAACGAGCAACCAAGAAACTGGCCTTGCCGGGCCGCGACAATGCGGTCATTGTATGTCGCGAGGACATCGACCCCGTCGCCGACCTCGACAATGTGCGGAGCACGGATGAAGACGCCGACAAATCCGTCGCCAACCCCCTTGATCGACAGCTCCGCCTCAAAGCTTTCCCGCTGCCGCCCAAACGAGTTCCGCTCGACCGTAATATCCATCAGGCCTAAGTGCGGCTCATCATACCCGACGATTCGTTTCGCCAGCAAAATGAGCCCGGCGCATGTCCCAAACATCGGCTTGCCATCAGCGGCAAATTGCTTCAATGGCTCCATCAATCCGTACCGGTCCATGAGGCGCCGCATTGTTGTGCTTTCGCCGCCCGGGAGCACGAGTCCGTCGAGTCCCGAAAGCTGCTCCGGTTTCTTCACGACGACCGCCTCGGCGCCGCACGCCTCGATGGCGCGGACATGTTCCTGCACAGCTCCTTGCAGTCCGAGTACACCTATTTTCATTGTGATCTTGCTCCTTTGTCCGGCTTACCAGCCTCGTTCTTGCATCCGATGCTCCGGCAGCAGTGTCGCGACATCGATGCCGCGCATTGCGCCGCCCAGCCCTTTCGATAGATGGGCGATCAGCTCATAGTCTTCATAATGAGTCGTCGCTTCAACGATCGCACGAGCGTATTTTTCCGGATTTTCCGATTTAAAAATGCCCGAACCGACGAAGACACCGTCGGCGCCTAAGTGCATCATGAGCGCGGCGTCAGCTGGTGTCGCGACACCGCCAGCGGCGAAGTTGACGACCGGGAGGCGGCCAAGCCGTTTGATTTCACGCAGCACTTCAACCGGAGCCCCAAGCTGTTTCGCCTCGGCGACAAGTTCGTCTTCGCTCATGCTGACAACTTTGCGGATTTGCGCGTTGACTTTGCGCATATGGCGAACGGCCTCGACGATGTTTCCTGTCCCTGGCTCCCCTTTTGTCCGCAACATCGATGCCCCTTCAGCAATGCGGCGGGCGGCCTCTCCTAAGTCGCGGCAACCGCATACAAATGGGACCGTAAACTGCCGTTTGTCAATATGGAACTCTTCATCAGCCGGCGTCAATACTTCACTTTCGTCAATATAGTCGACGCCGAGCGCCTCAAGGACGCGCGCTTCCACATAATGCCCGATGCGCACTTTTGCCATGACTGGGATTGATACAGCGTTCATCACTTCTTCAATGATCGTCGGATCAGCCATGCGCGCGACACCGCCAGCGGCGCGAATGTCTGCCGGGACGCGCTCGAGCGCCATGACTGCGACAGCCCCTGCCGCCTCAGCAATCTTCGCTTGCTCCGCATTGACGACGTCCATAATGACGCCGCCTTTTTGCATTTCCGCCATGCCGCGTTTGACGCGGTCTGTACCTGTCAATGCCAACGTTGATTCCCCCTGTTCCTATCCTTATGCTTTGCTATATACGCAAAAGGATGATTCCACTGTTTTATTTTACCTCAATTTTTACAAAAATCACAATGGAAAAAAGCTCCCCTTAACCGGGGAGCAGCGTTACAACCAACCTTTCACCGTTTTGGCAACGCTTGTCCATAAATCAGCAAACAGTCCGCCAATCGCACGCATCGAGAGAACGAACCAGTTGGCTTTCTCCACCTCGGTTGTCGTAACGAGCGGCACCCGGATGTTTTTTTGCATGTCCGGGCTTAAGAACGCGAGCGAGTCATCGCCTTTGTATTCAAGCGTCATATATCCGACCGTCTCTCCTTTTTTCAACGGAGCGATCAATTTTCCTTCTTTCGTCATTTTTTTCTGATCCAATACATAAACCGGCTTGTACTGTTTTTCCTCGCCATTTTTGACGAGCAGAGACAGCTTTTTCGCCGTTGCGACGCGAACTTCTTTTTCCTTCCCTTTCACGACTGGAATCGTCTCTTTCCCCTTCAGCTGATACCCTTTCGGATAGAGCGTTTGGAGCGAGTATTGATGAAATCCATAGTTAAATAGTTTTTCTGTCTCCTTAAAACGCGCCTCTTTCGTCGTTTTTCCGCTTGCATCCTTGGCATTCATCACGACGGAAATGAGGCGGACGCCGTTCCGCTTCGCCGTCCCGGTGAAACAGTTGCCGGCAAATTCCGTATAGCCGGTTTTCAACCCGTCTACCCCTTCGTATCCGTACACAAGCCCTGGCAGCATCCAGTTCCAGTTGTCCATTTTAATTTCGTCCTCTGTTCCTCCTCGGAACATTTTATGGGGAATGCTCGCCGTTTCCAGCACCTCTGGATGGTCTTTCAGCAGCCGGTAGGCAAGGGTGGCCATGGCCCGCGCAGACATGACATTTTCCTCATCCGAGTTTGTCCCTTCCGGGTGGAATCCTTTTAAGTCTTCGTTGCTTAACCCTGTCGCATTCACGAATTTATAATCTTTCAACCCGAGCTGTTTCGCTTTTTCATTCATCATTTTCACGAAATTTTTCTCTGACCCAGCAATGATTTCCGCAATCGCGACCGTAGCCCCATTGGCCGAATAAATGGCCATTGCCTCGTACAGTTCGCGCACTGTATACTTGCCATCTTTGCGCAGCGGAACGTTGGACAGCGCCCGGTCTTGCGACAACCGGTACACATACTCACTCGGCGTATACGTCTGATCCCACTTGACACGTTTCGCCTTAACGGCGTCAAGAAGCAAATACTCGGTCATCATTTTTGTCATGCTGGCAATGCCAAGCACCGTATCAATGTTTTTCTCATATAAAATTCTTCCCGTCTTCGCGTCCACTAAAATCGCGGCGTCCGCCCGGATGTCAAGCGGAGCGCTTTCCGCCTTCGCCGTCTGTTGAAACGGCCATAGTGTTAAGCAAAGACAAACAGACAGCAGCCAAAACAACCACTTTCGTTTCCTCTTCACATCGAAACCCTCCTCACACAACCGTTATTGTAACATACAGGCGGCCAAAAAAATAGACGGAGAATCTGTCTCCGTCAAAGTTAGGCTGATGGACGCAGCCTTGATCAAAACGCGGAGTAGTTCGGCGCTTCTTTCGTAATTTGCACGTCATGCGGATGGCTTTCGCGAAGCCCTGCGCCCGTCATGCGGACAAATTGCGTTTTCTCCCGCAGCTCATCCAAGTTCCGCGTTCCACAATAGCCCATACCGGCGCGCAAGCCACCGACAAGCTGATAAATCGTATCGGCGAGCGGCCCTTTGTACGGCACACGCCCTTCGATGCCTTCCGGGACAAACTTTTTCGCGTCTTCTTGGAAATAACGATCTTTGCTGCCGCGCTCCATCGCCGCGACCGACCCCATGCCCCGGTATACTTTAAAGCGGCGGCCTTGGTAAATTTCCGTCTCGCCTGGGCTTTCCGAGACGCCGGCGAGCAAACTGCCGAGCATGACCGCATGAGCTCCGGCGGCAATCGCCTTCACGATGTCGCCAGAGTATTTAATGCCGCCGTCAGCGATGATCGGGACGCCATGTTTGCGCGCCTCAGTCGCACAGTCATAGATCGCCGTAATTTGCGGCACACCAACCCCGGCGACAACCCGGGTCGTGCAGATGGACCCCGGACCGATTCCGACTTTAATAATGTTCGCCCCAGCCTCAATCAAGTCGCGCGTCCCTTCAGCTGTCGCGACATTGCCGGCGATAATGTTCAAGTCCGGGTATTGGCGGCGGATGTTGGCCACCGTCTCTAGGACGCCTTTCGAATGGCCGTGCGCCGTGTCAACGACAATGACATCAACCCCTGCCTCAACAAGCTTTTTGACGCGAATCATCGTGTCCGCCGTCACCCCGACGGCCGCCCCGACAATCAGCCTCCCTTTCGCATCTTTCGCCGAATTCGGGAACTCGATCACCTTTTCGATGTCCTTAATCGTAATAAGCCCTTTTAAAACTCCATTTTCATCGACGAGAGGCAATTTTTCCACTTTGTGCTTTTGCAAAATTTTTTCCGCTTCTTCTAACGTGGTCCCTACCGGGGCTGTAATCAAGTTCTCCTTCGTCATTACCTCGGAAATTTTAATCGAGTAATCCTGAATAAAGCGCAAATCGCGGTTCGTGATAATGCCGACAAGTTTTTGTTCCTCGGCATTGTTGACGATCGGCACGCCGGAGATGCGATACTTGCTCATTAAATGTTCCGCATCATACACTTGATGGTCAGGCGTTAAGAAAAACGGATCCGTAATAACACCGCGCTCTGACCGCTTTACTTTGTCGACTTGTTCCGCCTGTTGCTCAATCGACATGTTTTTGTGAATGACGCCAAGACCGCCTTGACGCGCCATCGCAATAGCCATTTCCGCTTCGGTTACGGTATCCATGCCGGCGCTAATGATTGGGATGTTCAACTGGAGCGTATCGCTTAACTTCGTCGTGACATCAACATCACGCGGCAGCACGTCCGATTTTGCTGGAATGAGAAGAACATCATCAAACGTCAAGCCTTCCTTTGCGAATTTCGCTTCCCACATGTTTTCTCCCCCTTGTCCGGAAATATTATTAGTAGCTTAACAACTGGTTAAACTACTGTCAAGGAATCAAAAAAATGTCCAACTTTTCAGTTATCTTCTTACAATTCCATGGCAAGGGGGGTAAAAATGTTCGGAAATCCCGGTAAAGCTGTCAACTTTTCTATTTTCCGCTCCGCTGACGTCGCCCAGCGCTTTTTGCTGCAATGCTACAAACAGCAACAACGGGAAGACGCTGTTCAGCGCAGTTATACAAACTGTTATCCATTTTTATATTATTTGGAGCATGGGCAAAACTTTTATGCCGCCGCCAGGCAGTCCCCATTGTCCATTAAACCGGTTCTTTTGTTTTATGGCATGGTGCAGCTGATAAAGGCGTGCCTGCTCACCGTCGATCCGGACTATCCTGAATCGACATCCGTTTTAGCCCATGGAGTGTCAACGAGAAAGCGCAAAAAGCAAGGCTATGAATTTTTAGATGACGAAGTCAAAATCCAAAAAAACGGTTTGTTCACTCATTTTTCTGAAAAAATGTTTCATGTGAAACAAGAGGCGGGGGAAAAATTTCGCATGGGCATGCTGTTGCAACGAATCTGCGAACTGCACGAAACATTTTTTTGTTTAAGCGAGCGAAAAAAGCCATTGTCGTTGCCGGTCGTACATACGGTTTCACCGCCCATGCTGGCCATTCCGAAGGCGATTTTGGACCATTACCATATGTCGCAGCTCCGCTTCATCCAGTACATGAGCGAGGAAGGGCACGAAAAACAGCTGACATTCGCCAAGGAGGAAGGGGAATTTCTTTATTTCAAGATGGAATCGCCGCTATCGCCGATTAAGGAAGGGCCGTTTTTATTCCATTCGAACGGAACATACCATATCCCAACGAAGAAGGAAAAAATCTTTGCGCTCCCGGAAATCCATGCCCATTATTTGCTGCTGTACAATTTGAGCATGATCTCCCGCTACGAAACAGAGTGGTGGAGCGAACTTCTTCACTCTTACTCAAGCAAGGCGTACATTTTTATTCTTCAATTTCTTTCCATATCGGCGGACAAAGTGCCCCTGCTGCTAAACGAATATTTAATGCATAAGTTTTGGGCCAAGCCAAATGATTGAATGCTCTCCCACCTGCACGAACGCGCGGGAGTGAAGGCTTCCCAGCGCGGGTTGATAAAAAGCACCCCATTGCGCGTCATGCACAATGGGGTGCTCTGTTTTCCGCCTAGCAGCGACCTACTCTTGCAGGGGCGCTGGCCCCAACTACCATCGGCGCTGGAGGGCTTAACTTCCGTGTTCGGGATGGGAACGGGTGTTTCCCCTCCGCTATCACCACTAGGCCATATGAGGTTGTCAGGAATTCGTTCCCTGAAAACTAGATAACCGTTTCGGGAAGAAGCCGCGGCGCTTCCGCTTTTTCATTGTCTAGCTCCGGCTCGCCGCCGCTCGGGGTCAAATAACCTTCCCCCTCGGGGTGCTAGCACCCCTGCGGGTGAAGAACATTTGCCCGTCGCGGCGAACCGCTCGCCTGCGCTTTTCGCTGTCTAGTTCCGGCCGCCATCGGCTCGCGACGCTTCGGTCCTGCTGCGGCGGGCTAAGCCCGCTCGCAGGCCCTCCAGCGCACCTCGCCGATAAGCAGGCGGCCTCCACTTTTCTTGTTAGGTTAAGCCCTCGATCGATTAGTATCCGTCAGCTCCACGTGTCGCCACGCTTCCACCTCGGACCTATCGACCTCGTCATCTTCGAGGGATCTTACCCGCCTGACGCGGTGGGAAATCTCATCTTGAGGGGGGCTTCACGCTTAGATGCTTTCAGCGCTTATCCCGTCCGCACATAGCTACCCAGCGGTGCCCCTGGCGGGACAACTGGTACACCAGCGGTGCGTCCATCCCGGTCCTCTCGTACTAAGGACAGCTCCTCTCAAATTTCCTGCGCCCGCGACGGATAGGGACCGAACTGTCTCACGACGTTCTGAACCCAGCTCGCGTACCGCTTTAATGGGCGAACAGCCCAACCCTTGGGACCGACTACAGCCCCAGGATGCGATGAGCCGACATCGAGGTGCCAAACCTCCCCGTCGATGTGGACTCTTGGGGGAGATCAGCCTGTTATCCCCGGGGTAGCTTTTATCCGTTGAGCGATGGCCCTTCCATGCGGAACCACCGGATCACTAAGCCCGACTTTCGTCCCTGCTCGACCTGTCCGTCTCGCAGTCAAGCTCCCTTGTGCCTTTGCACTCTCCGAATGATTTCCAACCATTCTGAGGGAACCTTTGGGCGCCTCCGTTACCTTTTGGGAGGCGACCGCCCCAGTCAAACTGCCCGCCTGACACTGTCTCCCACCCCGATAAGGGGTGCGGGTTAGAATTTCAATACCGCCAGGGTGGTATCCCACCGCCGCCTCCACCGAAGCTGGCGCTCCGGCTTCCCAGGCTCCCACCTATCCTGTACAAGCGATACCAAAATTCCATATCAGGCTGCAGTAAAGCTCCACGGGGTCTTTCCGTCCTGTCGCGGGTAACCTGCATCTTCACAGGTAGTATAATTTCACCGGGTCTCTCGTTGAGACAGCGCCCAAGTCGTTACACCTTTCGTGCGGGTCGGAACTTACCCGACAAGGAATTTCGCTACCTTAGGACCGTTATAGTTACGGCCGCCGTTTACTGGGGCTTCGGTTCGCACCTTCGCTTCCGCTAAGCGCTCCCCTTAACCTTCCAGCACCGGGCAGGTGTCAGCCCCTATACGTCGCCTTTCGGCTTCGCAGAGACCTGTGTTTTTGATAAACAGTCGCTTGGGCCTTTTCACTGCGGCTCGTTCGGGCTCTTCACCCAAACGAGCACCCCTTCTCCCGAAGTTACGGGGTCATTTTGCCGAGTTCCTTAACGAGAGTTCTCCCGCGCGCCTTAGGATTCTCTCCTCGCCTACCTGTGTCGGTTTGCGGTACGGGCACCTCTTCCCTCGCTAGAGGCTTTTCTTGGCAGTGTGAAATCGGGGACTTCCGGATGACTCCGTCGCCATCACCGCTTGGCCTTATGATCCGCGGATTTGCCTACGGATCAGCCTTGCGGCTTGGACAGGCTCTTCCAGCCGCCTGCTCGCCCTATCCTCCTGCGTCCCCCCATCGCTCAAACGGGAAGGAGGTGGTACAGGAATCTCAACCTGTTGTCCATCACCTACGCCTTTCGGCCTCGGCTTAGGTCCCGACTAACCCTGAGCGGACGAACCTTCCTCAGGAACCCTTAGGCTTTCGGCGCAGAGGATTCTCACCTCTGTTTTCGCTACTCATACCGGCATTCTCACTTCTAAGCGCTCCACCAGTCCTTCCGGTCTGGCTTCAACGCCCTTAGAACGCTCCCCTACCGATGACCAACGGTCATCCCGCAGCTTCGGCGGCACGTTTAGCCCCGGTACATTTTCGGCGCAGAGTCACTCGACCAGTGAGCTATTACGCACTCTTTAAATGGTGGCTGCTTCTAAGCCAACATCCTGGTTGTCTTTGCAACTCCACATCCTTTTCCACTGAACGTGCACTTTGGGGCCTTAGCTGGCGATCTGGGCTGTTTCCCTCTCGACCACGGATCTTATCACTCGCAGTCTGACTCCCGGGCATAAGTCGTTGGCATTCGGAGTTTGACTGGGTTCGGTAACCCGATGAGGGCCCCTAGCCCAATCAGTGCTCTACCTCCAACACTCTCCATCCCGAGGCTAGCCCTAAAGCTATTTCGGGGAGAACCAGCTATCTCCAAGTTCGATTGGCATTTCACCCCTACCCACACCTCATCCCCGCACTTTTCAACGTGCGTGGGTTCGGGCCTCCAGCCGGTGTTACCCGGCCTTCACCCTGGACATGGGTAGATCACCTGGTTTCGGGTCGACGACGACGTACTTTTCGCCCTGTTCAGACTCGCTTTCGCTGCGGCTCCGCCTCTTCGGCTTAACCTCGCACGCCATCGTCACTCGCCGGTTCATTCTACAAAAGGCACGCCATCACGCATGAACGCGCTCTGACTACTTGTAGGCACACGGTTTCAGGTTCTCTTTCACTCCCCTTCCGGGGTGCTTTTCACCTTTCCCTCACGGTACTGGTGCACTATCGGTCACTAGGGAGTATTTAGCCTTGGGAGATGGTCCTCCCTGCTTCCGACGGGATTTCCCGTGTCCCGCCGTACTCAGGATCCGCTCGGGAGGGAACGAAGTTTCGACTACAGGGCTGTCACCTTCTCTGGCCGGCCGTTCCAGACCGGTTCGTCTACCCCGTTCCTTTCTCACTCCCACAATGAGCGGTCCTACAACCCCAAGAGGCACGCCTCTTGGTTTGGGCTGTTCCCGTTTCGCTCGCCGCTACTTGGGGAATCGCGTTTGCTTTCTTCTCCTCCGGGTACTAAGATGTTTCAGTTCCCCGGGTGTGCCCTCCATGCCCTATGGATTCAGGCATGGATACTGCCCCATTACGGACAGTGGGTTCCCCCATTCGGACATCTCCGGATCGACGCTTGCTTACAGCTCCCCGGAGCGTTTCGGCGTTTGCCCCGTCCTTCATCGGCTCCTAGTGCCAAGGCATCCACCGTGCGCCCTTTCTAGCTTAACCTACAGCGCTTCTCGGCTTCTTCCTTTGCTTTTCCGGTTATCTAGTTTTCAAGGAACGATTTTTTTTGAGAAAACATCGAGATGGTGGAGCCTATCGGGATCGAACCGATGACCTCCTGCGTGCAAAGCAGGCGCTCTCCCAGCTGAGCTAAGGCCCCGCAACCGATGGGCCTAAGTGGACTTGAACCACCGACCTCACGCTTATCAGGCGTGCGCTCTGACCAGCTGAGCTATAGGCCCATGGAGGGGAAGTTCCCTCAAAACTAAACAAAACGACAAGCGCCATTATAATCAAACCGATAGGTTTTGTCAAGAAATTCTGTCTAGCTCCGGCTCGCCGCCGCTTTTCGTCCTGTCTAGCTCCAGCGCCTGGCTCTCTTCTGCCAAATAACCTTCCCCCTCGGGGTGCCAGCACCCCTCCGGGTGAAGAACATTTGGCTTCGAGATCGCCAGGATGGCGATATTTCGCCGTTGCCCGCAGGACGCGGGCTGCCTTTAGGCGAAATTACGGCGCTTCCGCTTTTCGTACTGTCTAGCTCCGGCCGCCATCGGCTCGCGACGCTTCGGTCCTGCTGCGGCGGCAACAGCCTCCTCGCAGGCCCTCCAGCGCGTTTCGCCGATAGGCGGGCGGCCTTCGCTTTTCCCCTTAGAAAGGAGGTGATCCAGCCGCACCTTCCGGTACGGCTACCTTGTTACGACTTCACCCCAATCACTTGCCCCACCTTCGGCGGCTGGCTCCCTTGCGGGTTGCCTCACCGACTTCGGGTGTTGCAAGCTCTCGTGGTGTGACGGGCGGTGTGTACAAGGCCCGGGAACGTATTCACCGCGGCATGCTGATCCGCGATTACTAGCGATTCCGGCTTCATGCAGGCGAGTTGCAGCCTGCAATCCGAACTGAGAGCGGCTTTTTGGGATTCGCTCCCCCTCGCGGGTTCGCAGCCCTTTGTACCGCCCATTGTAGCACGTGTGTAGCCCAGGTCATAAGGGGCATGATGATTTGACGTCATCCCCACCTTCCTCCGACTTGTCGCCGGCAGTCCCTCTAGAGTGCCCAACCGAATGCTGGCAACTAGAGGCGAGGGTTGCGCTCGTTGCGGGACTTAACCCAACATCTCACGACACGAGCTGACGACAACCATGCACCACCTGTCACCCTGTCCCCCCGAAGGGGGAACGCCCAATCTCTTGGGTTGTCAGGGGATGTCAAGACCTGGTAAGGTTCTTCGCGTTGCTTCGAATTAAACCACATGCTCCACCGCTTGTGCGGGCCCCCGTCAATTCCTTTGAGTTTCAGCCTTGCGGCCGTACTCCCCAGGCGGAGTGCTTATCGCGTTAGCTGCAGCACTAAAGGGTGTGACCCCTCTAACACTTAGCACTCATCGTTTACGGCGTGGACTACCAGGGTATCTAATCCTGTTTGCTCCCCACGCTTTCGCGCCTCAGCGTCAGGTACAGGCCAGAGAGCCGCCTTCGCCACTGGTGTTCCTCCACATCTCTACGCATTTCACCGCTACACGTGGAATTCCGCTCTCCTCTCCTGCCCTCAAGTCCCCCAGTTTCCAATGACCCTCCACGGTTGAGCCGTGGGCTTTCACATCAGACTTAAGAGACCGCCTGCGCGCGCTTTACGCCCAATAATTCCGGACAACGCTCGCCCCCTACGTATTACCGCGGCTGCTGGCACGTAGTTAGCCGGGGCTTTCTCGCGAGGTACCGTCACCGCGCCGCCCTCTTCGAACGGCGCTCCTTCGTCCCTCACAACAGAGCTTTACGACCCGAAGGCCTTCTTCGCTCACGCGGCGTCGCTCCGTCAGGCTTTCGCCCATTGCGGAAGATTCCCTACTGCTGCCTCCCGTAGGAGTCTGGGCCGTGTCTCAGTCCCAGTGTGGCCGGTCACCCTCTCAGGCCGGCTACGCATCGTCGCCTTGGTGAGCCGTTACCTCACCAACTAGCTAATGCGCCGCGGGCCCATCCGCAAGTGACAGCCCAAAGGCCGCCTTTCAACCGAAGACCATGCGGTCTTCGGTGTTATCCGGTATTAGCTCCGGTTTCCCGGAGTTATCCCGGTCTTGCGGGCAGGTTGCCCACGTGTTACTCACCCGTCCGCCGCTGACCGAATCAAGGCAAGCCCCAATCCGGTCCGCTCGACTTGCATGTATTAGGCACGCCGCCAGCGTTCGTCCTGAGCCAGGATCAAACTCTCCAAAGAAAGTTGATTGGCTTTTGCTTCGGCCCATGCGGCCGAAGTTTTTTTCATGACGCTTGCGTTTTGTTTAGTTTTCAAGGAGCTTGATCTTTACTTTAATGATGACAGCTATTACATAATAACTGATGGGCGATGAAAAGTCAATAGTTTTTTTATTTCGTTGTTGCCGGCGCAAGCAAAGTTGATTGTATCATGTTGATGTTGTTTATGCAACGGTATTTTTTGGACGGTTGGCAATTTAATTCAAAAAACAATGCGAAATGCGTTATTCTCAAGCTGAGAAACCTGCTGAAATCCGCTTCCTCTTTCGGCGATGAACAACAGCAGCAAGAGAAAATGATTGTTTTTCACCGGCCTTTTCGGTCGACTATTCATCCATTGGTGCACGCAAAACCTCCTCAATATATATATCATGTTGAGTGCTTAACAGAAGCAATCGTCCCGTCCTCGCTGCTTTGACAACCGGCCGGGTTGGCTCGTCTGGCTGAATCAACATGACTTCGGCTGTCTCACCGTTGGATAGTTTGACGACGGCTCCTGTTTGCAGGCCGACGAGACGGTTCAACAGTACAGCGACGGCGTCTGCGCTCAATCTGCCGGCTTGCTGCCGCAACATCGTTTCAATGGCCCGAAGCGGCGGCTGTTTGCGCCGATACAAGCGCTCTGACGTCATGGCGTGGTACACATCCGCTGTTGCGACGAGTTGGCTGTAGGGGTGAATTTTTTTCGCTTTTAACTTGAGCGGATAGCCGCTGCCGTCGTTTCGCTCATGATGTTGCAAAACGGCTAGCTTCGCTCCATGGCTTAACGCTGTGATCTTCTGCACCATGCGGTAGCCGAGAATCGGATGTTGCTTCACTTCGCGGAACTCCACTTCAGTGAGCGCCGACGGCTTCGTTAAAATTTGTTTGCTCATTTTTGCCATGCCGCAGTCGGACAAGACGCCGGCTAAAACGACTTGGTGGCATTCCCCGCGGCTATACCCGAGCTCCATGGCTAAAAAGCCGGCGAGCAATCCTACACTGACGGCGTGATGATATAAATATTCCTCTTTTGTTGCATAATGGTGCAACGCAAGCAATTCCCGCTTGCAGCCTGTCATGTGTTCAAAAAGGGGAATGACAGCTTCCCTTATTTCATTGATGTCGACCGGCAAGCCGGACCGCCAAGATTGAAACCATGTCTTGTATTGGCGGACGGTCTCTAAATATAAAGAGAGCGGCCGTTGATCCTCCGCCGCGGCCGAATCCCCTGGCGAAAATGGTTCGCCGTTTGCGAGAAACGGCTCAATCTCCACTTCCTCTACAAGAAATTTTTCAAGCACTTGCAACAACGGTGTTGTAATAATAGTGTTTTTTGTCATAATCGGCCGTTTCGTTTTGCCGATTACATCTTCAGCAAGCACACAGCCTTCGCGAAGCTGGGAGCGCTTCACGCGAACCATCCATGTAGCCCCCCGTCTTTTTGTTTTTATCGTAGCACGATTTAGGCTGCAATAACAGCACTTTCGCAATCGGAAAGCCCAATAAGCGCGTTTCGCTTTCCGATTCGCCGTAAAAACAGACGCACGCATTTTCAAACGAAAGGGCGCCCCGCACCTGCAGGCGGAACGCCATTCAATTAAGCGGGATGCCCTTCTTCCTCTTTCTCTTCTTTTTCTTCCTCTGGCACTTTGGCAACTGTCGCTACACACTCATGTTCGTCTTCGCCCGAGAGGCGAATGAGCTTGACGCCTTGGGCAATTCTCCCTGTCCTGGAAATATCGCTGACAGCGATGCGGATCAGCACGCCGCCTGTCGTAATGACCATTAAATCTTCATTGCCGACGACTGTTGTCACTGCAACAACAGGGCCGTTCCGTTCCGTGACATTGCACGTTTTCAACCCTTTGCCGCCCCGGCTTTGCACGCGATACTCCGAAGCTGGGGTGCGTTTGCCGAACCCTTTTTTCGTCACAACAAGAACATCATGATGGTCTTCCAAGATTTCCATGCCAACGACTTCATCGCCGTCATCGAGTGAGATGGCCTTGACCCCCGTCGCACTGCGGCCCATTGTCCGCACATCCGTTTCTGGAAAACGGATGAGCATCCCTCTTTTCGTGCCGATAATCAAATGTTTTTTACCGTCCGTCAACTTGACGGAAATCAGCTCATCCCCCTCGCGCAAGTGAATGGCGATGAGCCCATTGTTGCGGATGTGGGCGAAAGCTGAGAGCGGAGAGCGCTTGGCGATCCCTTGCTTTGTCGCAAACACGAGATAAAGCTCATTATCAAACTCATTTTCAATGGGGATCATGGCGTTGATCCATTCATCCTTGTCGAGCTCAAGCAAGTTGATGATCGGCAGCCCTTTGGCGGTGCGGCCGAATTCCGGAATTTCATAGCCTTTCGCCCGGTATACTTTCCCTTTATTTGTGAAAAACAGCACGTTGTCATGAGTAGAAGTGACGAGCAAATGTTCGACAAAGTCATCCTCGGCGGTATGCATGCCTTGCACGCCCCGGCCGCCGCGTTTCTGGCTTCGATACGTCGATAACGGCAGGCGCTTAATATATCCTTTATGGGTGAGCGTAATGACGACATGTTCGTGCGGGATTAAGTCTTCGTCGTCAAACTGTTCGACAGCCCCCGCAATGATCTCTGTGCGCCGCTCGTCGTTAAACCGCTCTTTGATTTCGGCCAGTTCATCGCGAATGATCTGCAATACTTTCTCTTCGTCAGCCAACACCGCTTTCAACTCAGCGATGAGGCGGAGAAGCTCTTGATACTCCTGTTCAATTTTTTCCCGCTCGAGGCCGGTCAGCCGTTGCAGGCGCATATCTAGGATCGCCTGCGCCTGCCGTTCGCTGAGCGAAAACCGCTCCATCAACCCTTCGCGCGCTATTTCTGTCGTTCGCGAACGACGGATGAGGTCGATCACTTCATCCAAATGGTCAAGGGCAATGCGCAAGCCTTCAAGAATATGGGCGCGCGCTTCAGCCTTTTTCAGCTCAAAGGCCGTTCGCCGGCGGATGACCGTTTTCTGGTGGTTCAAATAGTGCTCCAAACATTCTTTTAAGTTCAACACTTTCGGCTCGCCATCCACCAAGGCGAGCATGTTGATTCCAAAACTCGTCTGCAAGGCGGTATGTTTGTATAAGTTGTTTAACACGACCTTCGCGTTCGCATCGCGCCGCACTTCAATAACGATGCGCATTCCGCTTCGGTCCGATTCATCGCGCAAATCGGTGATGCCGTCGATTTTTCTCTCGCGCACCAATTCGGCGATCCGTTCAATCAGCTTTGCTTTGTTCACTTGATAGGGGAGTTCGCTTACAATAATCGTTTCCTTGCCATTGGCATGCTGCTCAATTTCAGCCTTGGCGCGCAACGTAATGGATCCCCGTCCCGTTTCGTACGCCTTGCGGATGCCGCTGCGGCCGATGATTTGCCCGGCCGTCGGGAAATCCGGACCAGGAATGTATTCCATCAAGTCGGCAACGGTCATCTCCGGGTTTCGGCTTAACGCCAACAGCGCATCGATGACCTCGCCAAGCTGATGCGGAGGGATGTTCGTCGCCATCCCAACGGCAATGCCTGACGAACCATTGACAAGCAAGTTTGGAAACCGTGACGGCAGCACAACCGGTTCTTTTTCTGAACCGTCGTAGTTATCTTGGTAATCGATCGTGTCTTTATTGATGTCGCGCAACAGCTCCATGGCGATTTTCGACATGCGGGCTTCCGTGTAACGCATGGCCGCTGCTGCATCGCCGTCGATCGACCCGAAGTTGCCGTGCCCGTCAACGAGCATGTACCGGTAGTTGAAGTCTTGCGCCATGCGCACCATCGTATCATACACGGCGGCGTCGCCGTGCGGGTGGTATTTCCCGATCACTTCGCCGACGATGCGGGCTGACTTTTTATACGGTTTATCAGCGGTCATGCCGAGGTCATGCATGGCATATAAAATGCGGCGGTGCACCGGTTTCAGCCCATCGCGCACATCCGGCAAGGCGCGGGAAACGATGACGCTCATGGCGTAGTCAAGGAACGACGAGCGCATTTCCTGGCTGATATTGACTTCGCGAATGCGCGATTGTTCATGTTCTGCCATTCATATAAACCTCCCTTTTGAGCCTTCTTCGGCCCGGTCTGCCTTTACAGGGAGCAGACATAGGCGGACGGCGGGCGCCGCTTCGTTTGCGCCCCGGTTGGCCCCGTCGGCAAAAAGAAGCGAGGAGGGCGGCCCCATCCCTCTCTTTTCATCCTAAATGTCCAAGTTTTTCACATAACGGGCGTTTTCTTCGATAAATTGGCGGCGTGGCTCGACTTTGTCGCCCATTAAAATTTCAAACGTTTCATCTGCGTCAATGGCATCTTGCAAGCTGACTTGAAGCAATGTTCGCTTTTCCGGGTTCATCGTCGTCTCCCAAAGTTGCTCTGGGTTCATCTCGCCCAACCCTTTGTAGCGCTGGATTGTCGGCTTCGGTTGTTCCGGCAGCTCAGCAAGAATTTTTTCGAGCTGGCGGTCGTTGTAAGCGTAGCGCACTTGTTTTCCTTGTTCGATTTTATACAGGGGCGGTTGGGCGATGTACACATAGCCGTGCTCGATAAATTGACGCATGTAGCGATAAAAGAATGTCAAAAGAAGCGTGCGGATATGAGCGCCGTCGACGTCCGCATCGGTCATAATGATGACTTTATGATAACGCGCCTTTGAGATGTCGAACTCTTCGCCAATGCCGGTGCCAAGAGCGGTGATGATCGCCCGCACTTCGTTGTTGGACAAGATTTTGTCGATTCTTGCCTTCTCGACGTTGAGAATTTTCCCACGCAACGGCAAAATCGCCTGGAAATGGCGGTCGCGCCCTTGTTTCGCTGAACCGCCCGCCGAATCCCCCTCCACGATATACAGCTCGCTGATCGACGGATCTCTTGACGAGCAGTCGGCAAGTTTGCCCGGCAAATTGGAGACTTCAAGCGCGCTTTTGCGCCGCGTCAGTTCGCGCGCCTTTTTGGCCGCCAGGCGGGCGCGGGCGGCCATCATCCCTTTTTCGACAATTTTTCGGGCAATGGTCGGGTGTTCGAGCAAAAACGTTTCAAATTGTTCAGAAAAGACAGCGTCCGTCACCGTGCGCGCATCGCTGTTGCCGAGCTTTGTTTTCGTCTGCCCCTCAAATTGCGGGGAGGGGTGTTTGATTGACACAATGGCCGTCAGCCCTTCCCGCACATCTTCCCCCGTCAAATTGGCATCATTGTCCTTGAAAATTTGCTGTTTGCGGGCGTAGTCATTGATGATGCGCGTCAACGCCATTTTAAAGCCGGATTCATGCGTGCCGCCTTCGTGCGTATGGATATTATTCACGAATGAATAAATGTTGCTCGTATAGCCGTCGTTGTACTGCAAGGCGATTTCGACAGCGATGCCGTCGCGCTCGCCGGCAATGTAAATCGGCTCTTCGTGCAACACTTCCCGCGTCCGATTCAAATGGCGGACGTAAGAGCGGATGCCGCCTTCATAAAAGTATTCACTTTTCCGGTTGTCAACCCGTTCATCCGTCAAGGTGATTTTCAAGCCGCGGTTCAAAAAGGCGAGCTCGCGCAGCCGGGCGGCCAACGTTTCGTAATCAAACTCGGTCGTTTCTGTAAAAATTTCCGGATCCGGCTTAAAGCGGGTCGTCGTCCCGGTTCGGTCCGTCTCGCCGATGACTTGCAGATCGGTGCACGGCTCGCCCCGCTCGTATTTTTGATAATGGATTTTCCCATCTCGGTATACGTAAACTTCCAGCCATTCCGACAAGGCGTTGACGACCGAGGCGCCGACGCCGTGCAAGCCGCCGGATACTTTATAACCGCCGCCGCCGAACTTCCCGCCGGCGTGCAGAACGGTCATGATGACCTCAACAGCCGGCCGTCCGGTTGCCTCATGCACATCGACTGGAATGCCGCGCCCGTTGTCAGCGACCGTGATGCTGTTATCCTTTCCGATCGTCACATGAATTTCCGTGCAATAGCCGGCTAATGCTTCGTCAATGCTGTTGTCGACGATTTCCCAAACGAGGTGGTGCAGCCCTTTAGGCCCCGTCGAGCCGATGTACATCCCCGGGCGCTTTCGAACTGCTTCAAGGCCTTCGAGCACTTGGATTTGGCTCGCGTCGTACGCTCGCTCAACCCGTTGTTCCATTGTCATGCCAGATCACCTACGCTTTCTTTGCAAACGTTCAACGTTTTGCGGTCAAGAAGGGGCAGCTACCGAACCGGAGTGGACTCGATAAATAGCCGCTTCTTGAATGATATCGTGCTTAATGCCGTCAATGCTCGTTGTGGTCACGAAAGTTTGCACTTTTTTTCGGATCGCATCTAAGAGGTGGGTTTGCCGAAAGTCATCAAGTTCGGACAGCACATCATCGAGCAACAAAATGGGGTAATCACCTAACTCGGAAAAGATGAGCTCAATTTCCGCCAGTTTCACCGCCAGCGCGGTTGTGCGCTGTTGCCCTTGGGAACCGAACGTTTGGACGTTTTTTCCGTTGACGATAAACGCGATGTCATCGCGATGCGGGCCGGCAAGCGTCGTTCCCCGCTCGATTTCCCGTTTTCGCAAGGAAGCGAACGTTTCGCAGTATGCTTCTACTATTCTCGACAATTCTGCCTTTTCTGATACGTCGACCGACGGTTCATACCGAATGCCGAGTTGTTCAGCTCCGCGGCTGATTTCACGGTGGATCGGCATCGCCCACTGCTCAAGCAGCGACAAAAACTGGCGGCGCCGCAACGTAATCTTCGCCGCCAGCACGGCGAGCTGTTCGGTTAATACGTCAAGCACCGCCTCGTTGCCCCTCTCGCGCGTCTGCATCATCTTCAAGCAGTGGTTGCGCTGCTGCAACAGTTTTTGGTATTGACCCAAATCATGTATATAAACGGGGGATACTTGTCCGATTTCCATATCGATAAACCGCCGCCGCACTTGCGGACTTCCTTTGACCAGATTCAAGTCTTCCGGAGCGAACATGACGACATTTAACTGCCCGACATATTGGCTGAGCCGTCGCTGCTCAATATGGTTGCATCTCGCTTTTTTCCCTTTTTTTGAGATGAGCAGTTCAAGGGCAAGAGAACCGCTTCGTTTTTCCGCTCTTCCTTCTATTTTAGCATACTCTTCATTCCAACGGATAAGGTCTTTATCGTTCGATGTGCGGTGCGATTTCGCCATGGCCAATACATAAATGGCCTCCATCATGTTTGTCTTCCCTTGGGCATTTTCCCCGAGAATGACGTTGACGCCTTGGCTGAAATTCACCATTTCATGTTCGTAGTTGCGGTAGTTCGTTAACACTAAGTCGGTTAAAAACACCCGATCTTCACCTACTCTGCCCGTACAACGACAAACGTGCCGATTTGCTCCACATCCACCCGGTCGCCGTCTTTTAACTTCCGCCCGCGCCGGGTCTCTCTTTCGCCATTGACGAGCACGTTGTATTCCTGCAAAAACCATTTCGCAGCGCCGCCTGTATCAATTAACTGCACAAGCTTCAACAGCTGTCCTAACGTGATCGTTTCCGTTTTAATCGTCACCGTTTGTTCCATCCGTTCATCGCTCGCTTTCCTCTAAGTCGCCTATTCCTTTATTTTATCGAAAACATCGCCCGCCCGCAAAGAAAGCCGATGAAGAGAATGGGACGCAATTGTCCCCATCCTCTCCATCGGAGGCATTGCGAAAAGAACGGCGTCCATGACTGGATCGCCTTTTATGCGTTTCCGACATACATCAATATGTTCTTACCGGCAAAATGAGCTGCAGCATCGAGTCGGTGTAAAGCGGACGCAGCACGAACGGGCGCATTGCCCCGGTGAAACTGATTTGAATATCGGTGCCATCAAGGGTCCGGAGTGCATCCATCATATATTTTGCGCTGAACGAGATGTTTAACTCTTCCCCTTCAAGTGATTCGGCCTGCAACTGTTCCGTCACTTTCCCGATTTCTGGAGAAACCGAGGAAATTTCCAACAGCCCTCCCGGGAGCGTCGTCAGTTTCACGACATTGTTTCTCCCTTCCCTTGCAAGCAGTGATGCCCGGTCAATCGCTTGCAAAAACTCTTTCGCATTGACGGTCATCGTTGTTTTGCTTTCTGTCGGAATCAGGCGGGCTGTTTCCGGATAGTTTCCGTCAAGCAGCCGGGAAAAGAAAAGAAGATGTTCCGCTTTAAACAACACTTGGTTGGCCGTTATGACAATATCGACCGGAGCGCTGCCGTCGTCCAAAATTTTGCTCAGCTCGTTTAGGCTTTTCCCCGGAATGACGACGTTGTACGACACAGCATGTCCTGCTTCAATTTTTACCTTTCGCATCGCCAAACGATGGCTGTCTGTCGCCGTGCAGACGAGTTCGTTATTCTCCACTTTCCAGTTGACACCTGTCAAGATGGGGCGCGTTTCCGATGTTGAAACAGCAAAAACAGTTTGTCGGATGATTGTCTTCAATAGATCAGCCGGAATTTGAAAGACGTTTTCTTCCTCAATTTGCGGCAACCGCGGATATTCGTCGGCATTTAAGCCATTGAGACGGAATTCCGAGTGGCCTGAGCGGATGACAGTCAAAAAGTTGTCTTCCGTCTCGATCTCGACAGTTTGCTGCGGCAGCTTTTTGACAATTTCAGCAAAAAAGCGAGCTTGCAGCACGATGCTTCCCGGCCTTTTGACATCAACGAGCAGCCGACCTTCTTTTTCAAGCGGAATGAACGACTCGATCGAAATATCGGAGTCGCTGCCTGTCAATGTCACCCCAAGGGCCGTCGCTGTCAGTTTAATCCCTGTCAAAATCGGAATCGTCGTTCTCGTCGATACAGCTTTCATCACATCTTGGACGCTTCTTGCCAGCGCTTCACGGTCAATCGAGATGTTCACTTGCTGTTCCTCCTCGTTTTAATGGTGATCGGAAATAAATTATAAAAATATAAAAAATAAAAACCGTAGTACTAGTAGTATGGCTTGTTGGTATGTGGATAACCAAGAAAAGCGAAGCAAGCACAGCTTGCCCACATGTGGATAAGCTGTGCGTAAGACAGCGGCGGTTATTCACAGTTGCTTCAGCTTTTCTTGGATTTCTTTCACATGTTTCTGCAGCTGCGTGTCGGTTTGCAAAAGCTTTGATATTTTTTCATGGGCGTGGATGACCGTCGTATGATCGCGGCCGCCAAATTCGTCGCCGATTTTTGGCAGCGAACAGTCGGTCAGTTCGCGGGAGAGATACATGGCGATTTGCCGGGGGAACGCGACCGATTTTGTCCGTTTTTTTGCCTTAAAGTCTTCAAGCTTAATATTGAAATGCTGTCCAACAACGCGCTGAATGTCTTGGATCGTGATCACTTTGGGCTTCGCGCTCGGAATGATATCCTTCAATGCTTCCGCTGCCAGGTCAGCCGTGATTTCTTTATTGATAAGCGATGAGTAGGCGACGACGCGGATGAGGGCGCCTTCGAGCTCACGGATGTTCGAATCGATTTGATTGGCGATATAAAGCATCACTTCGTTCGGAATGTCAAACCCTTCCGCTTTCGCTTTTTTTCGGAGGATGGCGATCCGCGTTTCCAAATCAGGCGGCGTGATGTCGGTGATCAGCCCCCACTCAAAGCGCGAACGCAAGCGGTCTTCAAGCGTCGGGATTTCTTTAGGCGGCCGGTCGCTTGAAATGACGATTTGCTTGCTTTCTTCATGCAGCGTGTTAAACGTATGGAAAAATTCCTCCTGCGTTTGTTCTTTTCCAGCCAAGAACTGAATATCATCGATCAGCAGAACGTCAACGTTTCGATACTTGTTGCGAAAATCGTCCGGGCGGTTGTCGCGAATGGCGTTAATAAACTCGTTTGTAAACTTTTCTGAAGATAAATAGACAACTTTCGCGGATGGGTTATGTTCAATGACGTAATGGCCGATCGCGTGCATCAAATGCGTTTTTCCAAGTCCGACTCCGCCGTAAATGAAAAGCGGGTTGTACGCCTTGGCCGGAGCTTCGGCGACCGCGAGTGATGCAGCATGGGCGAACCGGTTGCCGGAGCCGATGACAAACGTGTCGAATGTATATTTCGGATTTAACATGCTTTGCGGGAAATCATTCGCTTCCTCGTACGGCTTCCGCTGTTTTTTGGCCGGTTGAAACTCGAGTTCTTCGTCAGCCTGGTTTGGCGGAATGATAAATTTGACGGCCAGCTCTTCGCCGGTAATGGCGTAGATCGTTTCCCCAATTAAATGGGAATAGCGGGAATCAAGCCAGTCTCTAGCAAACTCGTTCGGGGCTACGATGACGAGCGTGTCACCACGCAAAGAGTGGGCTTTCGTTGACTTGAGCCAAGTCTCAAAGCTCGGCTTGCTGATTTTCCGTTCAATTTCCTGAAGCACGCGATCCCATAAATCATGGATATTTTCCACCCGTTGCCCCTCCCTTTAATTCAGAGGATAATCATTTGTTTAAAAAAATAAGTTTGTGGAAAAGATATATTAAGGAAAAAAGACGGCTTTTCGACAAAATCCACCAACTGTGGACAACATTATAAACAAGATGTGAAAAAACATATCCACAAACTATCCACAAGTGTGGATATGTTTTTTTATCCACACAGTTATCCATTGTCGACCATAGTGAAAACACAATAATAATAGCAAATAAAACGGCTTGTTGCAACGGAATTTTTTGATTATCCACAAAACGGACAGGCTGTGAAAAAAACGTTATCCACACCGTTGCGTATGTGAAAAAAATGTCGATAAATGTTGTGGATTGTGGTTGGGGGTAGAAAAATTTATCCACATCAAGGCCGCCTCAAGAAAAGAGAAAGGGGCGGTTGACATTTGCTGAGATTGTTCAATATAATGAGAAAGACTGCCCGTAACAGTTATTCCTTCAGGGAGGTGTCATAGATGAAACGGACGTATCAACCAAATAGACGGAAGCGCAGCAAAGTGCACGGGTTCCGCGCGCGCATGAGCACGAAAAATGGGAGAAAAGTATTGGCGCGCCGCCGTCGCAAAGGAAGAAAAGTATTGTCTGCATAATAGGCCACTGAAGCTTCAGTGGTCTTTTTTCTCAATGTTTTGGCGGCGGGAAACTAGGCAAATGGAGTGTTTTAGGGGCATGAAAAAAAAATATCGCATCAAAAAAAACGAGGAATTTCAAGAGGTGTTTCAGCAGGGCGTCTCGGTGGCGAACCGCCAGTTTGTCGTCTACACGCTTGACCGTCCTGAGCAGCCTTATTTTCGCATTGGGCTGTCAGTCAGCAAAAAGCTTGGCAAAGCGGTTGTCAGAAACCGGATCAAACGATACGTCCGCCAATGCTTTCTTGAATTGAAAGAAGAGGTCGCCCCTGGCAAGGACTATGTCATTATTGCCAGGCAGCCTGCGGCGGAAATGGGCTACGCGGAAGTGAAAAAAAGTTTGATCCATGTGCTGCGGAAAGCCGGGGGGCTGAAAAAAGGAGGCCAACCGTCGCATTCGGCTTGAAAAAATGCTCCACGCGGCAAAAAAAATGGTAAAATACATACGTGAACTTGTACATGTGGGAGGAAAAAGAAGGTGAAAAGGCGAATACTATTCATTGCTTTGATCGGTGCATTGGCTGCCATGTTGTCTGGATGCACGGAGATTAATGAACCGATCACCCGAGAAAGCAAGGGGTTTTGGAACGAGTATATCGTTTATCCGCTCTCCTGGCTGATCAAATATGTGGCCGGGCTGCTCGGCGGAAGTTTTGGGTTGTCGATTATTGTCGTCACGATTTTAATCCGTTTGTTGATTTTGCCGCTGATGATCCAACAGACGCGCAATGCCAAAGCGATGCAAGCGCTTCAGCCGGAAATAGAGGCGTTGCGTAAAAAGTACAGTTCGAAAGACGCTCAGACACAGCAAAAGCTCCAGCAGGAAATGATGCTCTTGTTCCAAAAGCACGGGGTCAATCCGATGGCCGGCTGTTTGCCGATTTTAATCCAAATGCCGATTTTAATCGGTTTTTACCACGCGATTATGCGGACAAGGGAAATTGCCCAACATAATTTTTTATGGTTTGACCTTGGCGAAAAGGATCCGTACTTTATTTTGCCGGTCATTGCCGGGGTGACGACGTTTATCCAGCAAAAGATCATGATGGCCGGCTCCGCTCAGCAAAACCCGCAAATGGCGATGTTGCTTTGGATGATGCCGATTATGATCGTCATTTTCGCCATCAACTTCCCGGCAGCTTTGTCGCTGTACTGGGTGGTTGGGAACATTTTCTCTATTGTGCAAACGTATCTTATTAAAGGGCCAAACGTCTCTGCCCATTTAGGAGGAGCGAAAAAGTGAAGGAAGTGACTGCAACCGCCGCAACGGTTGAAGAAGCGGTGCAGCTCGCGCTCGCACAGCTCGGCGCTCCCCGGGAGCGCACGGACATCGTCGTGCTTGACGAAGGAAAAAAAGGCTGGTTTGGCCTGTTTGGCGGCCGGCCGGCGGTTGTAAAAGCGGTGTTGAAAATGGACCCGGTTGAGGAGACGGTGCGCTTCTTGCAGCAAGTCATTGCGCATATGGGAGCGGAAGAGGCAGACGTCGAAGCTGTCCGCCGCGGCAAGCAAGTGACGCTCCACATCCATGGGGGGCCGGTCGGTTTGTTGATCGGCAAACACGGCCAAACATTAAATGCCCTCCAGTTTTTGGCGCAGCTTGTCGCCAATCGCCATGCGGAGGAATATGTGTCGATTGCGGTTGACGTGGAGCATTATCGCGAACGGAGGGAAAAGGCGCTTGTGGAACTGGCGCACAAACTGGCGGCTCAGGCGGTCAGGACAGGCAAAGAAGTGAGGCTGGAGCCGTTGCCCGCCCATGAACGCAAAATCATCCATGCCGCGCTGGCCGGCAATAAGCATGTCTCCACCTATTCGGTCGGAGTTGACCCGCACCGCCTTATTGTTGTTTCCCCGATAACAAGCAAAAAATCGCCAAAGAAAAGGACGCCCCTCTAACGAATGTGGAGGAGGCCTCTTTTTTTGCCTTCTTTCGCTTGTGTACTTGCGGCTGGCTGGGCGAAAATGGACCGGCAATCTATTTTTCAACAGCGGGGCTGAGCGTGCCATATTGTTATTCACATGTGGATAAGTTAAAATTGAACTAAACAACTATGCACAGGGAGCATGCGGCTGAGAAAGGCTGTGGATATAGATATAGAGGAAACGGAGAAAAGCGAGGTGAAAAGCGGTGACACAATTGGATACGATTGCCGCCATTTCAACGCCGATGGGCGAGGGGGCGATCGCCATCGTCCGACTGAGCGGAGATGAGGCGGTGGAGATCGCTGACCGGCTGTTTCGGAGCCCGAGCGGGAAGCGGCTGAAAGACGTTCCGTCGCATACGATCCATTACGGGCATATTGTCGATCCGAAAAGCGGCCGGGTCGTCGAAGAAGTGATGGTGTCGGTCATGCGGGCGCCGAAAACATTTACACGCGAGGACGTAGTGGAAATTAACTGCCATGGCGGATTTGTTTCCGTCAACCGCGTTTTGCAGTTAGTGCTCGCCAATGGAGCGCGGCTTGCCGAGCCGGGCGAGTTTACGAAGCGGGCGTTTTTAAACGGGCGCATCGACTTGTCCCAAGCGGAGGCGGTCATTGACTTGATTCGGGCGAAAACGGACCGGGCCATGAATGTCGCCTTGCAGCAAATGGAGGGGCGCCTTTCCAAGCTCATCCGCGAGCTGCGGCAGACGATTTTGGAGACGCTGGCGCATGTTGAAGTGAACATCGATTATCCCGAATACGATGATGTCGAGGAGATGACGCCGCGGCTGCTAAAGGAGAAGGCGCAATATGTGCGCCGGCAAATTGAAAAGCTTTTGTCGACCGCCAATCAAGGGAAAATTTTGCGCGAAGGGTTGGCCACGGTCATTATCGGACGGCCGAACGTCGGCAAGTCTTCGCTGTTAAATGCGCTCGCCCATGAAAATCGGGCGATCGTCACCGATATCCCAGGGACGACGCGCGATGTCATTGAGGAGTATGTCAACGTCCGCGGCGTGCCGCTCCGCTTGATTGATACGGCCGGCATCCGGGAAACGGAAGATGTTGTCGAACGAATCGGCGTCGAGCGCTCCCGGCAAATGTTGAAGCGGGCCGATTTAATTTTGCTCGTTTTAAACTACCACGAACCGCTGACAGAAGAAGATGAACGGCTGTTTACGATGACGGAAGGGATGGATGTCATCGTCATTGTGAATAAGACCGATTTGCCCAAGCAGATTGACATGGAGCGCGTGAACGAGCTGGCGGCCGGCCGTCCGGTCGTGGCGACGTCGTTGCTGCGCGAACAAGGAATTGATGAATTGGAACAGGCGATTGCTGACTTATTTTTCGGCGGCGAACTGGAAGCCGGCGATTTAACATACGTCTCCAACTCCCGCCATATCGCCTTGCTCGAGCAGGCGAAACAGGCGATTGACGATGCCTTGGCCGGCATTGACGCCGGCATGCCGGTCGATCTTGTGCAAATCGATTTGCGCCGGGCGTGGGAGCTGCTTGGCGAAATCGTGGGTGATACAGTGCACGAAAGTTTGATTGATCAGCTGTTTGCTCAATTTTGTTTAGGAAAATAAGCAAGGAGGAAACAAGCATGGATTACCAAGGAGGATCGTATGACGTCATCGTCGTCGGCGCCGGCCATGCCGGCTGTGAAGCGGCATTGGCGGCCGCGCGCATCGGGGCGAAAACGCTCGTCATCACCCTTAACCTTGATATGATTGCGTTCATGCCGTGCAACCCGTCGATCGGCGGCCCGGCAAAAGGGATCGTCGTGCGTGAAATCGACGCTCTCGGCGGGGAAATGGGAAGAAACATCGATAAAACATACATTCAAATCCGGATGCTCAACACCGGGAAAGGCCCGGCCGTGCGCGCGCTGAGGGCCCAGGCTGATAAAGTGCTGTACCAGCGGGAAATGAAGAAGACGCTTGAAAGGCAGGAAAACTTGACGCTGCTGCAGGGCAAAGTCGAGCGGCTCATCGTGGAAGACGGCGTCTGCAAAGGCGTCGTTACGCAAACGGGGGCTCATTATTACGCCAAGGCGGTCGTCATCACAACCGGGACGTTTTTGCGCGGGGAGATTATCATTGGCGACATTAAATATTCGAGCGGACCGAACAATCAGCAGCCGTCGATCAAGCTGTCCGAGCATTTAGAGGAGCTTGGGTTTAAGCTCGTCCGCTTTAAAACGGGCACGCCGCCGCGCGTCAACAGCCGGACGATCGATTACAGCAAAACGGAAATTCAGCCGGGCGACGAAGAGCCGCGGGCGTTTTCGTACGAGACGACAACATACATCACGGATCAGCTGCCGTGCTGGCTGACGTACACGACGGAGGAAACGCACCGAATCATCGATGAAAATTTGCATTTGTCGCCGATGTACTCCGGCATGATTAAAGGAACCGGACCGCGCTATTGCCCATCGATCGAAGATAAAGTCGTTCGGTTCCATGACAAGCCGCGCCATCAAATTTTCCTCGAGCCGGAGGGGCGGGAAACGGAAGAAGTGTACGTGCAAGGACTGTCAACGAGCCTGCCAGAACATATTCAGCGCAAGCTTCTTGAAACGATTCCGGGGCTTGAGAAAGCGCAGCTCATGCGGGCGGGATATGCGATCGAGTACGATGCGATCGTGCCGACCCAGCTCTGGCCGACGCTCGAGACGAAGCTTGTGAAAAACTTGTATACCGCAGGGCAAATCAACGGTACGTCCGGCTATGAAGAAGCGGCGGGCCAAGGCATTATGGCCGGCATTAACGCCGCCCACCGTGCGCTCGGCCGCGAGGAGATCATTTTAAGCCGTTCGGACGCCTATATTGGCGTCTTAATCGACGACTTGGTGACGAAAGGGACGAACGAGCCGTACCGCTTGCTCACCTCGCGCGCTGAATATCGGTTGTTGCTCCGCCACGACAACGCCGATTTGCGCCTGACCGAGCTCGGCTATCGGATCGGCCTCATTTCCGAAGAGCGGTATCAAAAATTTTTGGCGAAAAAAGAGGCGATCGAGCGGGAGAAAAAGCGGCTGCAAACGGTGATCATCAAACCGACGCCAAAAGTGCAGGAAGTCATCCGCGAAGCGGGCGGAAGCGAGCTGAAAGACGGCATCCGCGCCGCTGATTTGCTCCGGCGTCCGGAAATGACGTATGAACATATTCGAAAACTGGCGCCGGCGGACGAGGACATCGCTCCGGAAGTGGCCGAGCAAGTCGAAATTCAAATCAAGTACGAAGGCTACATCCAAAAATCGCTGCAGGAAGTCGAGCGGCTCAAAAAAATGGAAAACAAAAAAATCCCGGAAGATATCGATTACGACGCCATCCAAGGGCTGGCGACCGAGGCGCGGCAAAAACTGAAGCAAGTGCGGCCGCTCTCAATTGCCCAGGCATCGCGCATTTCCGGCGTCAATCCCGCCGATATTTCGATATTATTAGTGTATTTGGAACAAGGAAGAATCGCGCGCGTGTCGAATGAATAAATCATGAGGGAAAGGATTGGCATATGGAGGCGACACAATTTCAATCCATGCTCGAAGAGAGAGGGATTTCCCTCTCTTCCCGGGCGCTTGCGCAGTTTGAGCGCTATTATGAACTGCTTGTGGAATGGAATGAGAAAATGAATTTGACTGCCATTACGGACAAGCCCGGCGTCTATGTAAAGCATTTTTTTGATTCGGTTTCTCCGGCTTTCTATTACAATTTTTCCGCGCCTATATCGCTTTGCGATGTCGGCGCCGGGGCGGGGTTTCCGAGCATTCCGCTCAAAATTTGCTTTCCGCAGCTGCGCATCTCGATCGTCGATTCGCTGCAAAAGCGCATCCGCTTTTTGGAGCATCTCGCAGCAGAGCTGGAACTTGCGGATGTAGCGCTGTACCATGACCGCGCCGAGACGTTCGCCCGCCAAAAGGGGATGCGCGAATCGTTCGATGTCGTCACGGCTAGAGCGGTGGCGCGCATGCCGGTGCTTGCCGAACTTTGTCTTCCGCTTGTGAAGACAGGCGGTACATTCATTGCGATGAAAGCTGCCTCAGCGCCGGAAGAGCTGAAAGAGGGGGAGAAGGCAATTTCTGTGCTTGGCGGGGAGGTGGCGGCGGTGGAAACGTTCATGCTGCCGTTCGAAGAGGGCGAACGGACGATCATTTTCGTCCGCAAAACGAAAAAGACGCCGGCTCGATATCCGCGCAAGCCGGGAATGCCGAGCAAACAACCGATTCAATAAAACCCCTTGCAGACGGCGCGGGGGTCCGTCCCTCCGCTTTGCGTCCTATGCCAAGGGAAACAAAAGACGGCCTAAAGCAGCGGCGTATGCCGGGCAAAACAGAGAATATCGGCCAAGTATGTCCAAAGGTGGTGTAGGGGGATGAAGCATCCGTTTTCGCGCTTGTTCAGCTTTGGAGAAAAAGAGCAAGAAGAAATGGGAGAAGACAAAGACCGGGAAGAAGTGCGCCATATTCCCGTTTCCAGCATTATTCCAAACCGTTTCCAACCGCGCGCTGTGTTCGATGAGGAGAAAATCGATGAATTGGCGTTGACGATCCGCACGCATGGCATTATTCAACCGATCGTTGTGCGTGAATGCGGAAACGGCCAATTTGAAATCATTGCCGGCGAGCGGAGATGGCGGGCGGTGCAAAAGCTTGGCTGGACGGAAATCCCCGCTATTGTGAAAAACTTAAACGACAAAGAAACCGCCTCCGTCGCCCTCATCGAAAACCTACAACGCGAGGAATTGACGCCGATCGAAGAGGCGATGGCGTACGCCAGGCTGATCGAGCTGCACGATTTGACGCAGGAGGCGCTCGCCCAGCGCCTTGGCAAGGGGCAATCAACGATCGCCAACAAGCTGCGTCTCCTAAAACTCCCTCAGGAAGTGCAAGAGGCGCTGTTGCAGCGGACGATCACTGAGCGCCACGCACGCGCGTTAATTGTGTTGAAAGATAAAGAGAAACAGCTGAAACTGTTGCAAGAAATCATCGACAAACAGCTCAACGTCAAGCAGACGGAAGACAGGGTCGTCAAGATGCTCGAGGCTGGCGAGCGAAAGCCGAAGCCGAAACGGAAGGCGTTCAGCCGCGATATGCGTATCGCCGTCAACACGATCCGCCAATCGCTCTCCATGGTGGAAAACAGCGGCGTATCCGTCCATTCCGAAGAAGAGGAATTTGACGATTACTATCAAATTACGATTCGCATCGCGAAAAAATAATCATCAAGTCGCCTTTTGCCTCATCAAGCGCAGCTGATGGGGTTTTTTTCTTTCAGAAAACAAAGTCATTTTCCTTTTTTCATGGTAAAATAGAATTTACGAGTAAGGAATAGAGGTAGGTGGCACCGTGGGCAAAGTCATTGCTATTGCAAATCAGAAAGGCGGAGTCGGAAAAACGACAACAGCTGTCAACCTGTCGGCCTGTTTGGCGCATCTCGGAAAAAAAGTGCTGCTCGTTGACGCCGATCCGCAAGGAAACGCGACAAGCGGCATCGGCATTGAAAAAGGCGATGTCGACGAATGCATTTATAATGTCATTATTGGCGATATGAAGGCGAAAGAGGTCATTCGGCCGACGAACATTGAAAACTTATATGTCATCCCGGCGACGATCCAACTTGCCGGTGCAGAAATTGAGCTTGTTTCGGTCATTTCCCGAGAAATCCGGCTCAAAAATGCGCTTGAGCCGCTGAAAGCCATGTACGACTTTATCATTATCGATTGCCCCCCTTCGCTAGGGCTGCTGACGCTGAATGCGCTGACGGCGGCCGATTCCGTCATGATTCCCGTCCAGTGCGAATATTATGCGCTTGAAGGGCTCAGCCAGCTGCTGAACACGATTCGGCTTGTGCAGCGCCACTTAAACTATAATTTGCGCCTCGAAGGCGTCTTGTTGACCATGCTCGATGCGCGGACGAATTTAGGGTTGCAAGTCATTCAGGAGGTCAAAAAGTATTTTCGCGAAATGGTGTACGAAACGATCATCCCGAGAAACGTGCGGCTGAGCGAAGCGCCAAGCCACGGCAAGCCGGTGATTTTGTACGATGTCAAATCGCGGGGGGCGGAAGTGTATTTAGAGTTGGCGAAGGAGGTGCTTGAGCGTGGCTAAAGGTCTTGGCAAAGGCATTAATGCGCTGTTTCACAACCTCGAACTCGACGGAAAAGAGGGAGTGGTGCAGGAGGTCAGCATTCATGTCCTTCATCCGAATCCATACCAGCCGCGGAAAACATTTCAGCCCGAAACGATCGAAGAGTTAAAACAGTCCATTTTGCAGCACGGCATTTTGCAGCCGCTCATCGTCCGCCGGTCGGTCAAAGGGTTTGAAATTGTCGTCGGCGAGCGGCGCTACCGGGCGGCAAAAGAGGCGAACCTGCAGTTTGTGCCGGTCGTCGTGCGCGAACTGACCGATGAACAAATGATGGAGTTTGCCCTTTTGGAAAACTTGCAGCGCGAAGATTTGAACCCGATTGAAGAAGCGATGGCTTATAAAATGTTGATGGACAAACTGCATCTGACCCAGGAGGAAGTCGCCAGCCGCGTCGGAAAGAGCCGCCCGCACGTCGCCAATCATGTGCGCCTCTTGTCGCTTCCTCCCGACGCGCAAAAACTGCTTGCCGATGGAACGCTGTCAATGGGCCATGGACGTGCGCTGCTCGGGCTGAAGCAAAAAAGCAAAATGAAGTTCGTGATCGAGCGGATTGTCCGCGACGGGCTGAACGTCCGCCAGCTCGAGAAACTGATCCGGCAAATCAACGAAAATGTTTCACGTGAAACATCGAAACGGAAACCGCCGGAAAAAAGCGTGTTTCTCCGTGAGAGCGAATCGCTGTTGCGCGAAAAATTCGGCACAAACGTCACGATCAAACAGACGAAGAAAAAGGGGAAAATTGAAATCGAGTTTTTTTCTCCGGAAGACTTGCAAAGAATATTGGAACTGCTTGATGTGCAGTTCGACGAGTAGAGCGGCCTGGCAATAAGGGCCGGTTTATTTTTGCTGGAGCTAGAGAGGGTTGAACATCATGGTATTGCTAGGAACGATTGTGAACGGGATCAGCATTGTAGCCGGGGCATTGATTGGAAAATGGTTTCACCGCATTCCCGAACGGGTAAAAGAGACGGTGATGGGAGGAATCGGGCTGAATATGCTCGGTTTGACGAACATTCGCGTGGCGAATTTGCTGCCGAGCATTCTTGTCGTGGCGGCTGCCGTGTGTGTTCTTTCATTCGTCTAATAGACGGCCGCCTCTTCGGCCGAGAGCGGACAAACGACGTCCGTGCAGAGGGAGCGCCTAAACCGGGCGTTCAAGGCGCGCAAAAGAAATCCCCTCTTTAAGAACAACAGCCGGATGAGAGGGGATTTTGCTGTTTACCATAAGGAATGCCGGTCTTTCAGAAGCGGTTGGGCGCCTCGCTCTTTGCGGATGATGTGCCGCTCCGCTTCATAAATGCCGTTGGCGATCGTTTTCGCCATATTCATGACGAGATGAAGACGCGTATTTTGCAAGACGAAAAATTCCATAAACCCGCTCACATTGACGACTCCAGTAATATGGGCGTCGCCGACAGGGGGAAGTTGCTTGTTCACTCCGGCTCCGGGGCGAACCGGCCCTTTCGACACGGTGATGGCCCCGACGCTTTTCAACCGTCCGAGGCAAGCGTCGACAGCGATGATAAACGGATCGCGATGAATCAGCTGAATGGCCCCCACTTTTTCTTCCAAGTTGACCGCATGAATCGGCTCTTCAAGCGTTCCGTATACGTGAAAACGGGCCAATGGCTTCTCCTTCAGCATCGTGCCGACGAGCGGTCCAAGCGAATCGCCGGTCGAACGGTCCGTGCCGATGCAGACGACGGCAATCGGTTGAACGAGCGGATCGGGAAGCAGCGAAGTGATTCGCCAGGCGATGGACGATGCCGCCCCCTGTTCATCATAAAAAACGCGATCCCTTTCTTCCCGGGAAGAGAAAAATATCGACGGTATGCTCATGCGATTCACTCCTACTTTCGGTTCAAAATTATTAACAGTATACGGAAAATAAAAGAATCATATACATCTCGATGTTTGTTTTCTTGTCTTTTCTTTTTCGCCCGCTGCCTGCATTTGACTACAAATCGGCGGTCCATCTTGTTAAAATAAAAGCGCAGAATAGAAAAAGGTTGAGGTGTCGTCAACATTGAATGCGATGGAAAAAACGGTTAACCGGCTGCTCGAGCTGTTGACGAATGAGGAGCTATGGCTTCGAATTGGAACAGGGGCGCTTAAGATTGTTCTTATCCTACTCATATGCGCCGCAGCAGTGAAAGTGTTGAAAATAGCCGTTCATAATATGTTCAAAGTGCGGGAGAAAGCACCGATCCGCATTTCGGAACGGCGAGAGATGACGTTAACGCGGCTGTTAGACAATGTGATTACGTACGTACTATATTTTATTGCGCTGTTGATGATTTTAGATACGTTTGGTGTTCCGGTCAAAGCGTTGTTGGCTGGGGCCGGGGTTGTTGGCCTGGCCGTCGGCTTCGGGGCGCAAAGCTTAGTAAAAGACATCATCACCGGGTTTTTCATCATTTTTGAAGACCAGTTTGCGGTCGGCGATTACGTCCGCATCGGCAATTTTGAAGGGTATGTGGAAGAGATCGGGCTTCGGGTGACGAAAATTAAAAGCTGGACGGGAGAAGTGCATATTTTGCCTAACGGCAGCATTACGCAAGTGACGAACTATTCACTTCACAACAGTTTGGCGGTAGTGGACATCAGCATCTCCTATGAAGAAGATATTGAAGAGGCGGAAAAAGCGATTCGTGAACTGCTGCCGCAGTTGCCGGACAAATACGAGGATATGGTCGCACCGCCGCAGTTGCTTGGCGTGCAAAACTTAGTGAACTCGGAAATGGTGCTTCGTATTACATGTGAAACGAAGCCGATGTGCCATGTCGGTGTGGCAAGAGCCATCCGCAAAGAAGTAAAGATGCTTTTAGACGAACGCGGAATCGAAATGGCATACCCAAGGTTCGTGTTGCATCGGCGAAGCGGGGAGGACCCGCTCGATGCCAAATGGCAAGGGCAGCAATCATGACAATCATGGGGGTGAGCGGATGGAAGAGAAGGAATTTGGCTTGTATGATATCGTTGAGATGAAAAAGCCGCACCCGTGCGGCACGAACCGTTGGAAAGTGATCCGCTTAGGCGCGGATATCCGCATCAAATGCGAGGGGTGCGCCCACAGCGTTCTGTTGCCGCGCAAAGAGTTTATTCGCAAAATGAAAAAAGTGTTAGTCAGGCATGAAGAATGACAAAAGGGGCTGATCCAAAAGAGCGGTAACGCTCCTATCTGGAGCAGCATGGAAACATAGACCGCCACGAAACATCCGGTAAAGCCAAGGGTTTCAGGAGGGGGTCTCTTTCCCATACTTCGGTTGCATCTTATCAAAAAGGGGCTTTTGCGTCAGCCCCTCTTTTGCTGGACAGGGAGGGGAGAATCGATGGAAACCGTGCATGTAACGTCATGTCCGCTCAATTGCTGGGACGTTTGCGGACTCAAGGTGACCGTAAATGGCGGAAAAGTAGTGCGCATTGATGGCGACGAACATCATCCGATCACGAAAGGAACGATTTGCGGGCGCGGGCGGATGATCCGCCCATTGAGATGGTCATCGTCACGTGCGGCAACCCGCTTGTTCAGGTGCCGAATACGAATTTAATGAAAGAGGCGTTTGCCGCGGTCAACACTTTGGTGAATATTGAAAAAGTTGCGCAGGAAACAAATGAAGCACTTTAACGTAAAGGGCGGCGGCCCAAATGGCCCCAAGGTTGATCCGCGCCGGACAGTGTTGACGTCCAACAGTTGGAAAAAGACACAAACTCCTAGTTGTTGAGGCGGATGGAAGAGGAAATATTCCCCGCCCGCGGCACGCTTGTCATTTTTTGTGCCAGCCCATATAATGAGGGAAGATGCGAACGGGAAAGAGGAGTGGAACGAATGGGATTGACAGCAGGAATCGTCGGGTTGCCAAACGTCGGCAAATCGACGTTGTTTAACGCCATTACAAAAGCAGGCGCCGAATCGGCCAATTATCCGTTTTGCACGATTGAACCGAACGTCGGCGTCGTGGAAGTGCCGGACGAGCGGTTGACCGTCCTGACCGACATGTTCCGGCCGAAGCGGACGGTGCCGACGGTTTTTGAGTTTACCGACATCGCCGGGATCGTGAAAGGAGCAAGCAAAGGGGAAGGGCTTGGCAACAAGTTTTTGTCGCACATCCGCCAAGTTGATGCGATTTGCCAAGTCGTCCGTTGCTTCAGCGATGAAAACATCACCCACGTCGCCGGCAAAGTCGATCCGCTCGCCGATATTGAAACGATCAACTTAGAGCTTATTTTTGCTGACCTGGAGACGGTCGACAAACGAATGGAGCGGGTGGGCAAAATCGCCAAGCAAAAAGACAAAGAGGCGGCGTTTGAATACGAAATTTTGCTGCGGCTGAAAGAGACGCTCGAAGCCGGCAAGCCGGCGCGCACGATCGAGTTTGCCGATGAAGAGATGAAAGTCGTCAAGCAGCTGCACTTGCTGACGACCAAACCGATGCTTTATGTCGCCAATGTCGGCGAGGACGATGTCGCTGATCCGGAGAGCAATCCGTTCGTCGCGGAAGTGCGTGAGTTTGCCAAAAGCGACAATGCGGAAGTGATTGTCGTCTGTGCAAAAATTGAAGAAGAAATCGCCGAGTTCAGCGATGAGGAAAAACAGCAGTTTTTGCAAGAGCTCGGCATTGAACAATCCGGCCTCGATCAGCTCATTCGCGCCGCCTACAGCTTGCTTGGGCTGGCGACGTTTTTTACCGCCGGTGAACAAGAAGTGCGGGCATGGACGTTTCGCAAAGGGATGAAGGCGCCGCAATGCGCCGGTATTATTCACTCTGACTTTGAGCGCGGGTTCATTCGCGCTGAAACCGTTTCATACGACGATTTGGTCGCTGCCGGCTCGATGGCGGCGGCGCGCGAAGCCGGCAAAGTGCGGCTGGAAGGGAAAGATTACGAAGTGCAAGACGGCGATATCATGCACTTCCGGTTCAATGTGTAACGCCACTGCCGACAGAGTCCGCGGCCAAGGGGCGGCAGACTGCGTGAGTTCCATGTGCAATGCCGCGGAGAAAGGAAAATGGTTGGCGGCGTGGTGAACTTCCAGTGCTAATTCTGGCGAATGTTTCCGTCATCGGAATGAAGCGGAATAGCCTTGCTTATTGCCGCCAGTCATGGTATAATCAACGAATGTGAGTAATGATTATTGCTCCTTGCCCTTCGACGGGAAGGGCCGTTTAGACCAAAAGGAGGTGACGAGCGTGAGAAAATACGAAATCATGTACATCATCCGCCCGAACATGGACGATGAAGCAAGACAAGCTCTCGTCGAGCGGTTTAACAACGTGTTGAAAGAAAACGGTGCGGAGATTACGAATGTGACGGATTGGGGCAAACGCCGTTTAGCCTATGAAATTGAAAAATATCGCGACGGCTACTACATGATTGTCAACGTCACGGCAGAGCCGAAAGCGGTGCAAGAATTTGACCGTTTAGCGCGCATCAGCGAAGACATTATCCGCCATATCGTTGTGAAAGAAGAAGAATAATTTTTTGTATATGGTACGAGGTGGTTCTGATGATTAACCGCGTCATTTTGGTCGGCAGGTTAACGAAAGATCCGGAGTTGCGCTACACTCCAAGCGGAGTGGCTGTTGCCACGTTCACGCTCGCGGTTAACCGCCCGTTTACGAATCAGCAGGGCGAGCGGGAGGCGGATTTTATTCAATGCGTCGTTTGGCGCCGCCAAGCGGAAAACGTCGCCAACTTCTTGAAAAAAGGGAGCTTGGCCGGGGTTGACGGCCGGCTGCAAACCCGCAGCTATGAAAACCAGGAAGGCCGACGCGTGTATGTGACGGAAGTGGTGGCTGACAACGTCCAATTTCTTGAGCCAAAAGGAAGCAATGAGCAGCGTGGGGCAGCAGCAGGCGGCTACTATGGGGATCCGTTCCCATTCGGACAAGATCAGAACCACCGTCATTCAAGTGAGAAAGGGGTTGGCCGCCTCGATGACGATCCTTTTGCCAATGACGGCCAGCCGATTGATATTTCCGACGATGATTTGCCGTTTTGAACGATCATGGAAACGATAGAAGCGGAAAGGAGGAACGAAGCATGGCAGGACGGAAAGGCGGTCGTGGCAAACGCCGCAAAGTATGTTATTTCACGGCAAACAACATCACGCACATCGACTACAAAGACGTTGATTTGCTGAAAAAATTCATCTCTGAACGCGGCAAAATTTTACCGCGCCGTGTGACGGGAACGAGCGCGAAATATCAGCGCAAACTGACGGTCGCAATCAAACGGGCGCGCCAAATGGCGCTGTTGCCGTACGTTGCCGATGAGTGAGCTGAAAAAAGCAGTAAGGGGGACCTTACTGCTTTTTCTATTTATGCTGAGTAAACTAGCTGGAAAGGAGAACGTTCATTGCGGAAAACACACGCCCTCACTGAAGCAGCCATCGAACTCGCGCTGTTTGCCGTTTTGTTTTTGATGGCGTTGTACGTGCCGGTGATCGGCTTTGTCGCTGCCCTGTTTTTAGCGCTTCCATTTATGGTGTTTACGATGCGTCACGGGCTTGCCCCTGCCTGGTTGCTGCTCGTTGCGGCTCTCGTTGTCTCCAGCCTTATCGGTTCGTTTTTGTCGCTGCCGATGGCGCTTATGTTTGGCACTGTCGGCATAACGGTCGGCGCGATGTTGGCGAAACAGAAAAACCGCTATCTCATCTGGCTTGTCGGCGCCCTCGTGTTTTTAGCCAACATCGTGCTTGATTACATCATTTCGATTCAATTTTTCCAAGTTGACATGATCCGGGATACGCTTGGTTTAGTGCGCGAGTCGTTTGATACGGCGATGCGCATGATGGAAGCGATGGGCCAAAAGCCGCCAGCTGGGATGCAAAAGCAGCTTGAACAAGGAATCGAACTGATCGGCTACATGGTTCCGACGCTGTTTGTCATCGCTGCGTTGGCGCTCGCCTACGTGACCATCATGGTCTCGCTGCCCATTATGAAGCGGCTGAAGCTCCCGGTCGGCACGTGGCCGCCGTTTCGTGAGCTCTCCTTGCCAAAAAGCGTGCTATGGATCTACATCATTGTGCTTGTTCTTTCCATGTTTCCGTTTGCCGAGGGAACTTTCCCTTATATTGCTGTATTGAACCTCTCTTATGTGCTGCAGCTTGCCATGGCAGTACAAGGATTTTCGTTTTTGTATTACGCCGCCTACAAAAAAGGCATTGCGAAAGGCGTGGTGATCGCTGGGACGGTTGTTTGTTTATTCCTGCCTTTTCTACTTTATCTTGTGGCGATATTCGGTATAATTGATTTAGGATTTGATTTGCGCCGCCGCATATAATAATTGGATAAGGTGAGCCATTTCTTCAGTGTAGGAGCTGACTTGAATGTCCCATTTTTACGAGAGGAAAGCATACCGCTATCCGTCCTATGCGTTAGCCGCCTTGGCGGTGCTCATGGCGGCCGGCCTGTTTTATTTCCACTGGCTGCTTGGGCTGATCGGCTTTCTCACCGTTGGGTTTACGCTTTATTATGTCATTTGGTCACAGCGCTCTTTGTATCAAGAGCTGGGGCAATATATTTCCAACCTGTCGTATCGGGTGAAGAAAGTCGGCGAGGAAGCGCTTATGCAGATGCCGATCGGCATCATGCTCATCGATGAGGAAGGGAAAATCGAATGGTCGAACCGGTTTTTAGCCTCCTGCTTTAAGGAACAGACGTTGGTTGGCCGCGCGCTTGCCGAGCTGTCCGAACCGTTGGCCGCTTTCGTCAAAAAAGGAAAGGCGGACGAGGAGATTATGGAACTGAACGGAAAACAGCTAAAAGTCATCGTCCGCCGCCACGAACGACTTCTTTACTTTTTCGATGTCACGGAGCATATGGAGCTGAAACGGCAATATGAGGCAGAGCGGTTGGCGCTGGCGATCATTTTTCTTGACAATTATGATGAAATTACGCAAGGGATGGACGATCAAGCGAAAAGCCAATTGAACAGCCTTGTAACCTCTGTGTTGAACCGATGGGCGAACGATTACGGCATCTTTTTAAAGCGAACGTCGTCGGATCGATTCATTGCCGTATTGAATGAGCACATATTGACCCGGTTGGAAAAAAGCAAATTTTCTATTTTGGATGAGGTGCGCGAGCAGACGGCCAAACACCAAGCCCAGCTCACGTTGAGCATCGGCATTGGCGCCGGCGTATCCCCACTGCCAGAACTTGGGACGCTTGCGCAATCGAGCTTGGATTTGGCGCTCGGGCGCGGCGGCGATCAAGTAGCGATCAAACACGGAAACGGAAAAGTGAAGTTTTACGGTGGAAAAACGAACCCGATGGAAAAGCGGACACGCGTCCGCGCCCGCGTCATTTCCCATGCGCTTCGCGAGCTCATCGCTGAAAGCGATAGGGTGCTCATTATGGGGCATAAATATCCGGATATGGACGCGCTCGGGGCGGCGATTGGCATTTTAAAGGTCGTTCAATCAAACCAAAAGGAAGGGTTTATTGTTGTTGACCAGGCAAAAACGGATGCAGGTGCGCAACGGCTGCTCGAAGAAATGAGAAAACATGCTGATTTATGGTCGAGATGCATCAAACCGGAGCAGGCGCTTGAGCTCGTGACAGAAGATACGCTGCTCATCGTCGTGGATACGCACCGTCCGTCGCTTGTCATTGAAGAACGGCTGCTGTACCGCACGGATCATATCGTCGTCATCGATCATCATCGTCGCGGCGAAGAGTTTATTGAAGCGCCGATTCTCGTCTACATGGAGCCGTACGCTTCATCGACATCGGAATTGGTCACCGAGCTGCTTGAGTACCAGCCGAAGCGGGTGAAGCTGTCGATGCTGGAGGCGACGGCGCTTCTTGCCGGCATCGTCGTTGACACAAAGAGTTTTACGCTCCGCACCGGTTCCCGCACGTTCGATGCGGCGTCGTATTTGCGCGCCCAAGGAGCGGATACGGTGCTTGTGCAAAAATTGCTGCGGGAAAGCGTAACGAATTACGTCAGACGGGCGAAATTGATCGAGCGGACGGTGATTGATGAACACGGCATCGCCATCGCCAAGGGGGGCGAGAACGAGGTGCACGATCAAGTGTTGATCGCGCAAACCGCCGATACGCTTCTGACGCTGAGCGGCGTCGCCGCCTCTTTCGTCATTTCCAAGCGGGCAGATGGGACGGTCGGCATCAGCGCCCGCTCGCTTGGCGACATCAACGTGCAAGTCATTATGGAGAAGTTGGGCGGGGGCGGACATTTGACAAACGCTGCCGCCCAACTGTCCGAGGTGACGGTCGGAGAGGCGGAGCGGCAACTGCGCGAAGCCATTCATGACTATTTTGAGGGGGGTAAGCCATCATGAAGGTCATCTTTTTAAAGGATGTCAAAGGAAAAGGGAAAAAAGGGGAAATCAAAAACGTCGCCGACGGCTATGCTAACAACTTCTTATTTAAACAAGGGCTGGCCATTGAAGCGACGCCAGCCAATTTAAAAGCGCTCGAGGCGCAAAAACAAAAAGAGCAGCGCCAGGCGGCCGAGGAGCTGGCGAATGCGAAAAAATTGAAAGAACAGCTTGAGAAGCTGACAGTAACCATTCCAGCAAAGGCAGGCGAAGGCGGCCGTTTGTTCGGCTCGATTACGAGCAAACAAATCGCCGAGTCGCTGCAAGCCCAACACGGCTTGAAGCTCGACAAGCGCAAAATTGAGCTTGCCGATGCCATTCGCGCGCTTGGATACACGAACGTGCCGGTGAAACTCCACCCAGAGGTAACGGCGACGCTGAAAGTGCATGTGACAGAACAAAAATAACGGCGACGTCTCATTTCAGGAAGCGAAGATGCCCCCGCCCGCTGCGGCGGGGCTCCTTTGCTTATTAGCTGCAACAGAGAAAGACACAACGGGGGAAAAGGTGGTGAAACGATGAGCGAGCTGTTTTCAGAACGAATTCCTCCACAAAGCATTGAAGCTGAGCAAGCGGTGCTTGGCGCCGTATTTTTGGATCCCGCTGCGTTAGTGCCTGCTTCGGAAATTTTAATCCCAGAGGATTTTTACCGTGCAGCCCATCAAAAAATTTTTCACGCCATGCTTCGCGTCGCCGACAGGGGGGAGCCGGTCGATTTGGTGACGGTGACGGCGGAACTCGCCGCTTCCGAGCAGCTTGAGGAAATCGGCGGCGTCTCCTACTTAAGCGAGCTCGCCGACGCCGTGCCGACAGCGGCCAACGTCGAATATTACGCCCGCATCGTCGAGGAAAAATCGGTGCTGCGCCGCCTCATCCGCACAGCGACATCGATCGCGCAAGACGGATATACAAGGGAAGACGAGATCGACGTTTTGCTTGATGAAGCTGAGCGCAAAATTATGGAGGTTTCCCAACGGAAGCATTCGGGCGCCTTTAAAAATATTAAGGACATTCTCGTGCAAACGTATGACAATATTGAGATGCTCCATAACCGGAATGGGGAAATCACCGGCATCCCGACCGGGTTCACCGAGCTTGACCGGATGACGTCCGGTTTTCAGCGGAGCGATTTGATTATCGTGGCCGCCCGACCGTCGGTTGGGAAAACAGCGTTCGCCTTAAATATTGCCCAAAATGTAGCGACGAAAACGAATGAAAATGTCGCCATTTTCAGTTTGGAGATGAGCGCCCAGCAGCTGGTGATGCGGATGCTTTGTGCAGAAGGCAACATTAACGCGCAAAACTTGCGCACCGGCAAATTGACGCCGGAAGACTGGGGCAAGCTGACGATGGCGATGGGGAGTTTATCGAACGCCGGCATTTATATCGACGACACGCCGAGCATCCGCGTCAGCGACATTCGCGCCAAATGCCGCCGGCTTAAGCAGGAAAGCGGGCTCGGCATGATTGTCATCGATTATTTGCAGCTCATTCAAGGGAGCGGACGCAGCAAAGAAAATCGCCAACAGGAAGTATCGGAAATTTCCCGCTCGCTGAAGGCGCTCGCCCGCGAGCTTGAAGTGCCGGTCATCGCCTTGTCGCAGCTGTCGCGCAGCGTCGAGCAGCGCCAAGACAAACGGCCGATGATGTCCGATATTCGTGAATCCGGAAGCATTGAGCAAGACGCCGACATTGTCGCCTTTTTGTACCGCGATGACTATTACAACAAAGATTCTGAGAACAAAAACATCATTGAAATCATTATTGCCAAACAGCGCAATGGTCCAGTCGGAACGGTGCAGCTCGCTTTTATTAAAGAGTATAATAAGTTTGTCAACCTAGAGCGCCGCTTCGATGAGGCGCAAATTCCGCCGGGGGCGTAAACCGGCTCACGTTGGCGGCAGGCGCCTCCTTTCGGGTTTAATAGACGAATAAAAAAGTTTATAACTGTTTAAAATGTTCGTGTTTCATTGACTTTGCACCAAAAAACTGATACACTGACAATGTTTAGACCGAGGAAACTGGAGGTGCTCGCCATGTCGTCAGTCGTTGTTGTCGGCACGCAATGGGGCGATGAAGGAAAAGGGAAAATTACAGACTTTTTATCGGAAAACGCGGAAGTCATTGCCCGGTACCAGGGAGGGAACAACGCCGGACACACGATCGTGTTTAACGGAGAGCGGTATAAGCTTCACTTAATCCCGTCGGGCATTTTTTATAAAGACAAAATTTGCGTCATCGGCAACGGCATGGTCGTTGATCCGAAAGCGCTTGTCGCCGAGCTTTCCTATTTGCATGAGCGCGGCGTTTCGACCGATAATTTGCGCATCAGCAACCGCGCCCATGTCATTTTGCCGTATCATTTGAAATTGGATGGGCTTGAGGAAGAGCGGAAAGGCGCCAATAAAATCGGCACGACGAAAAAAGGAATCGGGCCGGCGTACATGGATAAAGCAGCGCGCATCGGCATCCGCATCATCGATTTGCTCGACCGCGATGTGTTTGCGGAAAAGCTGGCCCGCAACTTGGAAGAGAAAAACATGTTGTTCGAAAAAGTGTACGGTGCCGAAGGGTTCCGCTTCGAGGACATTTTTGAAGAGTATTACGAGTATGGCCAGCAAATCGCAAAATACGTCTGTGATACATCGGTCGTATTGAACAACGCGCTTGATGAAGGACGCCGCGTCCTGTTTGAAGGAGCGCAAGGCGTCATGCTCGATATCGACCAAGGGACGTACCCGTTTGTTACGTCTTCCAACCCGGTGGCCGGCGGGGTGACGATCGGTGCTGGCGTTGGCCCGACGAAAATCAAGCACGTCGTCGGAGTGGCAAAAGCCTATACGACGCGCGTCGGCGATGGGCCGTTCCCGACCGAGCTGCATGATGAAATCGGCGACCGCATTCGTGAAGTGGGCCGCGAATATGGGACGACAACCGGCCGTCCGCGCCGCGTCGGCTGGTTTGACAGCGTCGTCGTTCGCCATGCCCGCCGGGTGAGCGGCATCACCGACTTGTCGCTTAACTCGATCGATGTGTTGACCGGCATTGAAACGTTGAAAATTTGCGTCGCCTACCGATATCGCGGTGAAGTGATCGAGGAGTTTCCAGCCAGCTTAAAAGTTTTGGCGGAATGCGAGCCGATTTACGAAGAGCTGCCGGGCTGGACGGAAGATATCACCGGGGTGAGAAGCTTGGACGAGCTGCCGGCCAATGCCCGCCACTATGTCGAACGCATTTCCCAGCTCACCGGCATCCCGCTTTCGATTTTCTCTGTCGGTCCGGACCGCTCGCAAACGAACGTCGTCCGCAGCGTTTATGCATAAGCGGCTAGCGGTGAACACCAAAGCATAGATGCACATGCGTCTATGCTTTTTTCATTCGCGGAGGAAAAGCGGTCCCGTCCGTGGTCGGGGTCATGCGCGTGCGTCTATGCCCTTTTCACTGTATAGATGCAACGAAATCGTTTAACATATCCTTGGCGGAAAAGTGGCTCATCCATTTTTGACTGTCGAAGGCAAGCCTATGGCTTGCCTCCGTCACGCTAAGGCGTGACGGAAGACCGAACAACGACTCGCTTAAAGACCCATTCATGGGTCTTTAAGCGGTGTTGTTCGGTCACTCGACATTCGGATGAAATGACCGGTAAAAACGAAAAATGTTAAAGCTTTAAATTGCATCTATATGGTTTGCTCCTCAAAATGGCAGCGGGCAAAGGATGATTTCGTTTTTATAACGTGGTAAATTAATAATGATAGCATTCCATCGCAAAAGGAAGGACGTGAGCGAGATGGAAAAACGCATTTTAGTTGTTGACGACGAAAAACCGATTGCCGATATTTTGCAATTTAACTTACAAAAAGAAGGGTACGAAGTCATCTGCGCCTATGACGGCGAGGAAGCGCTGCAAAAAGTGGAAGAAACGATGCCGGATTTGATTTTATTGGATATTATGCTGCCGCTGAAAGACGGCATGGAAGTATGCCGCGAGGTGCGGAAAAAATACGACATGCCGATCATCATGCTGACGGCGAAAGATTCCGAGATTGATAAAGTGCTTGGTTTGGAGCTGGGGGCGGACGATTATGTGACAAAGCCGTTCAGCACGCGCGAGCTGCTGGCGCGGGTCAAAGCGAACTTGCGCCGCCATGCGCAAACAGCCAACCAAGAGGAAGTGGAGAATGAAACGAATGAAATCGTCATCGGGCCGCTTGTCATCCGTCCAGATGCGTACGTCGTGCAAAAACGGGGGGAGACGATCGAGTTGACCCATCGCGAATTTGAACTGCTCCACTATTTGGCGAAACATATCGGCCAAGTGATGACGCGCGAACACTTGCTGCAAACGGTTTGGGGCTACGACTATTACGGCGATGTGCGCACGGTCGATGTGACGGTAAGAAGGCTGCGTGAAAAAATCGAAGACAACCCTTCCCATCCGTCGTGGATCGTCACAAGACGGGGCGTCGGCTATTATTTGCGCAACCCGGAACAGGAGTCATGAGTCGGCATGAAAAAAGTAGGGCCATTTCGTTCGATCCGCTTTAAGTTTGTTATTATTTATGTGCTGCTCACTCTTGTCGCTATGCAAATCATCGGCGTGTATTTTGTCCGTAAGTTGGAAACGGAGCTTGTGCAAAATTTCAAAAACTCACTGAACGAACGGGTGACGCTGCTCGCCTACAACGTCGAGCAGGCAATGAATCGGGAGCGCGATGAAAAAAGCCCGACATTGGAAGAAGACATCCGTTCGCTTCTTCATGATTTCGTTTCCCAAGATATTTCCGAAGTGCGCGTCATTGATGCCAAAGGGAAGGTGTTGGCGACGTCGAATCCGTATATGCAAAACATCGTCGGGAAGCGGACGACGGAGATTTACGTGAAGCGTTCGCTCGTCACCGGCGAAACTGTCGACCGGATGATGCTTGATTCAAGGACAGGCCATCGCATGTACATTTCCTCGACTCCGATTAAGACGAGCGGGGAAGTCAAAGGGGTCATTTACGTTATTGCCTCAATGGAAAACGTCTTTTCGCAAATGCGGCAAATCAACATGATTTTGGCGACTGGGACGGGGATCGCGCTCGCCATTACCGCCGTGCTCGGCATTTTTTTGTCGCGCACCATCACCCGGCCGATTTCCGATATGCGCCGGCAAGCGCTGGCGATGACAAGGGGCGATTTTTCCCGCAAAGTCAAAGTGTACGGCTACGATGAAATCGGCCAGCTGGCGATGACCTTTAACAACTTGACGAAAAAACTGCAGGAAGCGCAGGCGACAACGGAAGGCGAACGGCGCAAGCTTGAGTCGGTGTTGACGCACATGACCGATGGCGTGATCGCGACCGACCGCCGCGGCCGCGTCATTCTCATTAATGATGCGGCGTTAAACATTTTGAATGTTTCACGTGAAACAGTGCTGTCGAGTTCGATCGTCGACGTGCTCGGCATCGCTGACCAATATACGTTTGAAACGCTGCTCGAGGAACGCGACTCACTCATTTTGGATTTCAGCACCGATGAGGAATTGTACATTTTGCGGGCGTCACTATCGGTCATTCAAAAAGAGGGTGGGTTTGTCAACGGGCTGATTGTCGTTTTGCACGACATCACCGAGCAAGAAAAAATCGACCGCGAGCGGCGGCAGTTCGTCGCCAATGTCTCGCATGAGCTGCGCACGCCCTTGACGACAATGAAAAGCTATTTAGAGGCATTGGCGGATGGCGCCTGGCAAGATAAAGACATTGCGCCAAGGTTTATTCACGTCGTCCAAAACGAAACAGACCGGATGATCCGGCTTGTCAACGACTTGCTTCATCTGTCGAAGCTCGACAGCAAAGATTACAAGCTGAAAAAGACATGGATCAATTTTTCGGCTTATTTTCATAAAGTGATTGACCGGTTTGAACTGACAAAAAGCGATAATATCCGGTTCGTTCGCAAAATTCCGCGCCAGGCGATTTTCATCGAAGTGGATGAGGACAAAATCACACAAGTATTGGACAACATCATTTCCAATGCGTTGAAATACTCTCCGCAAGGCGGGACGATCACGTTCCGCGTCCGCGAGCTGGCCGACGAGATCATTGTCAGCGTCAGCGACGAAGGGGTCGGCATCCCGAAGGCCGATTTGGCGAAAATTTTTGAGCGTTTTTACCGGGTCGATAAGGCGCGGTCGCGCAAATTGGGCGGCACCGGCCTCGGACTGGCCATTGCCAAAGAAGTCGTGCTCGCCCATGGCGGGACGATTTGGGCGGAAAGCAAAGAACATAAAGGGACGACGATTTATTTTACGCTGCCGCTAGAACGGGAGCAAAAGGATGACTGGTACGATGTATGAAGCGATCAAAACAGTTGTGTTGACGTCGCTTGTGCTCATCAGCATTATGATGACGTTTGCTTTATGGACGTATCATCCTAAATATGACGTGCTGCAAAACGACGAGTATATTCAGCACGTTTCCGTCAGCAATACGCAAGTTGATACGGCGATGGTCGTGCAGCCAAAGCAGGTGCTCATCCATAAAGGCGGAGCCCACTACGCCCTCACGAAAGAGGAAAAGAAAAATGAAGTGCTGAAAGAAGTCAAAAAATGGGCGCTCGACGATTTTGAGAACATTTCATCTTCCGTCCCGCAAGGAAAGTTTTTGTCGTTTTTAGACGGAAAAGAGCGGCTGGAAATCATTTACCCAGACGAGCTGCCGATCGATATTTACCGGTTGATCTTCACGGTGGAAGATAGAGGGCTTGATGGCTTGGCATTTGACCGCATTCTCGTTCCATTCAGTGAAGGGGATAAATTCCCAGTCTATTTTATCGCAACCGATAAGCACAAAATTTATAAGGCGACCGCCAGTGACGCTTCGCAGGACGCCATCAGCCGGCTGGCGAAGGAGGCCAACCATTTTCCCCGTTATTTCGCTTATCCGGTCAGCGAGACGAAGCAGCTTTATTTGCCGGAAAAAGAAGTGGAGCTTAGCAGTTTGCAATACTACACCGATGAGTTGGACGTCGATAAGTTTAAAGAAGCGCTGTTTAGCGACCCGAGCTTTGTGAAAAAGGACTTGATTCCGTTTGGCGAGGAGTACACCGATGGTTCGCGGCTGATGGACGTCGATTTCCTTCAGCGCATGCTGCTGTATGTCAATCCGGCAGCCCGTGTCTCCAATATGGGCCAAACTGATCAAGAAACTCACTTCATTCAAAAAAGCATTGATTTTGTCAATGAACATGGCGGCTGGACTGATGTATACCATTTTGCCCGTTGGAGTGAAGAAGATCGGAAAGTCATTTTCCGGCTTGTTGTCAACGGGTATCCGGTTTTTAATGAATACGGCATGTCGGAAATCGTGGAGACGTGGGGGGCGAGCGATTTAATGAAATATCAGCGCCCGCTCTTCCGTCTGGAAATCCCCGACCGCACCCGAACCCCGAAAACGCTGCCGTCCGGCCGTGAGATCGTCAAACAGCTTGAACAAGCGAAAGGCGTCCGCAAATCGCTCGTGAAAGATATCGCCATCGGCTACGAGCTCGTCAAAGATCCGGAACGGGAGAAAGTGATTCGTCTGGAACCGGCGTGGTTTTATTTGTACGAGCAAACGTGGAAAAAAGTGAGCGACGATGGGGACGGCGGAGGAGGGGGAACGAATGGATTGGAGTAAAACGAAGACGATTTTCATCATTGTGTTCCTCATCCTCGACTGCTTTTTAGTGTATCAGTTTATGGAAAAACGAAACAGCAGCCAGCTTGATGTCATTTTGGAAACGACCATTGAAGAGCAGCTCGAAGCGAACGGCATCACGTATGTGGAGCTGCCGAAAGAAGTGACGAAAGCGGCGTATGTCAGCGGCAAAAGCCGCTCATTCACCATGGCGGATGTAAAAAAGCTGCCCGGGCAAAAAGTGAAAATCGAAGGAGAAACGAAAGTCAAAGGGACGTTCATCGATCCGGTTGCGCTGCCGATTGACGATCCATACCAGCTGCGTGAGTTTTTGCAGCGCTACATCATCGGCGGCGGGCAATATGCCTTTTGGTCGTTTGATGAAAAACAAGGAATCTTGACCTGCTACCAAATGTATGACGGCAAGATGATTTACGGCAATGAAAACAGCAAGCTCGTCATCCATGTCAACGGGAGACGGGAAGTGCTGTCGTATGAACAGACGATGCTCAGCGACTTGGAAAAATACGAGCGGAAACAAGACATCGTTCCGGCCATTAAAGCTCTTGAGACGCTGTACCGGAAAGGGCATTTGCAGCCGGGCGACCGCGTCACGAAAGTGGAGCTTGGCTACTATGGCCTCGTCCAGTTTACCGCTTCCCAAGTGTTGACGCCGACATGGCATATCGTCGTCAATCGGAAAGAAGATTATTTTGTGAATGCGTTTGAAGGACAAGTCATTACCGATGAAGGAAGTGTGTTGGAGTGAGCTTGAATGACGATGCGATTTAGTGTACTGGCCAGCGGCAGCACCGGCAACGCGTTTTACGTTGAAACGGACCGCCAACGCTTGCTCGTCGACGCCGGGTTGAGCGGCAGGCAGCTTGAGCAGCTGTTTGCCGAAATCGGCCGCCATCCAAAGGAGCTTGATGGGCTGCTTGTCACCCATGAACATAGCGACCACATTAAAGGGCTTGGGGTGCTCGCTCGCAAATACCGCCTGCCTGTGTATGCGAATGAAAAAACATGGCGGGCGATGGAACAGGCCGTCGGCGACATTCCGGCCGAACAAAAATTTGTCTTTCCACTCGGCGCGGTGAGGACGTTCGGCGATGTGGATGTCGAATCGTTTGGCGTCTCTCACGATGCGGCTGAACCGATGTTTTACGTCTTTCACTACGGGGGAAAAAAGCTTGCGTTGCTCACCGACACCGGCTACGTGAGCGAGCGGATCAAAAAGACGATCGAAAATGCTGATGTGTTCGTGTTTGAAAGCAACCACGACGTCGGGATGCTGCGGATGGGGAGGTATCCGTGGAGCGTCAAGCGCCGCATTTTAAGCGATGTCGGCCATATTTCGAACGAGGAAGCAGGGCTGGCGCTTGCTGACGTGATCGGCGACCGGACAAAGCAAATTTATTTGGCCCATTTGAGCCAAGATAACAATATGAAAGAGCTGGCGCGCATGACTGTGGCGCAAATGTTGGAACAAAGAGGGCTGGCAGTCGGCGCCCACTTTCGTTTGTATGATACCGATCCGCGTCGGGCGACGGCACTAGTGTATGTATAAAGCCCGTTTTGCCGAAACTGAGGGAGACACATTTGTTGGATTTTTTCTTCTGTTCATGATTATAATGAGGGATGGAGACGAATGTGGAAAGGAGGGTGAGCATGGGATACTACGACGACCATTATGAGCCGTACGAACAAACGAGGAGGAAGCGGCGCAGCGGATCGTTTGTTTCCGCGCTTGTCGGCGCCGTGTTAGGAGGGCTGCTCGTCCTCATGTCCATTCCGGCGCTTTCCCGTTGGGATATCCTCCCGTATGATGTTGTGCCGAATCAAAGAGCAGAGGAAGAGCCAAAAACAGAGGAAAATGGAACTCCACCGATTCGGCAGAGTGTTTCCGTAGATGTGACGACGGCGGTGACAAAGGCGATCGACCAAGTGTCGGATGCGGTTGTCGGCGTTGTCAACATTCAAGAAGCCAGCTTCTGGTCGCAAGGAGGCGAACCTGGGGTCGGATCGGGCGTCATTTACAAGAAAGTGGGCGGACGGGCGTTTGTCGTCACGAACCATCACGTCATCGAAAACGCCAGCCAGCTGGAAGTGAGTTTACAAGATGGAACGAGAGTGCCGGCGAAGCTGCTCGGCAGTGATGTGCTTATGGATTTAGCCGTCTTGGAAATTGACGCGAAGCATGTGAAAAAAGTCGCCCAGTTCGGCAACTCCGATACGGTGAAGCCAGGCGAGCCAGTCATTGCCATCGGCAACCCGCTCGGTTTGCAGTTCGCCGGGTCGGTGACGCAAGGCATTATTTCCGGGACGAACCGGACGGTCGAAGTTGACTTGGACCAGGACGGCGCTCCGGATTGGAATGCGGAAGTATTGCAGACAGACGCAGCCATTAACCCGGGCAACAGCGGCGGCGCTCTTGTCAATATCAAAGGGCAAGTCATCGGCATCAACTCGATGAAAATCGCCCAAGAGGCGGTTGAAGGCATCGGGTTCGCGATCCCGATCAACACGGCCATTCCGATCATTTCGGACTTGGAAAAATACGGACAAGTGCGCCGTCCGTACATGGGCGTTGAACTTCGCTCGCTGAGCGACATCCCATCGTACCATTTGCAGGCGACGCTCCATTTGCCGCCGAACGTAACGGAAGGAGCCGCGGTCATCCAAGTCGTGCCGATGTCGCCAGCCGCACAGGCGGGCTTAAAACAGTTTGATGTCATCGTGGCGCTTGATGGCGAAAAAATCCGCAATGTGCTCGACTTGCGCAAATATTTGTATACGAAAAAATCGATCGGCGACCGGATGGAAGTCACGTTTTATCGTGATGGGGAAAAACGCACGGTCACGATGAAGTTGGCGCGTGAGTCGTATTAAACGAAAACGATGGAGGAGCGGAAACGCTCCTTCTTTTTTCCACAAGGAAAGGAGCGAGAATGATGATATTCACATGTGAGGAGCACATCGATATGGCCATTGACGAATATGTGGATGAGACGGAGCAGGCCCCTGATGTCATGTTTGTGGATAACAGCGAAAAACGGTGCCGTTTTTGCGAGAAAAAGGCTGTCTATGCCGTAGGATGCTGATGTTTTTGCACAATATGTGGATATGTGTTGTGTATATGTGGATAAATATTGTTGATAAGTTGTTTGTAAGGTGGGGATGATGTGTGCATATTTCCATTGCCGCTGTGGGCAAATTGAAGGAAAAATATTTAATTCAAGGGATCAATGAGTACACAAAGCGTCTGTCCGCATATGCAAAAATTGAGATAATTGAGGTCGCCGATGAAAAAACCTCCGAACGGGCAAGCGAACTTGAGGAAGAGCAAATCAGACAGCGGGAAGGCGAGCGGCTGTTGGCGAAAATTCCGCATGATGCCCACGTCATCGCGCTTGCGATTGAAGGAAAGATGAAATCGTCCGAGCAATTTGCCGCCCGTCTCGATGAGCTCGCCACCTATGGCAAAAGCAAGGTAGTGTTCGTCATCGGCGGCTCGCTTGGCTTAAGCAAACAAGTGATGGCGCGCGCCGATGAGACGCTGTCGTTTTCGAAAATGACGTTTCCACACCAGCTGATGCGTCTCATTTTGCTCGAGCAGATTTACCGCGCATTTCGGATCAACCGGGGGGAGCCGTATCACAAGTGAGCCGTCCCCTTTTACTTTGGGGGATGTTTTTTTAATACTTTTTTCTCAGTTTAGCTGGTTTTGTTCCGATAATGTTTCGTGTGATACATAAATGGTGACACGATGTTCGGACGTTTTATCGGCAAACAACGACTTTAACATCCGCCCCAAGAGGCAAGGGGTATGCGTCGTTAGTCGCCGTAACAAGATGAATCAAAGGGCCCTCACCACCTTATTGAACTATTCCTCTTCTGTCATCCATTACTGAAAAGGATGAAGAAGTTTGCCTTGGCAGTGCAGCCGAGGATAGCCCCATTTTTTCGTTAATGTATGGTGGCTGCGCCGTTTTTGCTTAGGCCGGACGGTGCGGAGAAAACAAAAAGGAGCTGCCCCGTCACGCAACTCCCCCGCATTGGGCTGATACTTTATTTTTGCCGCTTTCTTTCGAACGGAGCAATAAATGGTCGGCATAAATGTACGCTTTTTCAATTGACATCGTTCCTTCTGCTTGACAAAAGTAAAGACCGAACGACGACGTATAGGCAATGGGACGTTTCGCCGCCATATAATCGACCAACACGGTGCTATGGCGCACTGCTTCTCGAATCTCCTCGACAAGCCGGACGCTCTCTTCAAACGTGCGATGACGCAAAAACATCGTAAATTCTTCACCGCCGCTGCGGAACAAAAAATCGCCCTCTTTGAGAAACTGTTTCAAGGTTGAGGCAAAATGGCGGATCACCTCGTCGCCGACGGCATGGTTATACGTGTCGTTGATCGTTTTAAAATTGTCGATATCGGCGACGACGACGCCAATCCATTCACCGGATCCGTTTAGCTTGGCGATCGTTTGATCCATGTAGGCACGGTTATGGATACCGGTCAAAAAGTCGGTGTAGGCCATTTTTTCGAAGTGGTCGCGTTCTAGTTTATGCTGGATGCTTTGCGATTTGGAAAAGAACGAGCGGCTGACGAAGTAATTCAGCAAAAATAAGCTCAAAAGCATATCCCACCGCTGTTCTTGCAAAAAGAGAAATAACAGACCGTTTGTCAGCGCCGTTTTTCCCATGTCCATCCAGCTTCTCGTCTTAATAAAGTCCAACGCCTCGCGCTGTGTCTGAATGTCGCCGGTTATATAAAAAATGATGATCAGGCAACAGTCAGTCAAAAAGGAAACGACGATGACGAGCAGGAATAAAAGCAGCCAGAAGCCAATGGACGGAATAGACTGAAACAGCGGACCAAGGAGATTGTATAAGGCAAACGCGAGCGAATTGAACGTCACAAACGAGCCGATGTTGTACAATGTGTGCAGCCATTCATCGGGTTCCGCTGTTTTCAAATATTTTTTTGCTATATGTTCAGTCAAGCGAAACAACGCTTCAAAGATAAACAGCCCGAACGGGCCGGCAAATAAGGCGAACGATAAACTATAGTTAATGCCGTAATCAACGGGAATATTGTTTTTCGTTTTGTCTATGACGCGCAAGTGCGAATACAAGCTGGAAAACAGCCAATAAAACAGCAAGGCGATCATATATGTACGATCGAAGGAAGGCGGTTTTGACATAACCGCAACAGCAATCGATGCGAAAAAAACGGAAAAAATAACCGGTCGCGCTCGGAATAACATGTCGACTCTCTCTCCTATTATCTGACCTCTGACAACTTCAGCGCTGACGAAGCGATGCTAAAAAGAGGATGATCACTCCAATGACGGTGGCCGTTGGCGATCAATTGATGGATTGTTTGACAGACAAGGCGGATGGCGAGTTCAGAAACCGCTGCTTCTTGGCATTGGCGACGGCAATCATGTTCCCCATGGGAACAAACGAACATATAACTAATTCTATTATAGTACTATATAACCAATTCTGAAAATAGAAAAAAAGCGGCTGTCTCCGTCTTTTTTCGTCAAAATTTGACATCATGAGCGATGCCGCTAGATCCTGCCTCTTTCGTTGTATATAATACGAGCGGCGAAAGGACGGGGATCAAACATCGATCGTTCCATCAGCACCATCGGGCGGGGACGAGAGACCGCGAGTTTCTGGAAATCAAATGTACGCCGGACTGAGGGCGCTGCACTTCCGAGCTGAGCCTATGGAAAATCGCGGCGACGGAAGTGCGCAGCGTTGCCTTCGTTGATCGCGGTCAAGACTGTTTCAACGGTCATTGGCCCATTCGGCATCTATCTGTTTGCCTGCCCGATAAAGGAAACGGCATTTTCGTTGGCGAAAACAATAGTAAGGGGCGACCGCCGCTCTGACCGCGATGGCCATCGTCTGTGCCGCTGCGGCCTAGTGGCTTGCGCCGCACGGATATGAATCCGCTGTTCGTGCGGCCGGCTGCGTTTGCATCGTTATGGCCATGTGTCGCCCCGTTTCACGACATCGAGGAGGGAAAAAGATGAAGGTCGTCATTGCCCCAGATTCGTTTAACAACCCATACGCCGCAAGTCCCCCGCCTCTAAGCGAAGCGTAGGCGGGGGATACGCGGCGTCCTTTTTTTTACTTTTGATCAAAAAAAGTAAAAAAATGGGAGAATCGATGAAAAAAGAATATAGACTCCCATGACAAAAAAATTTCGTCACCATCGGAAGGATGAAAACAACCTTCTGTCGAATGGTCTCCTTGCAGCTGGGGTCATGAGGTCGTTGTATCTATGGTACGTAAAAGTCCGATATATAGACGGACCCCAGTAGTCTGGTGCACTACGGAATGTCGCTCCCTTGAGGGAAGCACGCAGGATAGAATGCTTGAACAAAGGCTGCTGCACCAGCTGTTTTTGAGAACGAAGCAGGGAGGAAGACCGATGCGCGTCTTGTATGAACGCTGTTGCGGATTGGACGTGCATAAGCAATCGATTACGGCTTGCGCCCTTACCCCTGAAGGAAAAGAGATTCGCACGTTTGGTACGCTGACCGACGATCTCGAGGAGTTGGTGGATTGGCTGAAAGAAAAAAAGGTGACGCACGTTGCCATGGAGTCGACGGGCGTATATTGGAAGCCAGTGTATAATCTCCTCGAAGCAGAGCCGATCGAAGTGCTTGTCGTCAATGCCCAACACATCAAAGCGGTTCCTGGGCGAAAGACCGATGTCAAAGATGCCGAATGGATCGCGGACTTGCTTCGCCATGGATTGCTAAAAGGGAGTTACATCCCTCATCGAGCTCAGCGGGAGCTCCGGGAACTGGTCCGTTATCGGCGCAGTTTGATCGAGGAACGGGCACGGGAGCTCAACCGCATCCAAAAAGTGCTGGAAGGAGCCAATATCAAGCTTTCTTCGGTCGTATCCGACATCAACGGGATGTCGGCCCGGCTCATCATTCGCGCCCTTATCGAAGGAAAAGACGATCCGGCGGCCCTCGCCCAGCTCGCCAAAGGGCGGCTGAAACAAAAAACGGAAGAGCTCCGGCGCGCATTGAAAGGAGTGATGGGGCCGCATCAACGCATGATGCTGGCCGAGCAATGGCGTCATGTGGAGTATTTAGATGAAGCGATTGCCCGGTTGGATCGGGAAATCGAGGAACGAACGAGCCCTTTTCATGAAGCGCTGGAGCTCATCGATACGATCCCGGGAGTGGGGCGGCAAAGCGCGGAACAAATTGTAGCGGAAATCGGGACGGACATGAGCCGGTTCCCTACCGCCGCGCACTTGGCCTCATGGGCCGGAATGGCTCCCGGGAATCATGAGAGTGCAGGGAAACGGTTGTCAGGTCGAACGAGGAAAGGGAACAAGAAGCTAAGGTCGTGCCTCGTGGAATGCGCCCGTGCCGCCGCCCGAACGAAGAACACGTACCTATCGGCCAAGTATCATCGGATCGCCAAACGAAGAGGAGCGAATCGAGCGAGTGTCGCGGTCGGGAGAACGATTTTAGAAATGATCTATTATATCTTAACTCGAAAGGAACCGTATAGAGAGTTGGGAGCCGACTACTGGGATCGGCAGCGAGAAGCGAGCATCGTGCGTCAAACGGTGAAACGATTAGAGGGGTTAGGGTACGAAGTGAAACTAGAAAAAACGAGTGCATAGCACTTATTAACCATATATATACTGAAATACCTTCCTTTGGAATCCGATTCCGAAGGCTAGGTGGGCTCCGTTTTTTGTCTTAAATGGTGTTTTCAGGATAGATTTTCGATTATTCATATTTTATATTATAAGTAAGGAGGTGAAAGGATGTATCGAACGGTCAAAATACCTTTTCAAACATCAAAAAAAGATATCGATCGATTATTCGAATGCAACCGAATATCGGCTCAAATTTGGAATGACTGTTTAGTCATTGCCAAAAACTATGCATTAAAGAATAATGGAAAATGGATCAACCAAACCGAACTTCAAAAACAAACGAAGGGCAAATACCCGATCCATAGCCAAAGCATTCAAGCCGTATGCCATAAATATTTGAACGCCAGAGACAGCGCCAAAAAAGCCAAACAAAAAGGGCTAGATAACAAATATCCGTACAAACAGAAAAAATATTTCAACACGAAATGGGCAAATAACGGATTTATCATTCACCCAAATGGGACCATTGAACTGAAAATGGGTCGCTGGGAAAGAAAAAACCAACCTCCTATTGTAGTGAAAATCGATAAAGAACAAATTCCAAACGGCACTGTCAAAGAAATCGAACTCATTTTTGATGCGAAACATTGGAAACTCATGCTTTGCCTCAGTTATGAAAACGGTGAACAACCAACTACTAAAAAAGAAGGAACTATCGCTGCCGGTGATCCTGGCGAAATTCACGCCATTAGTGCCGTCAGCGAAAACGGAAGCAGCATCATCATCACCGGTAGAAAAATAAGAAGCATTCATCGCCTTCGAAATAAAAAAATAGCAGAACTGCAAAAAAAGATGTCCAAATGTAAAAAAGGTTCGCGTAAATGGAAAAAATATAACCGCGCGAAGCAATATATTTTATCGAAAAGCGAAGCGCAATTAAAAGACTGCTTGCATAAAACGACCAAACAATTGGTCGATTGGTGTTTGGAACAAAACGTCAAACATTTCATGATAGGCGATGTCGAAGGCGTCCAGCGCAACAAAAAGAAAAAGCGATCCAAATTGGTGAACCAAAAATTATCGAACTGGTGTTTTGGCAAACTCTACGACTATTTGAAATACAAACTAGAAGCTAAAGGCATCACTTTTGAAAAAGTGGATGAATCGTATACCACGCAAACATGTCCTGTTTGCGGGAAGAAGAAAAAACCTTCTTCTAGAAATTTTATTTGTGCTTGTGGTTATTCTCAGCATCGGGATGTCCATTCGGCATGCAATATTCTTACAAAACACTTATATGGAGAATTCCGACCGATGAAAATAACGAACCACAAGTATCTACGGATCGCGTAAGCGAGAAGTAGTAGATGGTGAGTTCCCACCCTTCATGCTTTGGCATGATGTTGCTTGCTATTTCTTTCTGTTGTGTTTCCGTGCTTGGTCACGAGATACACGGGAAACCCGGTGTATCGTGAAACACCCGGAAAGAAAAAGGCAAGAAACCCCCACTTCAACGCCTACAGGCGTAAGTGGGGGAGGTTCATAGAAAGCCTTTCTGCGCTCGAAGTCGCCGAGGCGGTGGAACGCGGGTTCCGGTCGGTGTTTCCAGAAGCTGAGTACGTGAAAGTGCCGATGGCCGATGGCGGGGAAGGGACGGTGCAGTCGCTTGTTGATGCGACTGGCGGCCGCATCGTGGAAGTGAACGTGACCGGACCGCTCGGTGAGCCGGTGCGGGCGTTTTTTGGCTTGCTTGGCGATGGGAAGACGGCGGTGATTGAAATGGCCGCCGCCTCGGGATTGCACCTTGTCCCGCGCGACCGGCGCAACCCGTTGGTGACGACGACGCGAGGGACAGGGGAGTTGATCCTTGCAGCGCTGGATGCCGGCGCCACCCACCTCATCATCGGCATCGGCGGCAGCGCGACGAACGACGGTGGGGCCGGCATGGTGCAGGCGCTCGGGGGGCGGCTTTTGGACGAAGACGGCCGCGACATCGGTCCGGGCGGCGGCGCGCTGGCCGATTTGCATGCGATTGACCTTTCCGGTCTCGACCCGCGTCTTGGGGGAGTCCGCATTGACGTGGCGTGCGACGTCGACAACCCGCTCACTGGGCCGAACGGAGCGTCCGCCATTTTCGGTCCGCAAAAGGGAGCGACACCGGACATGGTCGCGGTCCTCGACCAGAATTTAGCGCATTACGCTGATGTCATCCGCCGCGAGCTCGGTAAACAAGTCGGCGACATTCCCGGCGCTGGCGCGGCCGGCGGTTTGGGGGCAGGGCTGCTCGCGTTTCTCCCGGCCGAGCTGAAGCGCGGCGTGGAGATTGTGATCGAGACGGTTCAGCTCGCGGAGCGCGTCAAAGACGCTGACTTGGTCATCACCGGCGAAGGGCGGATCGATGGACAGACGGTGTTCGGCAAAACGCCGATCGGCGTCGCCAAGACAGCGAAACGGTTCGGCGTCCCGGTCATCGGCATCGCCGGGTCGTTGGGCGACGACAGCGCCGTCGTGTTGGATCATGGCATCGACGCGCTGTTTACGATCGTGCCCGGCGTCGTGCCGCTTGAAAAAGCGTTGGAGCAGGCGGAACATTATGTGACACAAACGGCGCGGCATATTGCCTCTGTGTATCGTCTCGGTCAAATGAAAAGGACATCTTCCTCCTAAGCGGGGAAGATTTTTTTACAAGTATAATGACAGAAAAATATAAATATTTTATAATAAAATTTGTATTTATAGAAAAGAAAGGGGATGAATGGATGGAGAAATGGGTGGAGACGGTCAGTAATCTTGTTTGGAGCCCGGCGTTGATCATCCTTTGCATTGTCGTTGGCTTGTTTTTTTCGCTATCAACCCGTTTTTTGCAGCTTCGGCATTTTGCAGAGATGATCAGACAAATGTTCCGCGGCAAAAGTTCAGACGAAGGAATTTCGTCATTCCAGGCGCTTTCATTGGCGCTCTCCGGCCGGGTCGGCACGGGGAACATCGCTGGGGTGGCTACGGCGATCGCCTACGGCGGTCCAGGTGCGGTGTTTTGGATGTGGCTCATTGCCTTCGTCGGAGCCGGTTCGGCGTTCGTTGAAGCGGCGTTGGCTCAGGTGTACAAGACGAAACAAGACGGTCAGTTTCGCGGCGGACCTGCCTATTATATTGAAAAAGGGTTGAAATGGAAATGGTATGCCGTGCTGTTTGCCGTCGTCACGGTACTGGCGACCGGCGTCCTTCTTCCGGGCGTTCAGGCCAACAGTATTGCTGAGGGGATGAAAAATGCCTTTTCTATTCATCCGGCGATAACAGGGATCGGGATTGTCGTTTTGCTAGGTATCATCATTTTAGGCGGTGTAAAGCGCATCGCCCGGGCAGCGGAATTCATCGTGCCGTTTATGGCCATCGGCTATATTTTAATGGCAGTCATTATCGTTGTGGTGAATATTGAGAAACTGCCGGAAGTGCTCGGTCTTATTTTCCGCAGCGCGTTTGGCGCCGATGCTGCGTTCGGCGGCATTTTAGGGGCGGCCATCTCGTGGGGGGTCAAGCGCGGCATTTACTCGAACGAGGCGGGACAAGGGACGGCGCCGCATGCAGCGGCTGCGGCCGAAGTGTCGCACCCAGCGAAGCAAGGCCTCGTTCAGGCGTTTTCGGTTTATATTGACACATGGTTTGTCTGCTCGGCGACGGCCTTTATGATTTTAATGACCGGCATGTACAACGTCACACCGGAAGGAAAAGCGCCGATCGTGCAAACGCTTGGCGATGTCAAGCCTGGGCCGATTTACACGCAAAAGGCGGTGGAAACCGTCTTCCCGGATCTCGGTGCACCGTTTGTCGCAGTTGCATTGTTCTTCTTTGCATTTACAACCATTATGGCCTACTACTATATGGCGGAGACGAACATCGCGTACTTAGGACGGCTGCTGAAATGGAAAAACGTCCGAGCGTTCCAGTTTGCGTTGAAGATCGTCATGCTAGGCGTTGTCTTTTACGGTTCAGTAAAAACGGCTGAACTCGCTTGGATGCTCGGCGACATCGGCGTCGGCAGCATGGCGTGGTTGAACTTGATCGCGATCTTGCTGTTGGCCAAACCGGCGCTCAAGGTGTTAAAAGACTATGAACAGCAGAAAAAAGAAGGGAGAGACCCGGTGTTTGACCCGGCGAAGCTCGGCATTGAAGGGGCCGATTTTTGGGAGTATGACTACAAAGCGCGAGAAACAAAGGCAGCAAGCGGAAAATAAACGAAGAAGGCCTGTTCGCCCATCCGTCTTAGAGGCTGGTGAAAAAAACAGTTATTTCTCCTAATCGACAGTTCTCGAGTGAAGAGAAAGACAGACTTTATGGGGTTTCTCTATTTGAGAAATTCCATTGTTGAGCCATATTTTCTGTTCAATCAACATCTTTCTTGGGCGGGCAATAGAAAAAAGGTGTCCCAAAGGCAACGGGACACCTTTTTTTGCGTTGAAACAAATTCGTTGAGGCGCCCAGCCGTTTATTTGCCTGCCCGCGGCCATGAGGCGATCGCCTCAAGCATCCCGCGAATCGTGAACTTGCCGAATCGGTGCGGCAAAATAAAGTGGTCGCCTTGGCGGATCGCGTATGTCCGCTCATTATGAACGAGCTCACCCTCGCCTTGGAGGATGCTGACGATGAGAAACGGTTTCGTCTGCTCCCACTCAGCGGCGCCGCGGACATCCCATTTTTGGACGCCGAAATAGTCGCCTTCCACGAAGGTTGTTACTGTCGCGCCAGGAATTTCGGAGACATGGGGGCGGACATCCGTGTCGCGGTGCGGGACGGTCGTGACGTCAATCGCTTTCTCGAGATGAAGCTCGCGCTTCCGCCCTTGGCTGTCGACGCGGTCGTAATCGTAGACGCGGTAGGTCGTATCCGAGCTTTGCTGCGTCTCAAGGACGAGCGTCCCTTCGCAAAGGGCGTGGATGGTGCCGCTCGGGACATAGAAGAAGTCACCGGGGCGGATCGGCACTTTCCGCAGCAAACGATCCCATTCCCCCGCCTCCATCATGGCGCGCAGCTGCTCTTTCGTTTCTGCATGATGGCCGTAAATCAACTGGGCGCCCGGCTTGCAATCGATGATGTACCAGCACTCCGTTTTGCCGAGCTCTCCGCCTTCATGCGTTTTCGCGTATTCATCGTCCGGGTGGACTTGGACTGACAAATCAGCATTGGCGTCTAAAATTTTCGTCAACAGCGGAAAGCGGTCAGATGGAAAATGGCCGAATAAGTCGCGGCGTTCCTCCCATAATTGCCCGAGCGTCATCCCGGCAAACGGTCCGCGGGCGACGACCGTCTGCCCGTGTGGATGGGCGGACACCGCCCAGCATTCCCCTGTTTGCGAAGACGGAATGTCATAGCCGAATCGTTCGGCCAGCTTCGTGCCGCCCCAAATGCGCTCTTGAAAGACAGGGGTGAGAAAAATCGGTTCAAGGTCCATGCCTCATCCCTCCCGAAAACATCATGCGACATGCAGTCCACTCTAATTTTCATCTTATCACGAAATGCGCCATCGGCAAATGAAAACGATAAGAGGGTTGGGAACATATATTCCCAACCCCCGTTGGAACTCAAGGTCGGCATGCCAACCGCGACGATGTTCCTCACGCGTCACCGTCCTGCGTCAGCGCGTCACTTCGCGTCATCAAGTTCAATGCGCGCGAGCGGCCGTGTCGCCGGTCCTTCGATAACATCGCCATCGATCGAGAAGCGCGAGCCATGGCATGGACAGTCCCACGTCTTGTCGCCGCTGTTCCACTCCAGCTCGCAGCCCATATGGGTGCACGTCGTATCAACGACATGAAGCGTTCCCGCCTCGTCCTTATAGGCGCCCGCCCGCTTTCCGTTGACCGAGACAACCGCCCCTTCTCCGCGCGCCAAATCTTGCGGCCGGCGGATAACCGGTTCGATCTTTCCCTCCAGAAAATGTTTGGCGACGTCAAGGTTTGTCGTGAAAAACTGCTTCATGCTTGGATCAGCGTAAAAGCGCGACGGAGAGTACAAGTCGCGGTATCGGTTGTCGCGGTCGAGAATGAGGTCAGACAAAAGCATCCCGGCGACCGTCCCGTTCGTCATCCCCCACTTCCGGTACCCTGTCGCGACATAAATGTTTGGCGTCCCTGCCGTCATCGGGCCGATATATGGCAATTTATCAAGCGTCGTCAAATCTTGGGCCGACCAACGGTAACGGATGTCATTCACCGTAAACAGCTGCGAAGCGAACGAGGACAGCGCCTCGTAATGACGCATCGTCGGCACGCCTTGGCCGGTTTTATGATTTTCGCCGCCGATCAAGATGAGCGTCTCGCCGCCTGCCGCTGCGGAGCGAACCGAGCGCTTCGGTTCGTCGGCACTTAAATACATCCCGCCCGGGTACGGTTCAGCGATCGTCACTCCCAATACGTACGACCGTTCGGCGTACATGCGCGAAAAGTAAAACCCGCCGTCGTAAAACGGAAAGTGGGAACAGACGGCGACATGGTCGCACTCGACCCGTTTTTTGTCGCGTGTTGTGACCGCTAACCGTCTTCCTTGCTCGATGTCCGCCGCCGGCGTGTGCTCGTAAATGGCGCCGCCGGCCTGCGTGATGGCGTCAACGAGCTTGACCAAATATTTGAGCGGGTGGAACTGCGCCTGCCGCTTCATCACGACCGCTGCCGCCACCGGCAGCGGGAGCGGGATTGACTCAACGAAGGCGCCGTCAATGCCGAGCCGTTCATACGCTTCCCACTCTTTCACTAGTTTTTGGAAAGAGGAGGAAGACGTCGTATAAATGTAGGCATCTTGCTCGCAAAGATCGCAGTCGATCTGTTGCTCTTCGATCGTGCGGCGGATAAAATGGAGCGCGTCCATGCAGGCGTCATAATAGAGCCTCGCCTTTTCTGCGCCAAAATGATTGAGAAACTCATCGTAAACGAGATCGTGTTGGGCGGTGATTTTCGCTGTCGTATGGCCGGTCGTGCCGTTAAGGAGCCGATCGGCTTCCAGAAGGGCGACGCGCGCCCCTTGCGTCGCCAGCAAATAAGCGGTTGTAATGCCGGAAATGCCGCCGCCGATGACCGCGACGTCGACGGAAATGTCCGCATCGAGCTTCGGAAACGACCGAAGTGAAACGGAATCACGCCAGTACGGTTCCACGATGGGAGGAAGGGACGACATCACTACACCTCCTTGGCTGTCAATGTTGTCTTCTGTAGTTTTCCTTTTGTCAGGCGAACTATTCCACATATCCACAACGGTTTTCTTTTTTGGCAACCGTCCGCAAGAAGAGTGAAAGATGATACAATAGAAAAAAAGAGGACAAAACTGTTTTGCAAAAATAATGTCAAAGGAAGATCAGGAGTGAATAAATATACAAATTCGTTTCATGAACGCGCCAACGCGATGGCAGACAGCTTAATTTTGGAGCATTACAGCTTGAGCGAGCTCAATTTTGAGACCGTCAGCCATTACCGCGAGCGGTTCGCTCGAGTGAAGCCGGACCATCCGTGGAACGGACTCGAGACAAAAGAATTTTTATACAAAATCGGCGCGTGGGGCAAGCTGCGCGACAGCAGCAAAGAAGGGCTGACGCTCGCGGGATTGTTGATGTTCAGTGAGGAGCGGATCATCACCGAGGTGCTGCCGCAATACTTTTTGGAATATCGAGAGCATGCTGACGGTGAAGCGGCAGGATGGACGAAGCGGTTCACATCGCAAGACGGCACATGGTCGGGCAACATTTACGATTTTTATTTTCGCGTGTTGGCTGAGCTGGAGCGTCACGTTTGGTCGGATGAAGGGCGCGCTCTGCTTGGCGAGGCGCTCGTCAATGCGCTCGTTCATGCCGATTATGGGGAGGAAGGCGGCATCACCGTCGAAAAAGAGGACGGCTCGTTTTGCTTTGCCAACCCGGGACGGTTCCGCATTCCGATTGAAGCGGCAATGGCGGGGCATACGAGCAATTTGCGCAACCCGAATATCTTTAAAATGTTTTTGTTGATCGATGTATGCAAACGCGCGGGATCGGGCCTCAAGCGAATGCACGATATGCAGGGACAGGCGCTTGCTTGCCCGATCGATATCTCGCAGCAAACGAATCCAGACCGTACAATCGTTGTGTTGTGCCCATTGCGATTTCCAGCTGAGACTAGCGAGACAATCGAAACAGAACTGGATGAACGGCTGCAACAGACGGAACTTGAATGGAAGGATTCGGACAACCGACAGGAAACCGAGAGCTTCGTAACTAACGAACTAAGCTTCGTAAATATAGACGCCAACTCCGTTAACAACGAAGAAAACTCCGTAAATATAGCCAAAAACTCCGTAAACAACGGGTCGGACTCCATAAAAAATGAGTCTGACTCCGTAAATAGAACGTCGAACTTTATAAATAAAGAGCTGAGGTTCGTAAATAGCTTGCATAGCTCCGTAAACAACGACACCAGTATGCATGACAGTAACGAAAAAGGGGAAACGATCGACGAACGGCTATGGAAGATGGCAGAATTAGCACGGCGAAAAAAACGGTTGGCTCCAGCGGTCATGGAACAATTGATCGTTCGGTTATGCCGCGAGCGGCCGCTGCGCCTGAAAGAGCTGGCCGAGCTGCTCGAACGGACGCCGGATGGATTGCGCAACAATTATTTAGGAAAGCTGTTGGAGGAAGGGAAAATCCGCTTAAAATACCCGGATCAGCCAAATCATCCGCGCCAAGCCTACATAGCGGTTGATGAATGAAAGGATTGGAGGGGGAAAGCGGGGCCATGATCCAAACGGAAATACACCGATCGAAAGGATGGCGTCTGCGATCGCACATTTCCTGCTTTTTGTTTTATAAAGAGGGTGTCCCGCAAGGATTGGGACACCCTCTCTTTTGATCGGACTTGTCATCCAGCTTGCTTTTCTTCGGCTTGGCCATGCTGGCGACGATGCATTCCTTTGGCGAAGTATACTGCCGTCAAAAGCAGCAGCCAGGCCGGGCCGATGATCAAGGCGATGCGCGTATCCGGGAAATACGCCATTAGGGCGGCAACGCCGATCAAAAAGGCAAGCGACACGTATGAGCTGTACGGATGAAGCGGAAGTTTGAACGTGAGACGTTGTGCTTGTTCCGCGCTCAACTGTTTGCGGAATTTCAGCTGGGACAGCAAAATTACCGCCCACGTCCAAATGGCGCCGAATGTGGCGATGCTTGTCACCCATTGGAACACTTTTTCCGATACGTAGTTCAAATATACGCCGACAAGCATGACAAGCGCAGTGGCGATCAAGGCGGCGCCCGGAATGCCGCGTTTCGTCAGCCGGCCGAATGCGCTCGGCGCTTCTTGCTGTTCAGCAAGGTTAAACAGCATCCGGCTGGTGCTGAAAATGCCGCTGTTGCACGACGACAAGGCGGCGGTCAAGACGACAAAGTTGATGATGACTGCATAGCCGAGCAAAATCGCCGGCCCGGCCATTTCAATCGCGGACGCCGAACCGAGGAATAAGCCGACGCCGATCGCTGCACCGAGCGACATGAGCGAGATGTGCCGTTCTTCCAATCCCCGATGCAATTGCGGCTGTTTTTGCTCCATTGTTTCTCCTCCTTCATCCAATAATAAAGAATATTTTTTGAAAAAGGATTTTTAAAGCGCTTACATCATAATACTAATCGATATAAAACCGGTTTGTAAATGATCAATATTTTCAAATACTATATATAGAATAATATGAATAGTATTTAAAAATATAGGAATTGCCTCGGTATAATGCTATTCTGTACAATGGGAAACGCGAGATACGCAGGCAGAGGGTGATGATGTATGGAAGAACGGGAAGCGAAAGCGTTTCTTGAACAGCTGCAGCACGAAGGACTGCTCACCGAATCGACGCGTCCGGTTTGGGAAATGATTTTGCCGAGGCGGTTGAAGCGGATGTATGAGGTTTTGAACGAGCGCACCCGCTATATTACCGTCTTGATCGAAGCGGTCGATGACCCACACAACCAAGCAGCGGTGCTGCGGACGGCCGAGGCATTTGGCGTTCAAGACGTTCATATTGTGACTGGAAAGGCGCCGTTTTCGCCGAACCGGCTTGTGACGCGCTATGCCGATCAGTGGCTGACGCTCCGCCATAAGCCAGATATCAAAACGGCCATTGCCGACTTGAAACAGCAAGGGTATCAAGTGTATGCAAGCTATCTCGGCGAGGGGACGATTCCGCTTTCCGACATCGATCTGTCCCGACCGACGGCGTTGTTGTTTGGCAACGAGCATAGCGGCGTGTCGGAAGAGGCGCTCCGCTTGGCGGACGGAACGTTTGTCATTCCGATGTACGGCTTTGTGCAAAGCTTTAACATTTCCGTCGCCGCGGCGTTGGCGCTCTATGATGTCACCGAGCGGGCGCGCCGCCAGGCAGGGGAGCGCTACTATTTATCGCCCGGGGAGAAAAAGGTGTTGTATGAACAGTGGATGTGGCAAACGTTAAATCCACGAATCCGCAAACAATTGGAACAACAAGGATATACAATACAAAACAACGGAGGACAGCCGGGCTCCTTTCAATAAGGAATCCGGCTGTTTTTGTTATGGCGTATTTTTCCGCAACTCCCCTTCCTCATCAATATTTCCCTAATCGAGGAAAACAAGTGGCGATTTGTTGAACAATGATTGAACAGTTTGTGACAAATGTTTTGCTGATTTATGAACTTTTTCGCTCATTCGTTTCAAACATTTTCAATTTTGATATGGTAGAAACAAAAGAAAATGCATGGAAGGCCCCGAAATGGTTGGGGCGGAAGAGGGAGGACCGATAGCGATGAAACGGGCGAGATGGCGCGCGGTGCTGGTTTTGCCGTTTTTGTTTTTGCTTGGGGGCTGCGTGGAGCGCACGGCCGTGCTCAATCCGCAAGGGCCGGTAGCGCGCATGCAGTATGATTTGATCATGTGGTCTGTCGGCTTTATGTTGTTCATTATTGTTGTTGTATTTACGTTGTTTGCCGTTTTTCTCATTCGTTATCGCGAGAAGCCGGAAAATGCCGGCTATGAGCCGCCGGATGAGGAAGGAAACACGTTGCTTGAAGTCGTCTGGACGGCCATTCCGATTTTGATTGTCGCTGCGCTCGCTGTTCCAACAGTGAAGGCGACGTTTGCGTTGGAAAAGCCGCCGACCGAGAAAGTGAAACCGATCACGATTCATGTGACGGCGGCGAACTGGAAATGGATTTTCAGCTATCCGGAAGAAAACATTGAAACGGTCAACTACGTCCATATTCCGGCCGGTGTGCCGGTCAAATTCAAGCTCACGTCCGTCGGACCGATGAATTCGTTTTGGGTGCCGGAATTAGGTGGGCAAAAATATGCGATGGACGGCATGGAGACAGAGCTGATTTTGCAAGCCGATAAGCCCGGCTCCTACATGGGGCGGAGCGCCAACTTTTCCGGGGAAAAGTTCGCCCATATGGAGTTTGAGGTCGTCGCACAAACGGGAGATGACTTCCGCAAATGGGTGAATGAAGTGAAACAAACCGCCCCGAAGCTCGATGAGGAAAAATACACACAAATTTTAAAACCGGGGCTTGTTGGGCGAATGACGTTTTCGAACACCCACTTGCAATGGATTGACCATGCGAAACAGCACAGCCATCATGGAGATGGAAAGCCAATGAAAAATGACGATCAACATGATGAAACGATGACAAACGGTCACCATCATGGGGAGTAGGAAAGGAGGAGCGAAAGATGAAATGGAGCGAGTTTTTCGTAACCGGAGAGCCGCTCATTTACGCGGCTGATGTCGCGATCGTTTTAACGATAATCGGCATTGTGTTCGTCTTGACGTATTTTAAAAAATGGAAATGGCTGTGGAACGAATGGCTCACTACCGTCGACCATAAAAAAATCGGCGTCATGTACATTATTTGCGCAGTTTTGATGCTCTTCCGCGGCGGCGTCGATGCGCTTTTGATGCGGGCGCAGCTGACGGCTCCGAATATGAAATTTCTTGATGCCCAGCACTACAATGAAATTTTTACGACGCACGGGACGATTATGATTTTGTTTATGGCGATGCCGTTCATCATCGGCTTGATGAACATCGTCGTTCCGCTGCAAATCGGGGCGCGCGACGTCGCGTTTCCATATTTGAATGCGTTAAGCTTTTGGCTCTTTTTCTTCGGTGCGTTGCTGTTTAACATTTCATTCGTCATCGGCGGATCGCCGGATGCCGGTTGGACGGCGTACTTCCCGCTTGCCGGCAACGAATTCAGCCCTGGCGTCGGCAACAACTATTACGCTGTCGCTTTACAAATTTCCGGGATCGGAACATTGATGACCGGGATCAACTTCCTTGTCACGATTTTAAAAATGCGCGCGCCGGGCATGACATTGATGCGCATGCCGATGTTTACGTGGACGATTCTCATTACGTGCGTGCTCATTATTTTCGCCTTCCCGGTGTTGACGGTCGCCTTGGCGCTCATGACGTTTGACCGGCTGTTTGATACGCAGTTTTTCACGATGGCCAACGGCGGCATGTCGATGCTCTGGGCGAACTTGTTCTGGATTTGGGGCCATCCGGAAGTGTATATCGTCATTTTGCCGGCGTTCGGCATTTTCTCGGAAGTGGTCAGCACGTTTGCGCAGAAACGGCTGTTCGGTTATAAGGCGATGGTCGGTTCGATCGTGGGCATTGCGTTCCTGAGCTTTATCGTTTGGGTGCACCACTTCTTTACGATGGGCGCAGGGCCGGCCGTGAACTCTGCCTTCTCGATCACGACGATGGCGATCGCCATTCCGACCGGGGTGAAAATTTTCAACTGGCTGTTTACGATCCGAAAAGGGAAGATCCGCTTTACGACGGCGATGCTTTGGTCGCTGGCGTTCATTCCGAACTTCGTCATCGGCGGCGTGACGGGGGTTATGTTGGCGATGGCGGCGGCCGATTATCAATACCATAACAGCTATTTTCTGATTGCCCATTTCCATTACGTGTTGATCGCGGGTACGGTGTTCGCCTGCTTTGCCGGTTTGCATTATTGGTATCCGAAAATGTTCGGCCATATCTTGAATGAACGGCTTGGCAAGTGGACGTTTTGGCTGTTTATGATCGGCTTTAACATCTGCTTCTTCCCGATGTATTTCCTAGGGTTGATGGGGATGACGCGCCGCATGTACACGTACTCGGCTGGTCTCGGCTGGACGCCGCTCAACGTCGTCGCGACGGTCGGGGCGGTGTTGATGGGCATCGGGTTTATCGTGCTTTGTTACAACATTTATTACAGCGCCCGCTACGGCGAGCGCGACATGACCGGCGACCCGTGGAACGGACGGACGCTTGAGTGGGCGACCGCGTCGCCGCCGGTGCATTACAATTTCCCGGTGACGCCGGTTGTCGAAGATGTGGACGCGTATTGGGTGATGAAGAAAAAGTATGGCGGCTTCCACGTGAAAGAAGAAGACTTGAAGCCGATCCATATGCCAAGCAACTCAGGACGCCCGTTTTGGATGTCGGTGGCGTTTTTCGTCGCCGGGTTCGGCCTTGTGTTCAAGTGGTTTGCGTTGGCTATCGTTGGTGCGTTGTTCATTGTGCTTGGATTGATTCTCCGCTCATTTGAAGACGATGATGGCTACCATATTCCGGTTGACGAAATCAAACGGATGGAACGAGCGGCGCGGAAGGGGGCGTGACGAATGGGAGAAGCTGCACATCGCTATGAGGAAACGGTGCCGCTGGAGTATCGGACGCAAGAAAGTCGGTTGAACATATTGGGTTTCTGGATTTTCCTCGGGGCGGAAGTCGCGCTGTTTGCGACGCTGTTTGCGACGTATCTCGTCTTGTTCCAACGGACCGGCTCGGGGCCGACGGCAGCGGAGCTGTTTGAGGTAAAAGACGTTTTGATCGAAACGTTGTTGCTGTTGACGAGCAGTTTCACATGTGGGTTGGCCATTTTTGAAATGCGCCGCGGCCGCATGAGCGGGCTGATTGCCTGGCTGCTCGTGACGCTTCTGCTTGGGGTGGGGTTTATTACGGTTGAAATTCGCGAGTTCATCCATTACGTCCATGAAGGAGCGACGATGCAGACGAGCGCATTTTTATCAAGCTTTTTCGTGCTCGTCGGCACGCACGGCGCCCACGTCGGCTTAGGGATCGGCTGGATGATTCTCATCATCATCCAGCTTCTCCAACGCGGGTTGACGGCGAAAACGGCCCGGAAAGTGTTTATCGTCAGTTTGTACTGGCACTTTTTAGACGTGGTTTGGATTTTCATTTTTACGCTTGTCTATTTGCTAGGGATGGTGGTATAAAATGGGGGCTAACGGCCATCATGAATCATTTCCGTGGAAACATATCATTGGGTTTTTGTTGTCGCTCGTCTTGACGTTTGCGGCTCTTTGGGTGGCGCTCTCGTCTGGGCTGCCGCTTAAAGCCGTGATCGTCATCATCGTCTTGTTCGCGATCATCCAAGCGAGCTTGCAGCTGTTTCTATTCATGCACGTCAACGAAAGCGACAGCGGCAAAGTGCAAACGTTCAACATGGTATACAGCTTCTTTATTGCTGTTGTCGTTGTCGCCGGTTCGATTTGGGTGATGCAGTTTGTGTTGTAAAGCGAGGCTGGCCGGGGTTCGGCCGGCTTTTTATGTTCAGAAGAGATTTTGTGGTGTCATAGATGCCTGAAATGGGGGAGCCGTTGACGGAACATTGAAGAGATGGAGAGGCAACGTGGTTGCATTATAGAGGGCATGATATGTGCCTAAAAAAGTCGTCTTGCCTCAAACAGGCAAGACGACGTTTTACAGCACTTTTGATAAAAACGCTTTCGTCCGCTCATGCTGCGGGTGGTCGAACAAGTCTTCCGGCTTCCCTTCCTCGACAATGTAGCCGCCGTCCATAAACAGGACGCGGTCGCCGACTTCACGGGCAAAGCCCATCTCGTGGGTGACGACGACCATCGTCATCCCTTCATTGGCCAGCTGCTTCATGACCGAGAGCACTTCCCCGACCATTTCCGGGTCAAGCGCTGACGTCGGCTCGTCAAACAGCATGATTTTCGGTTCCATGGCCAATGCCCGGGCGATGGCGACGCGCTGCGCCTGCCCACCGGAGAGGGAGTCCGGGTAGACGTGCGCTTTGTCTTGCAGCCCGACTTTGGCGAGCAGCTCCATCGCCTTCGCTTCCGCTTTTTCACGCGGCCATTTCCGCACTTTCATCGGTGCCAGCGTGATATTGTTCAGCACCGTCATATGCGGAAACAAGTTAAAGCGCTGGAACACCATTCCGACTTCTTCCCGCACTTTATTTAAGTTCGTGTCTTTCGCCTTTAAATTAATGCCGTCAATAATAATTTCACCTTCATCGAAATCCTCAAGCAAGTTTAAACAGCGTAAAAACGTCGATTTTCCCGACCCCGATGGGCCGATGACGACCACGACTTCTCCTTCGCGAATATGGACATCGATTCCTTTTAAAACTTGGAGCGAACCGAACGATTTTTTCAGCTGGCGTACGTCAATCATTGGGTCGAATACTTCCTTTCAAGATAGTGTGACAGTTTGCTTAACGAAAGCGTTAAGAGCAAATAGATGAACGCCACTGTTAAATACGGCTCCCAAACGCGGTAATACTCACCCGCGGCCGCTTTCCCCCAATACATGATTTCCGGGGCGGCGATGACCATCCCAAGCGACGAATCTTTAATTAAGACGATAAACTCGTTCGCAAACGGCGGAATCATTCGCTTTAACGCCTGCGGCAAAATAATGTAGCGCATCGCCTGCGCATGCGTCATCCCAAGCGAGCGGGCCGCTTCCATTTGCCCTTTGTCGATCGACTGGATGCCGGCGCGGAAAATCTCGGCCACATACGCGGCCGAGTTGAGCGACAGCGAGACGGCCAGGGAAGCGACGGCATTTGGCTGGGCGAAAAAGAGCGGCATGGCGCCGAAATGGACGAGCAAAATTTGCACGACAAGCGGCGTACCGCGGAAAAAGTGAATGTACCACGAAAACGGCAAACGAATAATCGGGTTGGACGACATTTTGCCAAGGCCGATGAACAGGCCGAGAATGAGGCCGAACACGATGCCGGCTAATGATACGCCGATCGTTACGAGCAGCCCTTGCCAAAAGTAAGGGGCGTATTCAACAATAATATCAAAACGAAAATCCATCGATCTCACCTTTCTCTAAGAAAAATGCGTAACTTGCTAGCAGTTACGCATTTTTCTATGTTCGTGCGCTTATTGTTGTTGTTTTAAGCCTTCCATATTCGGTTCTTTGCCAAACCATTTTTTGTAAATCTCTGCATATTTGCCGCTGTCGATCACTTTTTGCAATGCTTCGTCCACTTTGGCTTTCAATTCGCTGTCTTTCGGGAAGATCATGCCGTAGTATTCCGAAGCGAAGTTTTGTGGATCTTCAATGACTTGCAATTTTTTGTCCGGATTGTTTTTCACGTATTCGTTTGCCACCGCGTTGTCCGTGATGACAGCATCAACACCGCCGTTTAGCAGTTCCATAATGGCAACAACACTCGTTTCGAATTTTTTAATATGATCGCCTTTGCCAAATAGCTTCTCCGCAGCTTCTTGACCGGTTGTCGCGTTTTGAACGCCGATCGTTTTCCCTTTTAAGTCAAGGGCGTTTTTCACCGGGCTGCCTTGTTTGACTAAGATGACTTGTGTTGCTTCAAAGTACGGAGCTGAGAAATCATAAGATTGTTTCCGCTCGTCCGTAATCGTAATGCCGGAAATGCCCATGTCGATTTCTTTGCTTTGCAGCGAAGCGAACAGCGGATCCCAGCCGATGTTTTTTAATTCATAATCCAAGCCGGCTTCTTTCATCACCGCATCCAAAAGGTCGGCGTCAAACCCAACAATTTTTCCTTTTTGCATATATTCAAATGGCGCAAACGCCGCGTCCGTCCCGACGGTGATTTTTTGCTTCCCTTCTTTTTCAGCGCCTGACGGAGAGCTTGTTTCTGTCGACTTGCCACAAGCGGCGAGCGCCATAAACAACGCAGCAACGACCGCTACGATCAAACCTTTCTTCATTTTTAACATCCTATAAAATCCCCCTTTGGAATCATTGTCGATGAACGATTATCATACTATCAATATTTTTGTTATTATGCAATAGGTTTTATAAAAATAATTGTTTGAACATTTTGGTACCACCGTATAAATGGGGAAAAGGCGCATTTTTCAATGTTTTTCGCCACATTAACTGAAGGGCATATGGCTAATATCATTTCGTGTGCATTTTTATAAAATAATTTTTTATGTATAAAAAGACATAAACGATTGATTTTGAATTTACAGAATATTATACCAGAAAGAGGGTAGAGTTGGCAAAGGTTTTGTCAATTTGTTTATTATAGCGGTATGGAAAAATAAATACTATTGTGTAAATACTATTAATTTCGTTATGATGAAAGTGGTGACAAGACAGTAGAGGAAGGAGAGTCCATATGGTTTTATTTTCCGTCATTGTGTATTTAGTCGGCATGCTTTGGATCGGCTATTGGGCGTATAAACGGACGTCCAATTTGTCCGATTATATGCTTGGCGGCCGGACGCTCGGACCGGCGGTGACCGCGCTTAGCGCCGGGGCTTCCGACATGAGCGGTTGGTTGCTCATGGGGCTGCCGGGGGCGATGTATATCGATGGAGTGAGCGCCGCATGGATCGTCATCGGCTTGACGCTTGGCGCTTATGCAAACTGGCTGTTCGTTGCGCCGCGCTTGCGCGTCTATACAGAAGTGGCGAACGATTCGATTACGATTCCAGAGTTTTTAGAAAACCGATTCGGGGATGCCACGAAATTGTTGCGCATGGTGTCTGGCATTGTCATTATGGTCTTTTTTACGTTTTATGTATCGTCCGGCCTTGTTTCAGGGGGCGTTCTGTTTGAAAACTCGTTTGGTGTCAGCTACCATACGGGCTTGTGGATCGTTGGCGGCGTTGTCGTCGCTTACACGCTGTTTGGCGGCTTTTTGGCCGTCAGCTGGACGGACTTTGTCCAAGGGACGATTATGTTCATTGCGTTGATTCTGGTGCCGGTGGTGACGCTGTTCCATACAGGCGGGCCAGTAGATACGATTGAGACGATCCGCGACATCGATCCCAACTTGTTGAACTTGTGGAAAGGAACGAGTGTTCTTGGCATCATTTCGTTATTCGCCTGGGGGCTCGGCTATTTTGGCCAGCCGCACATTATCGTCCGCTTTATGGCGATCAAGTCGGTCAAAGAAATGAAAAGCGCCCGGCGCATCGGCATGGGTTGGATGATTTTCTCGGTTGTCGGAGCGATGTTGACGGGTCTTTTTGGAATCGCTTACTTTTCGCAGCGCGGCATGAAACTTGATGATCCTGAAACGGTATTTATTAAGCTCGGTCAAATTTTGTTCCATCCGATTATTACTGGGTTTTTGCTGGCGGCGATTTTAGCCGCGATTATGAGCACGATCTCGTCACAGTTGCTCGTCACGTCGAGCTCGCTGACCGAAGACTTGTATAAAGTCGTGTTCCGCCGCGCGGCTTCGGATAAGGAGCTTGTCTTCGTCGGGCGTTTGTCGGTGCTCCTTGTCGCCATTGTCGCGACAGCGCTGGCGTATACGAAAAACGACACGATTTTAAACTTGGTCGGCTATGCGTGGGCTGGGTTTGGCGCATCGTTTGGCCCCGTCATTTTGCTTAGCTTATGCTGGCGGCGGATGACGAAATGGGGGGCGCTCGCCGGCATGGTCGCCGGGGCATTGACGGTCATTCTTTGGACGCAATCCGCCTACTTAAAAGGGCTGTTGTATGAAATGATCCCCGGTTTTGCCGCCAGCTTGGCAGCGATTGTGATCGTCAGCTTGCTGACGAAGGAGCCAGAAGGGAAAGTAGCTGAACAATTTGATCGATTCAAGCAGTTGCTGTCCTAAAAATAGGCAAAAGGGTGTCCCCTTGCGCAGGGGCACCCTTTTTGTCGTTTAGGACTATTTCACTTGATTCCAATCCGGGTACAAGTCGATGCGCCGGTCGCGCCATGTCGCGACCGATCCTTTTTCCCGCACTTTGCGAAGGAGCGACAAGTCAAGGTCAGCGGTAATGACCATGTCGCTGTTGATCTCGCCCGCCGCAAGGACGCCGCCGGGTGGGAACGGGATGTCGTTGGGCGTGATGACGGCTGCCTGGCCGAAATTGGCGCGCATAAAGTCGACCGTCGGAAGCGACCCGACCGTGCCGGTCGTGACGACATACACTTCGTTTTCGACCGCCCGCGCGTGGCAGCAATACCGTACGCGGTAAAACCCGTGCCGATCGTCGGTGCACGACGGACAGAAGATGACGTCCGCCCCTTTCGCGCGCGCCAGGCGAACGATTTCCGGAAACTCGATGTCATAGCACGTCAAAATGGCGATCGTCGCTTTGTCCGTTTCAAAGACGTGCAGTCCGTCACCCGGGGCGATGTTCCATTCGTTGGCCTCGGTCGGGGTGATGTGCAGCTTCGCTTGGCGATGGATCGTTCCGTCCGGCGCAAACAAGTGGGCGACATTGTACAGCTTGCCGTTTTCGCGGATGACATGCGTACCGCCGATCAAATACATGCCCGTGTCTTTGGCGAGCGACGTAAACAGCCCGCAATACGGCTCCGTGTAGTCCGGCAAGTCGTCGATCGCTGCTTGACGTCCGTCATCAAGTGGAATGGAAAGCAATTGGGTCGTGAAAAATTCTGGGAACAAGACAAACTCGGCGTCAAACTCTTGCGCTGTTTTGACGTAATGCGTCACTTGCGCGGCAAACTCGTCAAACGAACGGATCGTATGCAAATGATATTGGACAGCGGATACGCGCAATGGCGGCACTCTCCTTTCTCCATGTTGTCGCGGCGCATAATGCCTATTTGATTATGGCCAAGCCCGTCCTGTGCATCCATTTTTTAGGCATGGGCACGCCGGTTCTCTGTCTTGCAAAAGAAGCTAGCGCTATTGCTCCGGGAGCGGGCTGTCTTGTGAAAAAAGACAAGGATCGAAACGTTGCCTACTTTCCTTCATAGCGTCGGTACGCGCCGTGATGCGTCGGCCCGACGTATTCGTTGAGCGGGAACGAGTGGCGGATGGCGGTGGTGATGAACGCTTTTGCCGTCGCAATGGCGTCTTTCACCGGCCGGCCTTTTGCCAGTTCGGCAGCGATGGCGGCTGAGAACGTGCAGCCGGCGCCATGCGTATACGTCGTGTCGATCCGTTCCGATTCAAGCAGTTCGAACGTTTGGCCGTCATAAAGGACGTCAACCGCATAGTCGTGCGGAATTTTCCGTCCGCCTTTGACGATCACATATTGAGCTCCGAGCTCATGAATGCGTCCAGCCGCCTCTTTCATGTCTTCAACCGTTTCAATGCGCGGCAGGCCGGCTAGCTGCGCCGCCTCAAACAAGTTCGGCGTCACGACCGTTGCTTTTGGTACAAGCGTTTCCCGGTAGCACACCGTATTTTCCGGGTGGAGCGGCTCATCCGCCCCTTTGCACACCATAACTGGATCGACGACCGCATTTTTCAAACCATGTTTTTCAATCGTCCGCGCGGTCAGTTCAATGATGTCCGTCGTCGGCAGCATCCCCGTTTTGAGAGCATCAACGCCGACGCCGACGATGATCGTCTCAAGCTGGGCTTCGATCGTCGCGAGGTCAACGGGGAACACTTGGTGCGCCCACCGGTTGTGCGGGTCCATGGCGACGATTGTCGTGATCGCCGTCATTCCGTAAACGCCAAGCTCTTGGAACGTTTTTAAGTCCGCCTGCAGCCCGGCGCCGCCGCTGCTGTCCGACCCGGCGATCGTCAATGCTTTTGGCATCGTCATCGTCATCACTCCTTTGTTCTACAAGATTATACCATGAAGCCGCCCTCAAGGACGAAATAGTTGTTCTACATCAACAGAAAAACCGTCAAGCGCGCGCGAACATGCCATGCCGGTTTCTTTCCAGACGCCGGCTTGTTCATATTGTCCATTGTCATTGAGCGAGTAGATTTGCACAACACGATGCATGGGGTTCACGATCCAGTATTCATAGACTCCGTATTGCATATACAAATTCAATTTGAACACGAGATCGTACGCCTGGTTGGAAGGGCTTAAAATCTCGATGATCAGCGTTGGGACGCCGACAAATTTTGTATCCGTTAATCCACTTCGATCACAGATCACGGTTAAATCAGGGACGACAATTTTCTTGCCTTCGATTCGTTCGTTCTTTAGTTCGATATCAAACGGGGCATGAAACACTTCACACGGCTTTCCTTCTAAAAAATGGAACAGTTGGACGTGCAGCCGTCCCGATATGCGTTGGTGCTGGGTCGAAGGGGAGGGAGACATCAACACAGCGCCATCAATGTATTCTAAAACGCGGTCGGTTGTTTCCCGCATGCGATAAAATTCTTCAAGCGATACCGCCTGTTTTCCCGGAACGTTCACGAAATCACCTTCTTTCCCGCTTTCTATTTTCATTATACACTGGCCGCTTTGCCGAACGAAAATGATTTGGCATAACGCAACGGGTGACATACTCCAGCCGCCTACGCTCACTTGCAGAAATGGCGGCCTTGTCGGGTTAGGACGATAAAAAAAGCCGCCCGCTATGAGCGGGCGATCGATCTATGATAAGAATGGGAAGTGATGAACAGGCGGCCGGCAGCGCGTGTTGCCGGCCGCGTCCATCACGGTTAGTTGGCGGCCAACGTTTTCCCGAGCGCTTCGCGGGCCGGGACGTAGCGGTAACCGAGGTCGCGGGCGACCGCTTCGTACGTAATTTCGCCGTTGGCGACGTTGACGCCAAGCTCAAGCGCCGGGTTGTCTGTAATGGCTTGGATGACGCCTTTATTGGCGATTTGCAAGGCGTATGGCATGGTGACGTTCGTCAAGGCGATCGTCGAGGTGCGCGGGACAGCACCCGGCATGTTGGCGACCGCATAATGAACGACGCCGTGTTTGACGTACGTCGGGTTGTCATGTGTTGTGACGTGGTCGCTCGTCTCGACAATGCCCCCTTGGTCGATGGCGACATCGACGATGACCGAACCCGGTTTCATCGCTTTCACCATATCCTCGGTGACGAGCTTCGGCGCCCGCGCCCCTGGGATGAGGACAGCGCCGATGACAAGGTCGGCCTCTGCGACCGCTTCGGCGATGTTCATCGGGTTGGACATGAGCGTCGTAATTTGGTTGCCGAAAATGTCGTCAAGCTCGCGCAGGCGATCCGCGTTCAAGTCGATGATCGTGACATCTGCCCCGAGGCCGACCGCGACTTTTGCCGCATTCGTGCCGACGACCCCGCCGCCGATGATGACTACTTTGCCGCGGGCGACGCCAGGGACGCCGCCAAGCAAAATGCCTTTGCCGCCGTACGGCTTTTCCAAAAATTGCGCTCCAATTTGCGCCGCCATCCGCCCGGCGACTTCGCTCATCGGCGTCAACAGCGGCAGCGTGCGGCCGACTTGCACAGTTTCATAGGCAATGGCGATGACGCCGCTTTCTTTTAAGGCGCGCGTCAACTCTGGGTCGGCGGCCAAATGCAAGTAGGTGAACAGCACAAGCCCCGGACGGAAGAAGCGGTATTCGCTTGGCAGCGGCTCTTTCACTTTCATCACCATATCTGCTTGCGCCCACACATCTTCCGCCCGCTCGATGATTTGTGCTCCGGCACGGGCGTAATCATTGTCGCTGAAACCGCTACCAACCCCTGCCTCTTTCTCAATGAGCACCGTATGTCCTGCCTGAACGAACGACAAAACGCCAGCCGGCGTAATGGCGACACGGTTTTCGTTATTTTTAATTTCCTTTGGCACTCCAATAATCATGAATATGGTTCCTCCTCATCAAAAGTGGCCTTACTTATAGTATAAAAGAGACGGAACGGGCCGGGCATTGTTCAAAAAAGAGAAAGAAGCGCGTGGGTTTTGTGGATTTCCACAAATTCAACCGCGCGCTTCGTATTTCGCTAATTTAATATCGATGTATAATTTGATTTTTTGATTCATGTCATTGAGATCAAGCTCGGCGATGTCGGCAATCCGCTTGAGCCGATAAGCAAGCGTGTTCGGGTGAACGTTGAGGACGTCGGCGGTTTCTTGCACATTTTCGTTATGGTCAAAAAATGTTTCAAACGTTTTCACCAAGTCGCTGTGATGTTTGCGGTCATAGGCTTGCAATTTCTCAAGCGCCGGGTTGGTCCAGCCTCCTTGCCGTTTTTTTTCAAGCAAAAAGTCAAAAAATTGGTAAATACCGAGTTGGGCGTAGCCGTAGACGCCGTTGATGTCATCCCCAAGCTTCTCCTTCAGCGCCAGGACGGCGAGCGCTTCGCGGTAGCTTTTTTCAATGAGGCGATAGACGCTGTACACGCCGCCAAATCCGCACTGCACATCGTGGATGTGAAATCGTTCTTTCATTTTGGCGGCGAACGATTCGATGAATGCATTCAGCTCTTTGAGCGGCTGGTCGGTTTTGGGCGCCGCCAGCAAAATCACATCGCGGCCGTCGGTCGTATAAAGAAGGAGCGGGAGTTGCTGGGTTGTTTGCAATAAGTAGGAAATTTGCCGCTCCATTTCGGCGGTCAAATCAGCGGCAAAGCGGAAGACGACAACGGCAAACTGCGGTGCGGTCGGGATTTGCATGGCAGCGAGATGGGCGCGGATGTCATCTTCACGCGCAATGTGGCCGGTGAGCAGCTTCCAAAACAGCTCTTGCACCCGCTCTTCTTTTTTGTTTTTGCGCATATACAGCTGCAACACTTTGTTTTTCGCTGCCTTGGCGGCGAGCTTGAGCCATTCCATCTCCTCAGGCGACAGCGTCCGGTTCGTTTCCAGCACCCAGATGAAGCCGATCACCTCATCGTTTTTCCAGATCGACACAGCGACGCGGCTGCCGAGGCCCACGTCTGGAATCGGCGGCACGCGCACCGGCTCGCGGCTTTTGAGCAGCGCCGGGATGGCGCCTTGTTTCCATAAGCTGTTGATCACTTTTTCCGGGACGCGCCGGCTGATGATCGTCGCCGTCCGCGCCGGATCGGTGTAATCGTCATGGGCGCTGTAGGCGATGAGCCGATGGTTCGCATCTTCGATCGTCACCGGGCATTTCAGCACGTCGCTGACGCGGTCGGCAAACTCTTCAAGGCTGTCAAATTCGCCGCGGAACGGGTCGGTATAGTGAGACATATTTGTTTCCCCCGCATCGTTCATCAGATTGTAGTTTGATTTTACCACAAATAAGGGTTGCCATCGTGTATTCTATAATAGATGGAGAGGATTAGGTGCGCTTTCTGTCGAACATATGGATAAGGAAATGTTTCATCAGGGAGGAGACTGTTGTGAAAAAATGGGAAATCGCTGTCATCCCTGGCGACGGCATCGGCAAGGAAGTTGTACCAGCGGCGTTGGATGTGTTGAAAGCGGTTGCAGACGTCCATGGAGGGATTTCTTTTTCTTTCACTGAATTTCCGTGGAGCTGCGACTATTATATGGAGCATGGAAAAATGATGCCGGATGATGGGCTTGAGACGTTGCGGAACTTTGACGCCATTTTCCTTGGAGCGGTCGGCAATCCGAAGCTTGTCCCTGACCATATTTCATTATGGGGATTGCTTCTGAAAATTCGCCGTGAATTTGAACAAGTGATCAACATTCGCCCGGCAAAATATTTCCGCGGCTTATCCTCGCCCCTGGCCGAGCCGCGCGAGTTTGATTTCATCGTCGTCCGCGAAAACAGCGAAGGGGAATATAGCGAAGTCGGCGGGCGCATCCACCGCAGGGAAGATGAAATCGCCATTCAAAACGCCGTCTTTACTCGCAAAGGGACGGAGCGGGCGATGCGCTATGCGTTCGAGCTGGCGAGAAAGCGGAAACGGCATGTGACGAGCGCGACGAAATCGAACGGCATTTTCCATACGATGCCGTTTTGGGATGAAGTGTTCGCCGACGTCAAGCGCGACTACCCGGATGTCGCGACCGCGTCGTACCATATTGATGCATTGGCCGCCTTTTTCGTGACAAGGCCGCATACGTTTGACGTCGTTGTCGCGAGCAACTTGTTTGGCGACATTTTGACGGACCTTGGCGGCGCTATTATGGGCAGCATCGGCATCGCCCCGGCGGCGAACATCAACGTCAACGGCAAGTACCCGTCCATGTTTGAGCCGGTGCACGGCTCGGCGCCGGACATTTACGGCAAAGGCATCGCCAATCCGATCGGGCAAATTTAGACGGCGAAGTTGATGTCTGACCATTTCGTTGAAGAAGAGCTCGGCGCCCTTTTGTTGCAAGCGATCGAGGATGTCACCGCTGACGGCATCAAAACGCCGGATCTTGGCGGCACGGCGACGACAAAGGAAGTGACGGAAGAAATTTGCCGGCGGCTGCGCAAACGAGGCTGATGAAGACCGATTGGGTCGGCGCGGTTGGCACTGTCCTTCCGTTTCGGTATACTTAATGTCAGACAAACCGAATAGAAAGGATGACGCCCGTTGTTCAAAAAATGGTTTGGCAAGCAACAGCCGAAGGAAGAGACGATCACCGCACCGCTTGACGGGACGATTGTGCCGCTTGAAGACGTGCCGGATCCGGTGTTTGCGCAAAACATGATGGGCGATGGCATCGCCATCGACCCGGCGGATGGGGATGTCGTCGCTCCGGTGGACGGGGAAATCGTCCAACTCTTTCCGACGAAACACGCCATCGGCTTGCGTTCGGAAGCGGGTGTGGAGCTGCTCATCCATGTCGGCATCGACACCGTGTCGATGAACGGGGAAGGGTTTACCGCCTATGTCAAAGCCGGCGACCGAGTGAAACGGGGCGATCGGCTTCTTTCTGTTGACTTGCCGCTTGTGCGCGAGAAAGCGAAAAGCGCGGTGACGCCGATCATCATCACGAATGGTGATGCGCTTGAAAGTTTGGAGAAAAAAGCAGGGACATCGGCAGCAAAAGGTGAGACGGTCTTGTTTCATGTGAAAATGAAATAAGGGCGGCAGGGAGGACATATGGCGTTTCGCATCCATAAGATTTTAAACAACAACGCCGTTGTCGTGCTCGATGAAGGCAAAGAGAAAATTGTCATGGGCCCGGGGATTGCGTTTCAAAAGCGGAAAAACGATCTCATCCCCCCGGGCCGCATTGAGAAAATTTTCGTCATGGAAGAAGAAAATGAGAAGTTCCAGCAATTGCTTCGCACGTTGCCAGAAGAACATATCGATATTGCCGAAGAAATTATCAGCTATGCGGAAGGCAAACTGCAAGCACCGCTCAACGACCATATTCATATTGCGCTGACTGACCATTTGTCGTTTGCCATCGAGCGGTTGAAGCAAGGTTACCGCATTCAAAACAAATTGCTCAATGAAATTAAAGTGCTATATAAGGCGGAGTATGAAATTGGGCTATGGGCGAAACAGTTGATCAAAGAGCGGCTTGGCATCGAGATTCCCGATGACGAGGCGGCCCATATCGCCCTTCATATTCATACGGCGAAACTCGATGCCGCCAGCATGAACAAAACGATGCGCGAGACGACGCTCATTCATGAACTCGTTGACCTTATCCAAACGGAGCTCGGCATATTGATCGATAAGGAAAGCATTTCATACCAGCGGCTGCTCACTCATTTGCGCTTTGCCTTAAGCCGCATCGAAAACGGGGAGCCGATTCATTCGATGGATGAGGAGATGCTTGCGCTCATTCAGACAAAATATGCAAAGGAATGGGCGTGTACACAAAAAGCGGCAACCTATGCAGAGAAGGAATATGGCATCCGTTTTCCGGAGGAGGAACTCGCCTATATCGTCCTCCATATCCAACGGTTGCGAAAGCGTTGACAAAAACAGCAAGTTGCCGTATAATGCAAAACAGACAACGAAATATTGCGGGATTGTAACTGCTTCGAGCAGGCAAGACCTAAAACGTATGAAGGGAACGGCAAGTGAGTCATGCCGCTAGATCGCCCTTTGTATGTTTTAGGTCTTTTTTGTTTTTCATTTCACCATCATTCAGAAGGAGAGGAGTTCACCGATGAATTATGAACACATTGCTAAACAACTCATCCCGCTCCTTGGCGGGAAAGAAAACGTCATTAGCGCGACCCATTGCGCAACAAGGCTTCGGCTTGTTTTAAAGGACGAGAAAAAGGTTGATGCAAAAACCATTGAAAACATTGAAGGGGTTAAAGGGGCGTTTTCCAGCTCCGGACAGTTTCAAATTATTTTTGGCACCGGCGTGGTGAATAAAGTGTATGAAGCGTTTGTCCGGGAAGCAGGGATACAGCAAGGTGATGCTGATGCTCATCAAGAAGCCATCAAGCAAAAAATGAATCCGCTCGCCCGCTTTGCGAAGACGTTGTCAAACATTTTTGTCCCAATCATCCCAGCCATTGTCGCGAGCGGTTTGTTAATGGGTTTGCTTGGGATGATGAAGGCGTTCAAATGGGTGGCGGCAGACAGCCCGCTGTATATTTTGCTTGATATGTTTTCGAGTGCGGCGTTTATTATTTTGCCGATTTTAATCGGCTTTAGCGCGGCGAAAGAATTTGGCGGCACGCCGTTTTTAGGGGCGGTCATCGGCGGTATTATGACTCACCCGGCGCTATTAAACCCGTGGGGATTGGCCGAGGCCAAGCCAAACTATATGCATTTTCTTGGCTTTGATATCGCTATGGTTGGGTATCAAGGGACGGTCGTGCCGATTTTGCTGGCGACGTATGTGATGAGCAAAGTGGAGCGTGGATTGCGCAGAGTTGTTCCTCATGCGGTCAGTTTGCTTGTTGTTCCTTTTGTGACCGTCATTTTGACGGGATTTATTACGATTTTGGCCATTGGTCCGCTCGGCAATTTGCTTGGCGATGGGATTACGACGGTGTTGAACTTTGTTTACCATTATGGCGGTGCGTTAGCTGGCCTTATCTTTGGTGGATTGTACTCGATGATCGTCATTACTGGTGTGCATCATAGCTTTCATGCCATTGAAGCGAACTTGTTGGCGAAACTTGGGGTCAACTATTTACTGCCAATTTGGTCGATGGCCAACGTCGCCCAAGGCGGCGCCGGTTTGGCTGTATTTGTCAAATCGAAGCGGACAAAAACAAAAGAGATTGCGTTACCGGCGGCCTTGTCAGCTTTTTTAGGCATTACCGAGCCAGTCATTTTCGGGGTGAACTTAAAATACCGGAAGCCGTTTATCGCTGCGGCCATTGGCGGCGCGCTCGGCGGAGCGTACGTCGTATTTACGAATGTAGTAGCTAATGCCTACGGGTTGACCGGCATCCCGATGATCGCCATCGTTGCGCCGGAAGGGCTCACGAACTTAATGCACTACTTAATCGGTTTTGCCATTGCCGTCGTTTCAGCGTTTGTGGCGACATTCCTTCTAAAGTTCCGTGAAGAAGAAGAGTGAGGGGACAAGCGGATGAAATCCGAACGGGAACAGAAACTTATTGAACAAGCATACGCTGAAGTCGAAAAATATGAGACTCTTGTCAATCGTGACCGGTATCGGCTTCGCTACCATCTCATGCCCCCTGTCGGGTTGATGAACGATCCAAACGGGCTGATCGACTGGCACGGAACGTATCACGTCTTCTACCAATGGATGCCGTTTCGCACCGGCCATGGCGCCAAGTTCTGGGGGCATTATACATCCCCAGACTTGGTTCATTGGCAAGCAGCGCCGATTGCGTTAGCGCCAAGCGAATGGTATGACAAAGATGGCTGCTATTCCGGCAGTGCGATTAGTTGCGATGGAAAACTCGTGCTGTTTTACACTGGCAATGTGAAAGATGAACAAGGAAACCGCCAAACGTATCAATGCATGGCCGTATCGGAAGATGGCATTCATTTTACAAAAAAAGGAGTCGTCATTACACTTCCGGACGGATATACGGCCCATTTCCGCGATCCGAAAGTATGGCGGTATCAGGGCCATTGGTATATGATCCTGGGGGCGCAAAGCGAAAGCGGCGATGGAAAAGCGGTGCTGTTTCGTTCCGCTGATCTTTGTCATTGGGAGCATCTTGGCCCAATTGCTGGCGGAAACATGAACGGGCTTGGTCCGTTTGGCTATATGTGGGAATGCCCAGACTTGTTTCCATTAGATGGGCAAGACGTACTCATCGTCTGCCCGCAAGGATTAAAACCGGACGGCATGCGCTACCAAAACGTCTACCAGTCAGGTTATTTTGTCGGCCGCTTCGACTACGAACGGGCCGAATTCCTTCACGGGACGTTTGAGGAGCTTGATCGCGGCTTTGAATTTTACGCCCCGCAAACGATGCTTGACCGGAACGGGCGGCGCATCCTCATCGGCTGGATGGGCGTGCCGGACCAGGATGAAGACCGTCAGCCGACAGTGAGCCACCGCTGGGTGCACGCGCTCACCTTGCCGCGCGAACTTCGCCTCACTGGCGGCAAGCTGAGACAGACGCCAGTGGAAGAGCTGAAACAGTTGCGCAAACAAAAAGTAGCATATCCAAGCGCCACTGTGGTGAATGAGCTGAGGTCATGGCCGGGACTCGAGGGAGATGCGATCGAACTTCGCCTCGACAATATCGAACTGTTCGGAAGCATGATGGAAATTTACTTTCGCCATGCGGCTCGCCTTGTTTACAATAGTGACGAAGGGGTATTGACGCTTGAACGGAAAAGCTTTGTGAACGGGCTGACGGAGAAGCGGCAATGTCGATTGCCACGTCTTCGTTCGCTTCATGTTTTCCTTGATACGTCATCGATCGAACTGTTCGTCAATGATGGCGAAGAGACGTTCACTGCGCGGTTTTTTCCGTATCCGGACGACCAAACGATTTTCTTTGGCGCTCATGGGCATCTTCAGATGGACATCGAGAAATGGGAATTATAAGACGGATTGGCACGAGCAAAGCTGCCGAGAGCAATCGCTTTTCGGCGGCTTGTTTATTACTGTTGTAGTTCCTTTTGTGAGACAATGAGCAATACGGGATTGAATTTACTTCCGTCCCCCTCTATAATGAACAGTAGATAGTGTCTTTACATCGATAATGACAGGGGGATACACATGAACCAAACCGCGATTTCCCAGCGCAGGCTGTTAGGCATTGCCGGGCTCGGTTGGCTGTTTGACGCCATGGACGTCGGGATGCTGTCGTTTTTGATGGCCGCCTTGCAAAAAGATTGGAACTTGACGGCCGGGCAAGTCGGCTGGATCGGCAGCGTCAACTCGATCGGCATGGCGGTCGGGGCGCTCGTGTTCGGGCTGCTCGCCGACCGGATCGGCCGGAAAAATGTTTTCATTGTCACATTGTTATTATTCTCGATCGGCAGCGGGCTGTCGGCGCTGACGACGACGTTGGCGGCGTTTTTGGCGCTCCGCTTTTTGATCGGCATGGGGCTTGGCGGCGAGCTGCCGGTCGCGTCGACGCTCGTTTCGGAGGCGGTGCCGGCTAAAGACCGCGGCCGGGCTGTCGTGCTGCTTGAAAGCTTTTGGGCTGGCGGTTGGCTATTGGCAGCGCTCATCTCGTATTTCGTCATACCGGCTTACGGCTGGCGGACGGCGTTATGGCTGGCGGCGATCCCGGCGCTGTATGCGATCTATTTGCGCCTCCGTCTGCCTGATTCGCCGCGGTTTGCGGCTGTAAGAAAAGAAGAGACGGTATGGAAAAACATCGTCCACGTATGGTCCGCTCCCCATCGGAAAGAGACGGTTATGCTTTGGTTGCTTTGGTTTTGCGTCGTCTTTTCGTATTACGGCATGTTTTTATGGCTGCCGAGCGTTATGGTGATGAAAGGGTTTAGTTTAATTAAAAGCTTTGAATATGTGCTCATCATGACGCTGGCGCAATTGCCCGGCTATTTCAGCGCCGCATGGCTGATCGAGCGGGCGGGACGGAAATTTGTCTTGGTCACGTACTTGCTTGGCACCGCATTGAGCGCCTACTTTTTCGGCACGGCCGAGTCGCTCGTTGGGCTGATGGCATCCGGCATTTTCTTGTCGTTTTTCAACCTCGGCGCTTGGGGAGCGCTGTATGCGTATACGCCGGAGCAGTATCCGACGTCGATCCGTGCGACAGGCGCCGGCATGGCGGCGGCGTTTGGCCGCATCGGCGGCATTTTTGGCCCACTGTTGGTCGGCTCGCTTGTCGCCCAAGGGGTGTCGGTGACGGCCATTTTCACGCTGTTTTGCCTCGCTGTTCTTGTCGCCGTTCTTTCTGTCGCCGTCCTCGGCAAAGAGACGAAGCAGCAAGAGCTCGCTTAAGTTGACAAATCAAACGGAGGGCTATACCTTAAGGGTAAGCCCTTTTTTGTTCGGATCATGAAGAGAGGCGGTGGATTCCTTGCGCCCGTTCGTATCAGTCGTCATCCCAACGTACAATCGCCCGTATCCGCTTGCCGAGCTGCTCGAGGCGTTGAGCCGGCAGACATACCGCCATTTTGAGGTGATCATTGTCAATGACGGCGGCATCCCCGTTCATGATGTCGCCGCCTTGTATCCAGAGCTTGACATCTGTCTCATCGACCGCCGCGACAACGAAGGACATGTCGCCGCCCGCAACGAAGGCGTCAAGGCGGCGCGCGGGGAATGCATCATGCTTTGCGACGACGATGACCTCGTGTTGCCGTGCCATCTCGAACGGATGGTCACAGCGCTTCGTGACGCCGATTTTGCCTATGCCGATGCGGAAATTGTCCAGTATCGGGTGGAGAACGATCAGCGCGTCCCATCCGCCCGTTTTTTATTTGCCTATGAGTATGATTTGGAAGCGATGCGGACGTTTTCGACGTACGTCCCGTCTGGAAGCGTGTATCGAAAATCGCTCCATGACGAGATCGGCTGCTTTGACCCGTCTGTCCACCATTATTGGGATTGGGACTTCTTTTTGCGCGCGGCGGCCGCCTGTCGCGTCATGCGTGTCGCGGCGGCGACCGTGTTGTACGCGTTCAGCCCGGACGGCGACAACGTGTCGCGACATATGAACGACAAGCGGCGCCAATATTTGCGGCGGCTGTGTGAGAAGCATGGGCTTGGGGACTTGCCGATGAAAAATTTTTGGCTCTTGCTTGACGAGCCGGAAGTCGCGAAGCGCCGGGCGGACACCGAAGTCATTTGGAACGGTCAGCCGATCGTGTCGCGGTTTTGGATGCAAAAAAAGGCAGGATGGCGTTGACAAAAGGTTTTGGGGTTTGTTATGATAGTGGACAAAATCATATATGGATCGCGATGACGGATCAATAGTAGTTAACCCTCTCTTCCGAAGCGAGCCGGGGGCGGTGGGAGCCCGGTGAAGACAGTTAATGAAACGGCAGTCCGGAGCGAACATGACGAAAGTGGGTGCGCGTTTGGCGCATCAACTAGGGTGGAACCGCGGGAGCTACGCTCTCGTCCCTAGGCACAAGGCCTAGGGGCGAGGGCGTTTTTCATTGTTATGACGATGATCAATGGAGGAGGATGAATAAGATGGTTGCGACAATGGAAGAAATCGTTGCCCACGCCAAGCATCGTGGCTTCGTGTTTCCGGGCTCGGAAATTTACGGCGGGCTGGCGAACACGTGGGATTACGGCCCGCTTGGCGTCGAGCTGAAAAACAACATCAAACGGGCGTGGTGGAAAAAGTTCGTCCAAGAGTCGCCGTACAACGTCGGCCTCGACGCTGCCATTTTGATGAATCCAAGAACGTGGGAAGCATCCGGCCATTTAGGCAATTTCAATGACCCGATGGTCGACTGCAAACAGTGCAAAGCGCGCCACCGCGCCGACAAGCTGATTGAGAAGGCGCTCGAGGAAAAAGGGATCGAGATGATCGTTGACGGGTTGCCGCTTGCCAAGATGGATGAACTCATCAAGGAGTACGACATCGCCTGCCCGGAATGCGGCAGCCGCGATTTCACGAACGTGCGCCAGTTCAACTTAATGTTTAAAACGTACCAAGGCGTCACCGAGTCGAGCGCCAACGAAATTTATTTGCGTCCAGAGACAGCGCAAGGCATTTTCGTCAACTTCAAAAACGTCCAGCGCACGATGCGCAAAAAATTGCCGTTTGGCATCGCGCAAATCGGCAAAAGCTTCCGCAACGAGATTACGCCGGGCAACTTCACGTTCCGCACGCGCGAGTTCGAACAAATGGAGCTCGAATTTTTCTGCAAGCCCGGTGAGGAGCTGCAATGGTTTGACTATTGGAAACAGTTTTGCAAGGACTGGCTGCTGTCGCTCGGCATGAAGGAGGATAACATCCGCCTGCGCGACCATGCGAAAGAAGAGTTGTCCCACTACAGCAACGCCACGACGGACATCGAGTACCATTTCCCGTTCGGCTGGGGCGAGCTGTGGGGCATCGCGTCGCGCACTGACTACGACTTAAGGCGGCATATGGAATACTCCGGAGAGGATTTCCATTATCTCGACCAAGAAACGAACGAACGCTACGTGCCGTACTGCATTGAGCCGTCGCTTGGCGCCGACCGCGTCACGCTGGCGTTTATGATCGACGCCTATGACGAGGAAGAACTGGAAGACGGAACGACCCGGACGGTGATGCATTTGCATCCGGCGCTTGCGCCGTACAAAGCGGCTGTCTTGCCGCTGTCGAAAAAGCTCGCGGACGGGGCGCACCGCATTTATGAAGAGCTGGCGAAACATTTCATGGTCGACTATGACGAAACCGGCTCGATCGGCAAGAGGTATCGCCGCCAAGACGAAATCGGCACGCCGTTTTGCATCACGTACGACTTTGAGTCTGAACAAGACGGCCAAGTGACCGTGCGCGACCGCGACACGATGGAGCAAGTGCGGCTGCCGATTGGAGAGCTCAAAGCCTTTTTGGAGGAAAAAATCGCTTTTTGATGACGGGAACGGAGGCTGTCTCAAAAGATCGTGAAACCGAGCTTTCGCAGACAGCCTCTTTTTTTGATCCTTCACCCCTCTGAGTTTGACGGTTTGAGGTCATCTAAAAGAGCCAAAATGCTTTGCTCGCAAAGATTTCACATGCGGATCCTAGAGAGGCGATGATCTCGTACAAAATCCTGCTATTCCATCTGTGTCTCAGTTAGAAAAGCCTGGTGAAATCGGCCTTCTTTTTTGGCGAAATGCCGTTGATTTGCTCATGGCAGTCATTTTTCATCGGCCTTCTAGGAGGCCGGTGATTGACTCGCACAACCGTTTCTGGGAATCAGTTCTCAAGTAGAGAAAACTTGTTGCATCAGCCTCTATGTTCACGCGTTCCATCATCGATCAAGGCAAACAACGGTTTTTCACCAACCTTCTAGAGTAAAAACCCAAAATTGTGCATAAGAGTACGTAACGGTACATGCAGTAAATAGCGATGAAACACATAGGTTAAGTCCAAATTATTGTGTAAATTCCCCTTTGATAGACAACATGGATCTGATAACTTGACGTACGGTAGGTAAGACCGGCAAGTCTCCCTGCCGATCGCCTTCCCGGACAAATGATCATGTTGTCAAGGAACAGGCGTGTCAGGGAGTTTTCGCGGCATATCCTCGCTTTGCTCCGGTGAAGCAGGAGTCTTCTCGCCCTAATACGCTAAAAGTCCCACCAATTTCAAAACGAAATAGAAACATTTGAAGGTATGATACATGTTTCAAACTCAGTATACGCCATTTTGCTTAACAACGCAGCCGCGATGGGGTTGTCATGGCAAATGTAATCACGCCAGTTTTGTTTACGCAACTCAACTGCAAGAAATTGAAATTGGAGCACATTGAAAAACGGAAACGGGAGTGTAAATGATGAAGGTTCATTTACAACTTGTGGTGAAGAGCCTGCTCATCTACAGTAAAATTAATAACCTGACTTCTTGAAACATGATATAATTATGTATAAAACCTCAACCAAGGTGGGGATGCAAATGAGCACTAACAAAAAAAGGAGCCGTGGCGCATATCATATAACAACTGGAACGGCAAGACGCCCAATTTTAAAGAGAATAGTGCGTCAAAACCGTCATCATTACCGAATTGGACCATCTGTTCTAACAGAAGAGCAAATGAAGGAGGTCATTCAAGTGCGATCTAAAAAAAAGAAGCTAACCAAGGAAGAAAAGAAAGCGTTACACAAACGTCTGGCTGGCAGTACGAAGTTATTTAGCAAAGAAGGCGTGTTGGAATCATTAAGAATTGCAAATAGAGAAGAGTGGGAGGATTAAGCATTGTCAACCAAAGTACTAATCGATACAAATATATACGCAGCACATGAAATGGGTTACCCTGATGCAGTAGAGTTCATTGAACAGCTGATTGAAGATGAGGTAGAGATTATTATGACTACCTTCATTGAGATGGAGATCATGTCTCATTTCGAAATCGAAACAGATCCTGATATAAGAGAAAATAGAAAAGGATATATTCAAATGGCTGATCAAATCTATGAAGTCACTAGAGAAGATATGGAGCTAGCAGCTGACATAAGAAGAAAAGCGAGAGCGGACAGTACACGCAAAAAGAGTATTAAAGCACCAGATGCTCTTGTTGCAGCTGCAGCTCTTCTACATAATGCCATATTAGTTAGTAATAACGATAAAGACTTTCATTGGATTCGAGATAACTATACTTATAAAGATCGAAAGTTAGATTATGTGAATCCGATAATAGATAAGAAAGCTTACGGCGAGTTTGTCAAAACCTATATCGAAAGCAGAGGGTTTTAGAAATTTTATTTGAACATATTATCCCTTATGGCAACCCGATTAACGACATTCGTGACCCCATCACCAAAATATTTCCAAAATACGTCTTCCGCAACAAGATATTTTCCAATCCGATTACCGCAAAATAAAATTAATCCATTCAACGGAACTAAGACTGCGATCGACAAGTGGGCGCCTATATTTTCTTGCTCAATGCTGAACAGGGCTTTAATGGAGTCTAACCGATCGGTCCTTGCCTAGGGGGAAACGGCAGTCAAGTTGGTTGTGGGGTGCTCTTCCTACCGCAAAGCCGCCCGTTCGTTGGAGTCGATCGTGAGAGATGCGGTCCTCAGCCATGAGGTGATTCGTCAGCTGGTGTTGGAGGCCCCTGTCTCGCTCCTCCCCTCTGTTTCCCAACGATATGGTCGGGTGCTGTTGGTGGAAGCGGATGGACTCTGTTTCCCGCTAAGAGAAAGGGAAGCGGCTTCGGGCGTTTATCTTAATTAGGCGAGAAGACTCCCACTTCAACGAAGCGAAGCGGAGTAAGTGGGAGAAGAATCGCCTTAACTATATTTTGCTGAAAATAGGATAGATTCAGTAAAATATAGTATAATATAGTTAGATGGGAGGTGAAAAAATGTATTTTTGTATCAAACAACAGCTAAATGGTTTGACCAAAGAAGAATACTTGACTCTTCGAGAACTGTGCCATATTGCCAAGAACATGTACAACGTCGGATTGTACAATGTCAGACAATACTATTTTGAACACAAGGAATTTCTTAATTATGAGAAAAACGATCATCTTGCCAAAACTAACGAAAACTATAAGCTGTTAAACAGCAACATGGCACAGCAAATTTTAAAAAAGGTCAATGAAGCCTTTAAATCTTTCTTTGGTTTGATCAGTCTTGCCAAACAAGGAAAATATGACCACAAGGCTATCAGTATTCCAAAATATCTTAAAAAAGATGGCTTTCATTCACTGATCATTGGCCAGATTCGTATAGACGGCAACAAATTCACGATACCGTATTCTCGCCTATTTAAAAAGACTCACAAGCCTATCACGATAACGATTCCGCCTGTGTTACTGGACAAAAAGATTAAGCAGATTGAAATCATTCCTAAGCATCATGCCAGGTTCTTTGAGATTCAGTACAAATATGAAATGCCTGAAGATCAAAGAGAATTAAACGACCAAAAAGCACTGGCAATTGATTTAGGATTAAACAATCTTGCCACTTGTGTCACATCAGACGGCAGATCATTTATCATTGATGGGCGGAGATTAAAAAGTATAAATCAATGGTTTAACAAAGAAAATGCCAGACTTCAAAGCATAAAAGATAAGCAAAAAATCAAAGGCACCACTCGTAAACAGGCTTTGCTTGCTATGAATCGCAATAATAAAGTGAATGATTATATCAACAAGACTTGCCGTTACATCATTAACTACTGTATTGAAAATCAAATTGGCAAACTTGTCATTGGCTATGCGGAAACATGGCAACGCAATATGAATCTAGGAAAAAAGACAAATCAAAACTTTGTCAATATTCCTCTCGGTAACATAAAAGAAAAACTAGAATATCTTTGTGAATTTTACGGCATTGAATTCTTGAAACAGGAAGAATCCTATACGTCTCAAGCCAGCTTTTTTGACGGCGATGAGATTCCTGAATATAATGCCGACAATCCAAAAGAATATAAGTTCAGCGGCAAACGTATTAAGCGCGGCTTGTATCGAACAAAGTCTGGCAAACTAATTAATGCTGATGTCAATGGCGCATTAAACATCTTAAAGAAAAGTAAAGCTGTAGACCTGAGTGTCTTATGCTCTAGCGGCGAAGTGGACACGCCTCAAAGAATAAGGATTGCTTGAAGCAGTCAAACTTCTTTGGAAGCCCCCACTTCAAATTTTCGCTAGAAAATTAAGTGGGGGTAGTTCACACCGCCACGCTCATGATTGTATCACATCTTGTCCTTAAAGTTCGGCCACGCTGCAATATTTTTTTGCGCTATACATTCCCATTATTTTGTCGTTGCAGGATATCTCCCATCACCAATAGAATGGTATTTGTCGAAGGGCATGCGGCGGTGCCGGAAAAGGCGGAAGAAATCAAAGCGAACGCCATCGCCCGGGCGAAAGACTTGGCGCACACATTTTAACGGGAGGCCGAGTATTGCGCGGGAAATGGCTGCAAACTTGGCTTGGGAGCCTATTCATTCGGAGAGGTTCCTTTTTTGTTGGACAACCAAACGGCCGTGACGTGCATATACGCTGGCGGGGAGCCGTATGGTATAATAAACCATATAGAACGAAGAGTGGAGGTTCCCCATTTGTGAATGAATACGAACGATATCGCCTGGTGCGTCTGCACAGCGCGATGGCCGTGCTGGCGGCCGGAATGTTTGGCTTGCTTCTGTTTGCGGCCGGCCGGTTGCCTGTTTCGCCCGGATTCTATCATTCTATTCATCTTGCCTTAGGGCTCGCCGTGATGGTCGTTTGCTGGCTTGTCGCCGTGCAAGGATGGTCTGTGTTTCCGCATACGTTGTCAATGGAGCGGCTGATGATGGGGGCGCTGTTTTTCTCCTCAGGCTTGTTGTTTTCGCTGCATGTTGTCTTGTCTTTTGCATCTGATGGTGTGGAAGCGTCCCCTTTTTCGCTCTCGGCCCGATTGACGCTTGCCTGGGGGCTTCTTTTTCTGTTTTCGCGCCGCGATGAGGTGATGGAGCGGAGGAGCGGGCAACGGTGGCAAGCGTTTTTCGCCGCTTTTGCTTATGCGGCGGTCGTTGGGCTATTCATCCATTGGGTAGCGCCGCTTTGGCCGGGAGACGGGACAAGCCGCTGGCCGCTCTGGTGGAAGGCCGGCGAAGGGATTGCCGGTTTGCTCGATGCGGGCGCCGCTTTGCTTGTATGGCGTCGTTGGCGGCAAGGGAGTTCCCGATCCTTCCTGTACTGGCTGCTGGCGTTATGGTGGTTTGCCCTCGGCCAATGGCTGCTTATGCTTGGCGGCGGCCATGCGCTATGGGGGCAGCTGTATGAAATGGCCGGATTTTTGTATGTCGTGCGTGCAATGTACGTCGAGACGGTCGAAAAACCGTACGTGGAGCTGAAACAGCACAAACAGCAGCTGGAAATGATGGCGAACGCCCTTGGCGAGGGATTGATGATGTTAAACCGCGACGGCCGGATCGTATGGATGAACCCGGAAGCGGGCCGTTTGCTTGGCCTTGATCCGGAGGAAGCGAAAGGGAAGCCACTGTTTTCGTTTGTCTCGCTCGCCGGGCCGGATGGGTCCGCGTGGGACTGGAAGCGGCTGCGCCGTGTTGTCAAACAGCTGAAAAGCGGCGAGGTGATTCGCGTCGAGGAGGAGCCGTTTCGCCGCCATGACGGCGTGTGCCTGCCGGTCGGCTACACGCTGGCGCCGGTGATGGAAAACGGTGCGCTGACAGGGCTTGTCGCCGTTTTGCGCGACATGACGGAGAAAAAAGAGAAAGAGCGGCTTGAGCGCGAGAGGGAACAGCTCGACTTTGAACTGTCGCTTGCCGCGAATATGCAACGGGCGCTTTTGCAGACATCGTCGAAGGCGGATTTGCCTTCGTACGTCGACATCAGCGTCCTCAGCGTCCCTGCCCGAGTGTTGAGCGGCGATTTTTATCACTTTGCTGTCCATCAAACATCGGTCTCAGCTTGCATTGCCGATGTATCGGGAAAAGGGATTCCAGCGGCAATGCTCATGACGCTGATGAAATTTATTCTGGACCGGACCGTTCATTACGGAACGCAGCCGCACGTGTATCTTGACCTGCTGAACCGATTCGCCTACGACTACACCGAGCCGTCGATGTTTGTCACGATGTTTGTCGGCAATTACAACGAAAAGACGCATACGTTCTCGTACGCGTGCGCTGGGCACGAACCGGCGCTTTGGTACCGGGCGAAAACGAAACAATGCGTCCCGCTGCACGCCAAAGGATGCGCGCTCGGGTTGTTTCCGCAATTTTCGTTTGAGACGAAGTCGGTAGTGCTCGAGCCGGGTGATTTTGTGTTGCTGTACACCGATGGGGTGACCGAAAAACGCGGCGAAGAGGCGGACGATGATTTTTCCGTCCTCGCCTCGATGGTTGCCCGCGTCAATTTGGACCAGCCGGCAGCGCAAATCGTCCGCGATTTGTACGAGCATATCAAGGCGTACCACCAATACGAACAAAAAGACGACCAGACGTTGTTGTTGCTCCGCCGCCGCTGATGCCGCCCTAGCCGGCCGGCGGCGGCGTTTTTGGCTGTTACGACGGGTAGGCAGCGGCCAGCTGCCGTTTCAGCTTTTCGATCGCCCGCTTTTGAATGCGGCTGATCGTCATTTGCGAGACGCCAAGCCGTTCAGCGAGCGACCGTTGCGTCTCGCCGCGGCGGAAGACGGCGTCGATGACGATTTGTTCTTGCTCGCTCAGTTTGCCGATCGCCTGCTCTAAATCCATTCGCTCGATCAGCGACTCGATTTCGTTCGCTTCATCCGCGACGAATTCACCGATCGTCGTCGCATCCTTTTCCCCGTCTTGCACCGGGGCGTCGAGCGAAATCGCCTGGTAATGGTCGCGGCCGGCTAAAATCTCGATCGTCTCTTCCACCGATAAGCCTAAATGGGCGGCAATTTCATCTATGTTCGGCGACCGCTCGAGCTTGACGGTCAGTTCGTCGATGGCTTGCTGCACTTTGCTTCCTTTCTCTTTCACCCGGCGCGGCACTTGGATATACCACGCTTTGTCGCGCAAATAGTTTTTCATATAGCCGATCAAGCTTTTCATCGCATACGATTCAAAGTTTGTTCCTTGGTTCGGGTCGTAATGGTCAAGAAGGCGCAAAAACGACAGCCGGCCGACTTGAAACAAGTCTTCGTAAAAATCAGGGCGGCTGCGCGCCATTTTTTTCGCTGCGGCCGCAATGAGCGGCTCAAAACGCACGAGCAACGCTGTCGCCGCTTCTTCCGTCTTCGTTTGTTGATAGGCGGAAATAAGGGCGTCAAGCTTGCTCTTGGACAGAGGAGGGGGATATACAGTCATGGGCATGCTCTCCTTCGCCGTGAAGGCGGAATTTTGTCAAGCGGACTTCCGTTCCGCCTTTGGTCGTAACGCGGACGTCATCCATGAGCGCTTCCATTAAAAAGAGGCCGAGGCCGCCGACTTTCACATCTTGGAGTGGCTTGCCGGACAGCGACGCCGCCTGTTTGATCGCCCGTTTGTAGTCAAACCCTTTTCCCTCATCTTTAATGACGATGGAAAGCGCATCGGCGCTCATCTCAAAACGGAGGTGAATATCGCCGCTTCTTCCGTTGTAGGCGTGAAGCACGACGTTGTTGCACGCTTCGGAGACGGCGACTTTCATATCTTCGATTTCTTCATAGGAAAATCCCATTTTGGCAGCCAGCCCGTATAACGTCAAACGCACGATGTCAAGAAACTGTGCATCGGCTGGAATCGACAGCTGTACGATCGTTTCGTGCTCTTTCATGATTGGCCTCCGATCCTTTCTGACGCATCGTTCATTTCGGAAAAAAAGTAGGATACTCCAGTTAAATCGAACAGACGCCGCACTTTCGGCGGCACGTTTTCAATGGCAAACGGCGCCCCGAGTTGATGCCGCGTTTTTAACAGCGCTACAAACATGCCGATCCCGGTGCTGTCAATATACGTTAAATCTTCGAGACGAAGAACGAGCGGTTTGGACGCATCGCCGGCGAGCGGTTCGACGGTGCGTTGAAATTGCTCGGCTGCCGCCAGGTCCAGTTCGCCTTTTATGTATACAACGTGCCGATCCGGCTGTTCGTCATGAACAAGACGAAATCGTTTCTGATCCATTTCTTTCACCCCACTGTGCGTTTGATGGATATCCCGTGTTGCGTTGGCGCCGACGGCTTAGCTTGTCCGGCCTTTGGCGTTTACGCTTTCTATACCCATATTTTATACTTGTTGAAACAGGGAATGTCGAATGAAAAGGGGACATGATGATGGAAAGAAGGAAACAATGGGCGAAGAGAATAAAAAAGGAGATTTTTGTCCTCTATTCCGCCTGCCGCGACCGGCGTGTTCCGGTTTGGCTGCGGCAGGGGATTGGCGCATTTCCTGTTGGGGAAACAGGTTTCGCTATGGTTGCCTCAATCTGAACATTCACTTCGCTTTGACGCTGGTGTCTTTTGGGCTACAATGATAAAAGGGAAAAAGCCGATGGCAAAGGAGTTGCTCGCAATGCCGATTCTCAAAAACGACTGGGCTCCGCTGCTTGAAGAGGAGTTTCAAAAGCCGTACTACTTAAAGCTGCGCGAGTTTTTAAAAGAGGAGTACCGGACGCGGACGATCTATCCCGATATGCACGATATTTTCAACGCCCTTCATTATACACCGTATGCAAACGTCAAAGTCGTGCTGCTCGGGCAAGATCCGTACCACGGCCCGGGACAGGCGCACGGGCTTAGTTTTTCCGTCAAGCCGGGCGTGCCGGTGCCGCCGTCCTTAGCGAACATTTTTAAAGAGCTGCATGACGACCTCGGCTGCTATATACCAGATAACGGCTATCTCGTCAAATGGGCCGAGCAAGGGGTGCTGTTGTTAAACACCGTGCTGACCGTCCGCCGCGGCCAGGCGAACTCCCATCGCGGCAAAGGGTGGGAATATTTCACCGACCGCGTCATTGAGCTCGTCAACGAAAAAGACGATCCGGTCGTCTTTTTGCTTTGGGGCCGGAACGCGCAAGAGAAAAAAGAACGGATTACGAATCCGCGCCATCTGATTATTGAAGCGCCGCACCCGAGCCCGTTTTCCGCCGCGCGCGGCTTTTTCGGCCATCGCCCGTTTTCGCGGACGAACGCGTTTTTAACCAAGCACGGACGCGAACCGATCGATTGGCAAATCGAGAACATCGGCGCCCGAGCTGAATGAAGAAAGGGGGAAGACATCATGACGATCTCTTTGGCGGCGGTTGTCGCCAAAATGGAAGACGAATTGCGCAAGGCAAAGGCGGCCCATGACCCGCAGCGGATGCGTGAACATGTCGCTGCCATTCGCGTTTTATGCGATTTGATGCTGGAAACGACAGGCCAGCCGCAACCGTCCGTTCCGTCTGTCTCGACAGAGTCGCTTGCCGTCGGCGGGCCGATTTCGGTTGCTGGCGGGCTTTCGCTTGGGGGTGTTTCTGTCGGAGGACGCTCCCCTGACATTGACGATGAGGCGAACGGGGAGTCGTTGTTGGATTTTTGAGGGGGCAACGAAACACCGTGGAAAACGGTCTTCTCCACGGGGAATGTTGATCAACAGAACTCCGTTGAATCGCTTGCCTTTGTTTGCGCCAAAAAACAAGAAGCGGTTCACCGGCTTGGATGCGGGTCTTGCCGGTGGCGCTCCCGATTGACCGGTTCTGTCGAGTGAAGTGGCTGACATTCATTAGTAATTTGTTGTCGGGGAACATTCCCATTATATTGAATGAGGGAAAACAATCTTTCATTAGAAAGGCGGAACAGCTATGAAAACATTCGTCCTTCTCGGCGCGCTCAATGCGTTTTTAGCCGTCGCATTGGGAGCGTTTGGCGCGCACGGGCTTGAAGGGAAGATTCCGGATCGTTATTTGGAGATTTGGAAAACGGCGGTCCAATACCAGATGTTCCACGCATTAGGGCTGCTTGTTGTCGGATTGCTCGCTGGCAAGGCGCCAAATGTCGGGCTGATCGGTGCGGCGGGCTGGGTGATGTTCGCCGGCATCGTGTTGTTTTCCGGGAGCTTGTACGTATTAAGTGTAACGCAGATTAAGCCGCTTGGCGCGATCACTCCGTTTGGCGGCGTCGCTTTTTTGGTCGCCTGGGTGATGATCGGCTATGCGGCGTTGAAATGGCTGTAAGCGAAGCGCGGGCAAGGTGTACCCCGAACAGGAAATCACGCGCCGTCCCAATCATAGAAGGCACCTTTTTTGTTTCGTTTGCCACCATGATAGACAACTGGGCGTCAGCAACTTGTGATGGACGTCGCATCGGATGAAAAAAAGCAGGCTACCCTGGGGCAGCCTGCTCATCGAACATCGGTTTTGCGCTTGCACTCAGCGCGGCGAATAGGAGGCGAGCGGCGTGGCGGAGGCACCGGCAAACGGATATTCGTAGGCGATTTCTCCTTCAAACGTGACGTAATCGAGGTAAATCATCGGGATCAAATAGCGTGTGCCTGTTTGTGGGTCGCTTAAAATGACATGGTCACGTCCAGCCGCTTCAATGACGCCGCGAAACACCTTGGCATTCCACTCACGGTTGTTTTCAAACGTCGCATAGATAGTGGCGACTTTTCCTTTGTTTAACCGTAAAATGTTTTCAATGTACGATTCTTCAATCGGCAGCATCCCTGGAATCGATGGGCCGGTGGTGGTCGGCATCGGTGTCGGGGCCGTAAACGTCGGCGCCTGCAAACCGAACGTCGGAGCGGCGGCTGTCGCCGGTGTCATCGTTGGAGCGGCAGCCGCTTGCGGATAGTAATAATACGGGTACGCCGCCGGATAGTACGGCTGCGGATACGGATAGCCGTATGGATAGGATGCATACGGTTGTTGCCGTTCTTGACCGAACGGCGAATAATAAAATGATTGTTGCTCCTCATCAAGTGGATAAAATTGATTTTCTGGATTGTTCGGCATAAAGAACCCTCCTCAATATTAAGAATAGACACGTGGGCAGTCGGATGGAGTCGGTGCAAAAAAGCAATGCGATTTGTAGCGGCCGACGTTCCACTGGCCAAACCATTGCGGTGGGCACGGTTGACCTTCAGGTGGTTTAAAAAACCAAAGGGCGTTTGTCGCTGGGTGGTAGCGCCAACCGCGGAGCACTTGGCGGGCTAGGCCGATGTCCACTTCGCGCGCCCGTTGGTAAAAGTACCCTTTTTGCACCGCCTCAAAGCCTCCCGGGCTTTGAAACACCATTTGCCGGATAGAGCGGATGCCGCGGAAGTCAAGGCAGTCGGCGATGACGCGGTTGACGCCGACGTTGCCGACCATGAGCATCCCAAGCCGCCCGTCTCCTTCCGCTTCGGCTCGCATGAGCCGAGCCAACAACTTCACTTCCTCTTCTGTGTGGGCTACAATGGAGGGAGCGATCTGACCCATATCGTCACCTCAGTCGTTGTGAATTTCGACAGTAATAGGCTATTGATGGAACAGGAAAATGGTGACAGACAGACAGGCGATTTCTCGGAGGAATTTCTGATTTATATGTATGGGGCAGTTGGGCTGGATATGACAGAAACAGGGGAGGTTGACCAAAAAGGGAAACCCGTTGCGCAAGAAAGACCCGTAACATGATGTGCAAAGGGATGACGGCGGAAGAAATCGCTCGTTTGGCTGACCTTTCAGGGGGAGGAGCTCGCCGGTTGCTTGAAGAACAGGAAAATAAGCGAAGGGGCCCTGCCGCGTTTGGGCCCCTCTTTTTTATACATGGAAGAACGAAGGAACTTTTTCCACCGACAAGCGAGTGCCGACGAAAAATGAACCAAACTCGCCAAAGCGGGCGCTCACTTCATCAAAGCGCATTTCATAGACGAGCTTTTTGAACTGGAGTGCATCATCTGAAAACAAGGTGACGCCCCATTCAAAATCATCCAAGCCGACGGAGCCGGTGATGATTTGCGTCACTTTGCCGGCGTATTTTCGGCCGGTCATGCCGTGGGCGCGCATGAGTTCGCGCCGCTGTTCCATCGACAACATGTACCAGTTGTCGTTGCCTTGGCGCCGCTTGTCCATCGGATAGAAGCAAATGTAGTTCGTTTTCGGCAAAATTGGATACAAACGGCGGCGCACCTCTGGAATTTGGTACGGATCTTCGCTGCCGGACGCCAAGTAGTTGCTCAACTCCACGACCGAAACGTACGAATACGCAGGTAATAAATAGTCGGCGAGTTTCGTTTTGTTAAGCGCTGTTTCGATTTCATGCAGCTCATCCAGCGTCGGCCGCAAAATCATGAACAAAATATCGGCTTTTTGCCCGACGATCGTGTAGACGGCATGGCTTCCTTGCTTCTCGCTTTCCGTCGTCTCCCATTGGTCGACAAGCGCTAAAAACTCACTGATCGCTGCCTCGCGCTCTTCGTTTGGAAGTGTTTTCCACGCGCTCCAGTCGATCGTGCGGAAATCGTGCAAACAATACCAACCGTCCAACGTTTGGGCCGCTTCGCTCATCATCGTCACTCCTTTATTCAATCAATTGTACAGTACCACTATATCATAGTTTGGCCAAAAAAGCGGGTGTCCGTGCATAAAGCAAAAGATACTGAATTGTTCCAAAAGGTGAATTATTGATTGGAAGGGCTTACGATCGTTGCGTTTTCGTATCGAAGCGGTATGCTTAATGTAGAGAAAGGCTGATGCCTGGAGACAGGCGGGCCAACCGTGAAGGAGGCATGAATCGTGACAACCGATTTATTTACGGCATTAAAAGCGAAAGTAACCGATACGGGTCGAAAAATCGTGTTTCCGGAGGGAACCGATGACCGCATCTTAACGGCGGCGAGCCGTTTGGCGACGGAGCAAGTGCTTCAGCCGATCGTCCTTGGCGATGAGCAAGCTGTGCGGGTGAAAGCGGCGGCGCTTGGCTTGCCGCTTGAAGGGGTGGAGATTGTCAACCCGCGCCGCTACGGCGGGTTTGATGAGCTAGTTTCGGCGTTTGTGGAGCGGCGCAAAGGGAAAGTGACAGAAGAAACGGCGCGCGAGTTGCTTTTCGATGAAAACTATTTCGGTACGATGCTCGTTTATACGGGAGCGGCCGACGGCCTCGTCAGCGGGGCGGCCCACTCGACGGCCGATACGGTCCGACCAGCCTTGCAAATCATTAAAACGAAGCCAGGCGTTGGCAAAACGTCCGGCGTGTTCATCATGGTGCGCGGCGACGAAAAATATGTGTTTGCCGATTGCGCCATCAACATTGCTCCTAACAGTCATGATTTGGCTGAAATCGCGGTCGAGAGCGCCCGGACGGCCAAAATGTTCGGCCTTACGCCGCGCGTAGCGCTGTTAAGCTTTTCCACGAAAGGGTCGGCCTCGTCGCCGGAGACGGAAAAAGTGGCCGAAGCGGTGCGGTTGGCGAAAGAAATGGCGCCGGATCTGATCCTTGACGGTGAGTTTCAATTTGACGCCGCGTTTGTGCCAGAGGTGGCGAAAAAGAAAGCGCCGGACTCGGTCATTCAAGGGGACGCAAATGTCTTTATTTTCCCGAGCCTTGAGGCGGGCAACATCGGCTACAAAATCGCCCAGCGCCTTGGCGGCTTTGAAGCGGTCGGCCCGATTTTGCAAGGGCTGAACAAGCCGGTCAACGACCTATCGCGCGGATGCAGCGCCGAAGACGCCTACAAGCTCGCGCTCATCACCGCGGCGCAGTCGCTTGGGGAGTAAAGAGGCGGCGAACTGAGCAAGAGGAGTCGGAACCGGTTCGTTTTGCCAAAGAATGGGCGATCTCTTGTTTCATGCATGGATTCGTGTCAAAGAAGGCGGCTGGCTACTGTTTAGCCGCTTTCTTTTTTTGCCGGCCGTAATGGTTCCGGCTTGATGTGGTATAATGGGAGCGGAACGTTCAACGTAAGGGGTTGCTCGCGATGAGCCATGAACTGTTGCGGCAGCCGAAATGGCGGGTCATCGACCAGTCGCACTTCGGGCCGCTGTTTGATGCGAAACAATCGTTTGCGATCGATGATACGCTCTGCACCGCGGTTGGCGCGGGACAGTCGGATGCGGTCGTCCGCACGTGGGTGCATGAGAATACCGTCGTCTTAGGCGCCGCTGATACGAAGCTTCCGTACATCGATGAGGCCATTTCGTTTTTGCGCCAGGAAGGGTATCGCGTCGTCGTCCGCAATTCCGGCGGGTTGGCCGTTGTCCTTGACAGCGGGGTGTTGAATATTTCGCTCATTTTTCCGGAAACGAAAAACACGATTGCCATCGAGCAAGGGTATGAGGCGATGTATGCGCTCATGGCCGCCATGCTTGCCTCATACGGCGCCCGCGTTGAGGCGGGGGAAATCGTCGGTTCGTATTGCCCGGGGAGCTATGACTTGAGCATTGGCGGCAAAAAGTTTGCCGGCATTTCGCAACGGCGCGTGCGCGGCGGCGTTGCCGTGCAAATCTACCTTTGCGTCAACGGGAGCGGAGCCGCGCGGGCTGAGCTTATTCGCCGTTTTTATGAGCTCGGCCGCCAAGGAGAGAAAACGAAATTCGCCTACCCCGATGTTGTCCCAACTGTCATGGCGTCGCTGTCTGAGCTTCTCGGCTGCGAGTTGTCGATCGATGAGCTGCTTGTCGCCCTTTGGCGCACGCTGCAGTCGTTTGGCGGCGAGCTGTATTCGTCTGCCCTCGAGAACGGCGAATGGAATTGGTATGAGCAGTATTGGGCGCGCATCGTCGAACGGAATGAAACGGCGCTCAGCGGTGCGCTTTCAGCAGGGGAGTAAGGGAAGCAGTCCGTCCGGCGGCAGGCGAAGAGCCTGCGTTCATCGCCTGACGCCGCCGGCGGACAAAAAGGATGCCCCGTGTCTCGGCCGCACCGGAACGAGTGCGATCAAGGTGCGGTTCTGGACCGGACATCCTTTTTTGTTTACTCCGCGATTTTTTCCAAGTTGCCGTTCGGGTCCATACGGAAGGTCAGCCCCCGCTCTTCTTCTTCCTTTAACACCATTTTGCGCGCCCGGTTAATGATTTTGACGAGCGTCTCAAAATCTTCTTGCACTGTTGACGAGTTTTCTTCCAACTTAGCAACCTTTTCCTGAAGTTCTTTGTTTTGTTGCTTGAGTTCTTCAATTTCGCGGCGCAGCCGTTCGTTTTCTTTCAAGAGCGTCTCCCGTTTTCGTTCATGCGACTGGAACGTTTTCAAAAAAGCGATCACTTGATCCAGCGTCACGTGTTGCGGCGGGGAGGCCGGGATGACGGCCGGCAGCTGCATCACTTCCCCGAGCTCCTCCAATGAGGGCATCGGCGGTTCATACAAGCGCCGCTTGCGGACGCCGCCTTGTTTGGCGAGCAGCCGCTGCCGCTCTTTTCGCTGTTTTTTTGCCAACTGCAATGCTTCTTCGTAGCGATGGCGGACGACCGCGTTCCAGCGAAAGCCGCAGGCGGCCGATGTCCGGTTCAGCCTGTCGCCGACTTCTTCAAAGGCGTTGAGTTGGGTGCTCCCTTCGCGCACATGGCGCAATACCGTTTCCGCCAATAATAAATCATCTTCTTCCGTCCAAGCGTCTTGCCGTTGTTTCACTGTTCTCCACTCCTTCTTTCAATGCTAGTAAAAGCATGGACAAAATAAAATGAATTTATACGTTGCAAGTTTACAGGATTGACAAGTTGAAAGAATGAAAGGCCGCAAACTTGCAATTTTCTTCGGGAAGCGGTAGAATACACAAAGCAAACGCTGCAGAAAGGGATGACGCATAATGGCAAATGAGTTTCGCGTTTGCGACGACTGCAAGGCGCCGAATTTAAAAACATTGATTCCGCGTTTGAAAAAGCTGGATCCGGATGCGGTCATTAAAATCGGCTGCCAGTCGTATTGCGGTCCGGGGCGGAAAAAAACGTTCGCCTTCGTCAACAACCGCCCGGTGGCAGCGCTGACGGAGGATGAGCTGATTGAAAAAGTGGCTGAAAAGCTGAAAAAACGGTGACGAATCACCTTCTTTGCCGAAAGAAGGTGATTTTTTGTTTTTTCCGTCAATAATGGAGAAAGACGGAGAAAAAAGTCAACTATTTCTTTGCCAAAAGAAACGGCGTATAATAGATGTATGTTGGAGACGGAAGAGGAGGATGCGATGTATTCCGGCGGGCAGCTTGACGAAGAAAAAGTGTTTAAAGATCCGGTGCACCGATACATACATGTTCGCGACAAAGTCATCTGGGATTTGATCGGCACAAAAGAGTTTCAGCGCCTGCGCCGCATTAAGCAGCTCGGCACGACATATTTGACGTTTCACGGCGCCGAGCACAGCCGGTTTAACCATTCGCTCGGCGTTTACGAAATTATCCGCCGCATCATTGACGACGTGTTTGTCGGCCGCGATCATTGGGATCATAGCGAGCGCCTTCTTTGCCTATGCGCGGCGCTCTTGCACGATTTAGGGCACGGCCCGTTTTCCCATTCATTTGAAAAGGTGTTTCGCCTCGACCACGAAGATTTTACACAGGCAATCATTTTAGGCGATACAGAAGTGAACGCCGCCTTGCGCGAAGTGGGCGACGATTTTCCGCAAAAAGTGGCGGAAGTGATCGCCAAAACGTACCCGAACAAGCTTGTGGTGAGCCTCATTTCGAGCCAAATTGACGCCGATCGGATGGACTATTTGCTGCGCGATGCCTACTACACCGGCGTCAGCTACGGCTATTTTGACATGGAGCGCATTTTGCGCGTCATGCGCCCGCGCGAAGACCAAGTCGTCATCAAACGAAGCGGCATGCATGCGGTCGAGGATTACATTATGAGCCGCTACCAAATGTATTGGCAAGTGTATTTCCATCCTGTGACGCGCAGTGCGGAAGTCATTTTAACGAAAATTTTGCATCGGGCGAAAAAGCTGTACGAGGACGGGTATACGTTTGCGACGAAGCCGACCCATTTTTTATCGTTTTTTGCCGGCCATGTAACGCTCGGCGACTATTTGGCGCTCGATGAAGCAATCATCCTGTTTTACTTCCAGCAATGGCAATACGAGCGGGATCCGATTTTAAGCGACTTATGCCGGCGGTTTGTCCACCGCCGCCTGTTCAAATATACGGAGTTCCATCCGACAAACGAGCAAATGGCAAAGCTGATCGAGCTGACCGGCCTGTTTAAAAAGGCTGGGATCGACCCGGACTATTACTTAGTCGTCGATTCATCGTCCGACTTGCCGTACGATTTTTACCGGCCGGGCGAGGAAGGCGAGCGCCTGCCGATTTATTTGTTGATGCCAAACGGGGAGCTGCGCGAGCTGTCGCGCGAATCGGTGTTGGTTGACGCCATTTCCGGCAAGCGGCGCACCGACCATAAGCTCTATTTCCCCGCTGATTTTCTTGAAGACATGTCGACGAAGCGGACAGTGAAGAAAAAGATTATGGAAATTTTAAAGGGTTAGGAGATGACGGAGAGTGCTCACAGAGCATGCGAAAGTGATGAAGGCGTTGGCGGCCGCCGGGGAAATAGCGGGCCGCAAAAAGCTGCAAAAAATGATTTACATCGCCAAAAAGCTCGACTTTCCGTTTTATGAGAAGTTCGACTTCCACTTTTACGGCCCGTATTCGGAAGAGTTGACGTGCCGCATCGAAGAGCTGTGCGCGCTCGGCTTTTTGCATGAAGTGAAAGAGAAAAAGAGCGGCTATGTGCAATATCGCTATACACTGACCGAAGCGGGCGAACAGTTTTTGCGCCATTATGACTGGGAGATGCCGGGCCTTGCCGAATGCATGCAGGCGATGAACGGACAAAATGCCCGTTTTTTGGAACTTGTGTCCACCGTACTTTATTTTGAACATTTGCCGAAAGACGAAGTGAAAGAGAAAATTGCGGTGTTAAAAAGCAAGCAGCGCTATACGGAGGACGAGATCGAAGAGGCGTATGCGTATATTGAGGCGCTGCGCAGCCGATGCAACAAGGGCGCTTGTGTGTAGACGGGTGGAAAATGCGGTTTCAACGGATCGTCAGTTGGCCATAGACGAAAAGGTGTCCCATTGTTCCGGGGACACCTTCTTCATTAATGCGGCAAAAACGCCAGCTGCAAAAAGAACAGCACGGCAAGCACGTACAGCAGCAACGGCACATCGCGCCAGCGGCCGCGGGCGATTTTTAAGAGCGGGTACGAGATGAAGCCGAGCGCGATGCCGGTCGCGATGCTGGACGTGAGCGGCATGCTTAAGATGATGAGAAAGGCTGGGAACGCTTCGTCCAGTTCGCGCCAATTGATATGGGCGATGTTGCTGATCATCAAGCTGCCGACGACAATGAGCGCCGGGGCGGTGATGGCAGAAAGCCCGGCGACGGCGCCGACCAGCGGGCTGAAAAAGGCGGCTGCGATGAACAAGACGGCGACCGTGAGCGCGGTCAAGCCGGTGCGGCCGCCGGCGGCGACGCCGGTTGACGACTCGATGTACGCCGATGTCGGGCTCGTGCCGAACATGGCGCCGATCGTGGTCGCGACGGAGTCGGCCAAGAGCGCCTCGCGGGCGCGCGGCAGTGTGTTTCCTTTCATCAGTCCCGCTTGCTGGGCGACGCCGATCATCGTGCCGGTCGTGTCAAAGAGCGTGACAAGCAAAAAGGAAAAGACGACAGCGTACAAGCTGTGGCTGATGACATCGCCAACGGCCGTCAATGGATTGGCGGCGACAAGCCCTTCCGGCAGCGACGGCAGCGAGACGATGCCTTTGTCAAAGTGAAGTTGTCCGGTCGCGTAGGCGATGACGCCGGTCGCGACCATGCCGTAAAAGAGCGCGCCGTTGACGCCGCGCATCATGAAAACGAGCGTCACCGCCAGGCCGATGAGCGTCAACACGGCCGACGGGGCATGCAAGTTGCCGAGCGCCACCAAATTTTGCGGATGGGCTTGGATAATTCCCGTCAGCCGCAGGCCGATAAAGGCGATAAACAGCCCGATGCCGGCGGTGATGCCGTGCTTCAAGCTGTCGGGGATCACTTCGATCAGCTTGCTGCGGAGCGGGGTGAGCGACAGCAACAAAAACAACACCCCGGCCACAAACACAGCGGAAAACGCGGTTTCGTACGAAATGCCGCCGTGCGAGCCGACGACGGAATAGGCGAAATAGGCGTTCAGCCCCATGCCGGGCGCGATGGCGATCGGATAGTTGGCAAAGATGGCCATCCATAGCGTGCCGACGACGGTTGCGATGACGGTGGCGGTGAACGCCTGTTCAAACGGGACGCCGGCATCTGATAAGATGACCGGATTGACGACGATGATGTACACCATGGTGAAAAAAGTCGTCAGGCCAGCGAGAAATTCCGTTTTGCGGTCAGTCTGTTTCTCTGCGAAACGAATCATGGGCGACCTCCTAAAAACGAACAATGTCAGAAACCATTATAATAATATTCGTTTTTCCCTAAAAATGCAACGGGAGCGCTTCATGCGCCCCCGCTCTTGTGTCACTCTGTGTCGCTCAGCCGTTTTCCGGCGATCGCATAATGGTCTTTCGTCATTTCTTCAATGAATACGACAACGCTCTCCCGTTTCGCCCCTGTCGTCTCGACGACGGCGTCCGTCACTTTTTCAACAAGCGCTTTTTTCTGTTCATCCGTGCGGCCGGCGAGCATTTTGATCGTTACGTACGGCACGGTTGTCCCCCCATTTCATTGTCGAGTGCTGTCGCGCTTATTATACCACGGGATGAGGAAGTTCAGTCCACTTTTTTCTGCTAATCATGTATACTAAAGATAGTGAATATAGGGAAAAGGAGTTTATGAAGTGGATCGAATTTTGCCGTATTCGTTAAGTGAAATTCCGTACGTGCTCTTGACGCTGGCGTTAGCATTTTCCGTGCATGAGTTTTCCCATGCGTACGTCGCCTACAAGTTCGGCGATCCGACGGCGAAAAACCAAGGGCGGCTGACGTTATCACCGTTTGCCCATTTGGATTTGCTTGGCACCCTGCTTATCTTTCTCGCAGGGTTTGGCTGGGCGCGCCCGGTGCCAGTCAATCGCTTTTATTTCAAAAATCCGCGCCTTGCCGGCATTCTTGTCTCGGTGGCAGGGCCGCTAAGCAACCTCGCGCTCGCCGGGCTTGGATTTGTCATTTGGTACGCCATGATCGATTTCGGCATCATGCGGGCGCTGCCGGATTGGTTTGCGGCCGGGTTTGATCTGTTTTTCCAAATTTTTATCAGCTTGAACGCCGTCTTGTTTGTGTTTAATTTATTGCCGTTTCCGCCGCTTGATGGGTATCGTATTATTGAAGACTTGGCCCCGGATGGGCTGCGGGCGAAAATGACGCAGTGGGAAACGTACGGGGCGCTCATTTTCCTTGTTCTCGTGCTGACGCCGCTCGATCGCTATACGATTGAGCCGGTGTTTCAAGTGGCGCTGCCGTTTGTGCTTGAGAACTTGCAGTCACTTGTGGCCAGCTTGTTTATGTAGGAAGGAGGAACAAGCGGATGGAGCAAAAAAAGAAAAAAAACATCGGCTTTAATATCATCAAAGACGACCCGACCGACGGGCACCGCGGCTTTGGCGCCGGGGCGTTGAGCCTAGAAAACGTGTCGCCGGTCATCATTGACGTCGAAGCGGGTGAAGCGTTCGTTGATATGGGGGCGATGCATGCCCGCAGCTCTGTTGAGCGCGGCATCAAGTTTTTGCCGGATCGCTCCGCCGTGCCAAACGGCAAGCCGTATTGGATCGTCTGGGTGACGATCGAGCGCCGCGAGGACGGTCCGTATTACGCCGGGGTGACGGCGTGCGAAATGACGGTCGACCGTGAGGCGCGCCGTGGTTATAAGTTATTGCCGGAACATGTGAACCGGCTCGATAAATCGCTGAAACGGCATATCATCGTCGATCATATGGACGCTAAGTCGAAGCGGGTGCTCGCCGACTTTTTGAAAGGACATGACATCGGGATGTGGAACCGTTCGAGCGATGAACTGAAAAAAGGACTCGAAGGCGAATTGTGACGGTTTTGTGAACATGTTTGCCTAAGGGCTTGTTCTTATCTGGAAAAAAGGATAAACTAAATCTACATGTATAACACAGGAAAACTAGGACAAGAAAATCCCCTGCGGGCAAACGCAGGGGATTTTCTTGTTTAAAACCATGGAAACCATTTCTCGAACCAGCTTTTTCCGTCTTCTTTTTTCTTCTTCTCCTCTTTTACATGATCGGTGCAATAGTCAACCGGTTCTGTGCCAGCGATATAATACGTTTTCCGCTTCACTGGGCACGAATCGGTCGCCAGCTTGCCGTTTTGCGGGTCGATGTAGACGCCGATGACGCCTTTGGTCGGCTTGAACGATTTTTTCGGCTCGCCGGCGAGGCTTTTCTCCATAAAGCGGATCCATATTTGTTTCGCGTATTGCTTTTCGTCAAAGCGGCTCATCGTTTCGCCGCGGTCGTAGCCGGTCCAGACGCCGGCGACTAGTTGCGGGGCGAAGCCGATCATCCAGCTGTCCGTTTTCGTCGTCCCGGACTTGCCGGCGTACGGGCGCGTCATTTCATCGGCGATCGATTGCCCGGTGACGGTCGTATAGCCGTTAAGCTTTGGGTCGAACATTCCGGTCATTAAATGGGTCGTCACAAACGCTGCGTCGCGGTCGAGCACTTGCCGGCTCTCCGGCTTATGTTCATACAGCACGTTTCCGTTCGCGTCGACGACTTTTTTAATGAACACCGGGTCCGTTTTTTTGCCGTAGTTGGCGAGCGTGCTGTATGCGGCCACCATGTCGATCACTTTCACGGGCGAGGTGCCAAGCGCCAATGACGGCACTGCTTTCAATCTGCTTGTAATGCCAAGCGCTTTCGCTGTTTCGACGAGTTTGTCGGCGCCGATGAACTGGAGCGTTTTCACCGCAAAGACGTTGTCGGATACAGCGAGCGCCTCGGCGAGCGTGATCGGGCCATTGGCGTAGTAGTCATTGTAATTATGGGGGGTGTACGACGATCGGCCGCCGTTAAACGTAAATGTCGTCAGCTCGCTGCGCAGTTGGGTCGATGGGGTGAATCCTTGCTCGATCGCCGCGTAATACAAAAACGGCTTAAATGTCGACCCTGGCTGGCGTTCCGCCTGCACGGCCCGGTTGAACGGGCTTTCTTCGTAGTTGCGTCCGCCGATGAGCGCCTTTACTTCCCCTGTGCGCGGATCCATGGCCACCAATGCCGCCTGGATGGCAGAATGGGGACTGATGACTTGCTTAACTTGTTCTTCGGCGATTCGCTGCAGGCGTCGGTCGAGCGTTGTGTAGACGCGCAGCCCCCCGAGCTCAATCGTCCGCTCATCAAGGCCAAGCTTCGTGCGCAGCTGCTGTTTCACAACATCTTGGAAATACGGGGCCACAGGCTGCTCTCGTTCGCGGTGGCGGATGTAAACGAGCTTGTCACGGTACGCCCGCTCCGCTTCTTCGCGGCTGATGTAGCCGGCTTCCACCATGGAGGTGAGCACGATTTTTTGCCGCGCTTTTGCCCGCGCCTCGTTGACAAGCGGCGAGTAGTAATACGGCCCTTTCGGAATGCCGGCGAGCATCGCCGCCTCGCTCAGCGTCAGCTCGCTCGCGTGCTTGCCGAAATAATAGCGCGCTGCTGCCTCGATGCCGTAGGCGCCATGGCCGTAGTAAATCGTATTTAAATAGCCTTCTAAAATTTGATCTTTGCTGTAGTTGGCTTCAAGCCGGATGGTGTACAACGCTTCCTGGATTTTTCGCGACCACGTTTTCTCATGTGTTAAAAACAAGTTGCGTGCATATTGCTGGGTGATCGTGCTCGCTCCTTGCACTTTGTCCATGGCCTCGAGATTGGCGAGCACCGCGCCGGCGATCCGTTTCAAGTCAAATCCGTGGTGTTCGTAAAACTTTCGGTCCTCAACGGCAATCGTCGCCTCGATGACGTGCGGGGAAATGTCATCAAGCCGGACCCAGTACCGCTTTTGTCCATGGTCGCTTTCCCCGATTTTGCGGCCGTCGTCCGCATAAAAAATCGTCGTCTGCGGCACGGCGACCGGCGGGGCGCCTTCGATTTTCGCGAACAACACAAAGCTCCCGAGAGCGGCGAAGGCAAAGATGGCGAGAAAAAAGCCGATAAAGACGGCGGCGCGCACATATTTCCACGTGCCGCGAAAACGGCTGCCCGGGATCGGTTCCATTGCGCATCACCTCAACGGTTTTGGCGTTGTTTTAGACATGCGGGCGGACGCCCGGCTGAATGCGCCGCCTTGCTTTTGTCAAGGCTTCGCCAGCGAGGTTTTCCGCTTTTTCTTACCAGTATAAAAAAAAATTTTTTATTTTAAACTTGTTCCTCTTGCATTTTTGCTAGATTGCTCTATACTTTTTCATGTTTAGTTTTTCGTTGGCTAAGGAAAACTTGTATAGTAAGCAACGCCCGGAGAAAGGATGTTACCGAATGGAACTTTGGTTTACCGAAAAGCAAACGGAGCATTTTGGCATCACCGCACGCATCATCCGCACTTTACATACAGAACAGACGCCGTTCCAAAAACTTGATATGGTCGAAACGGCGGAGTTTGGCAACATGCTCATTCTAGACGGCATGGTCATGACAACGCAAAAAGACGAATTCGTCTACCATGAAATGGTCGCCCACGTGCCGTTGTTCACCCACCCCAATCCGGAAAACGTGCTTGTCGTCGGCGGCGGCGACGGCGGCGTCATTCGTGAAGTGCTGAAGCACCCAAGCGTCAAAAAAGCGACGCTTGTCGAAATTGACGGCAAAGTGATCGAGTATTCGAAAAAATATTTGCCGGAAATTGCCGGAAAGCTTGATGATCCGCGCGTCGAAGTGAAAGTCGATGACGGGTTTATGCACATCGCCCAAAGCGAAAACGAATACGACGTCATCATGGTCGACTCGACGGAACCAGTCGGCCCGGCGGTCAACTTGTTCACAAAAGGGTTTTATGCCGGCATCGCCAACGCGCTGAAAGAGGACGGCATTTTCGTCGCTCAAACGGACAACCCGTGGTTTAAAGCAGACTTGATCCGCAACGTCTACCGCGATGTGAAAGAAATTTTCCCGATCACCCGTTTGTATACGGCGAACATTCCGACGTATCCGAGCGGGCTCTGGACGTTTACGCTCGGCTCGAAACAATACGACCCGCTTGCGGTGAGCGACGACCGGTTCCATGACATTGAGACGAAATATTACACGAAAGAATTGCATAAGGCGTGCTTCGTTTTGCCAAAATTTGTCGCGGACCTAGTGAAATAAGGGGGCAGATCGATGCGTTTTGATGAAGCTTATTCGGGCAACGTGTTTATTGGCAGCCACCCGAACTTCGAAGAGAGCGAAGCCGTCATTTACGGCATGCCGATGGACTGGACGGTCAGCTACCGGCCTGGCTCGCGGTTTGGCCCGGCCCGCATCCGCGAAGTGTCAATCGGGCTTGAGGAGTACAGCCCATATTTGGACCGCGAACTCAAAGACATCCGCTACTTTGACGCTGGAGACATTCCGCTGCCGTTTGGCAATGCGGCCCGCAGTTTAGAGCTGATTGAGCAGTTCGTGAAAAAGGTGCTTGACGCCGGCAAGTTTCCGCTCGGCCTCGGCGGCGAACATCTCGTCTCTTGGCCGGTCATCAAAGCGGTGTACGACTATTACCCGGATTTGGCCGTCATTCACATGGACGCCCATACCGACTTGCGCGAACATTACGAAGGCGAGCCGCTGTCGCACGCGACGCCAATCCGCAAAGTCGCTGACTTGATCGGCCCGACGAATGTCTTTTCGTTCGGCATCCGTTCCGGGATGAAAGAGGAGTTTGAGTGGGCGAAAGAAAACGGTATGTACATCGCCAAGTTTGAGGTGCTTGAACCGCTCCGCTCCGTGTTGCCGAAGCTCGCCGGCCGCCCGGTGTATGTGACGATCGACATCGATGTGCTCGACCCGGCCCATGCCCCAGGCACCGGGACGGTCGATGCCGGTGGCATTACGTCAAAAGAGCTGCTTTCGGCCATTCACGAGATCGCCCGCTCCGACGTGCGAGTCGTTGGCGCCGATTTGGTGGAAGTCGCGCCGATTTATGACCATTCCGAACAAACGGCCAATACGGCGAGCAAGCTTGTGCGGGAAATGCTGCTTGGCTGGGTGGCGAAGTGAAAAATGAGAAAAAGCGTCTAAATCGCAAGTTTGCGAGGGCGCTTTTTTCTTTGGTGGGACAAAAGATGCAGGAATATGAGCGTACGGAGCGTAATAATATGTAATGTATTTACAGAAAAAGGAGAGGGGGAATGAAGATGGGCGTGAAGCTGATCAAAATTTCCGTTGTGTACTTTGTCATTGGCGTCTGTATTGGGCTTGGCATGTCGATGACCCATTCGTTTGCGCTGACCCCGGTCCATGTCCATATCAACTTGCTTGGCTGGACGGCCTTGACGCTTGCTGGCATCATCTATCATTTATTTCCACAAGCGGCGGCGACGAAATGGGCGAAAGTGCATTTCTGGCTGCACAATATCGGCCTGCCGGTCATGATGATCGGTCTCATTTTCGTCGTTTACGGTAACGAAGCGTTCGTGCCGGTGACAGCGATTGGCGGGGTGCTCGTCGTGATAGGTGTCATTCTTTTTGCTATTAACGTGTTAAAAAATGTTCGGGCGTCATCATAAAATACCGATGGAACAGAGGGTGTCCCAAAAGGATCGGGACACCTTTTCTTATTACCGTATGTAGGCATAAAACAATCATTAAGATAACGATATGTTGTGTTTTGTTTAAGGAAAAACAACCTTTTGGGCCAGCCCCTTTTTTTGCCCACTGGAGCGGAAATCTGCCATCGGGTTTGTCCCCTCTTGAATGGAGCGGAACAGTTCATTATACTATAAACTATGACTGTTTGTTCGCAAAGGTGTGTTCATCGATATGAAGGAAACAAATGGCATCCCGGCGCGCCTCCGCCAAGTGGCTGTCATTCGCGACGGTCCGCGCCAAGAGACGGTTGTGCTTGAGGCGGACGGGGTGTATTACATAAAAGGGGAAACAGGCTATTTGCAGTTTGAGGAGGAAAACGAACTCGGGCGGGTGAACAACATTGTGAAAATCGCGCCTGACGAGGTGACCATCCTTCGCTCCGGAGCGGTCGAGATGCGGCAAACGTTCCGCCGCCGGCAAGAAACGCCGGGCCATTACGGAACGGTGTTTGGGCGGTGGGCGATGGCGGCGAAAACGGATGCGATCGAGTTTCACTATGACGATAAGCGGAAGCGGGGGCGGCTCTTTCTCTCCTACGAGCTTTTCTTGCAAAACGAGCGGAGCGGACGCCATACGTTGACGTTGACATTTAAGGGGGTATAAGCCGATGAACATTGTCGGACAAATGAAAGAACAGCTGAAAGAAGAAATTCGCCAGGCGGCGGTGAAAGCCGGGCTCGTTTCGGCTGATGAGCTGCCGGAAGTGCTGCTTGAGGTGCCGCGCGACAAGGCGCATGGCGACTACTCGACGAACATCGCCATGCAGCTTGCCCGCATTGCGAAAAAACCGCCGCGGGCGATTGCCGAAGCCATCGTCGGGCAGCTTGATCGCGAGCGCGTATCGGTGGCGCGCATTGAGGTGGCGGGGCCGGGATTTATTAACTTTTACATGGACAACCGCTATTTGACGGCGGTCGTGCCGGCGATTTTGCAGGCGGGACAAGCGTATGGCGAATCGAACGTCGGCAACGGGGAAAAAGTGCAAGTCGAGTTCGTCTCCGCCAACCCGACCGGCGACTTGCATTTGGGCCATGCCCGCGGCGCGGCGGTCGGCGATTCGCTTTGCAACATTTTGGCGAAAGCCGGGTTTGACGTGACGCGCGAATACTATATTAACGACGCCGGCAAGCAAATTTACAACTTGGCGAAATCGGTCGAAGCCCGCTATTTCCAAGCGCTCGGTGTCGATATGCCGTTGCCGGAGGACGGCTATTACGGCGACGACATTGTCGAAATCGGCAAAACACTTGCTGAGGAATATGGCGATCGGTTCGTCCACGCCGATGAAGAGGAACGGCTTGCTTTCTTCCGCGAATACGGCCTTCGTTATGAGCTCGACAAAATTAAACAAGATTTGGCCGCATTCCGTGTTCCGTTCGACGTCTGGTACTCGGAAACATCGCTCTATGAAAGCGGCAAAATCGACGAAGCGCTTTCCACTTTGCGCGAGCGCGGCTACATTTACGAGCAGGACGGGGCGACATGGTTCCGTTCGACGGCGTTTGGGGACGACAAAGACCGCGTCTTAATTAAGCAGGACGGCACGTATACGTACTTGCTTCCGGACATCGCCTACCACCAAGACAAGCTGCGGCGCGGATTTACCAAGCTGATTAACGTTTGGGGAGCGGATCACCACGGCTACATTCCGCGCATGAAAGCGGCGATCGCCGCGCTCGGCTACGATCCGGAGGCGCTCGAAGTCGAAATCATCCAAATGGTGAACTTATACCAAAACGGCGAGCGCGTCAAAATGAGCAAGCGCACCGGCAAGGCGGTGACGATGCGCGAGCTCATGGAAGAAGTCGGCGTCGATGCCGTCCGCTACTTCTTTGCGATGCGCTCGGGCGATACGCATTTGGATTTTGACATGGACTTGGCCGTGTCGCAGTCGAATGAAAATCCGGTTTACTACGTCCAATACGCGCATGCCCGCGTCTCAAGCATTCTCCGCCAAGCGGAAGAGCAAAACGTGTCGTACGAAGGCGACCTCGCTTTGCATCATTTAGTGGAGACGGAAAAAGAAATCGAGCTGCTCAAAGTGCTCGGCGACTTCCCGGACGTCGTCGCCGAGGCAGCGCTCAAGCGGATGCCGCACCGCGTCACCGCCTATGCGTTTGAGCTGGCTTCGGCGCTCCATAGCTTCTACAACGCGGAAAAAGTGCTTGATTTGGACAACATCGAAAAAACGAAAGCCCGCCTCGCGTTGGTGAAGGCGGTGCAAATTACGCTGAAAAACGCGTTGGCGTTGATCGGCGTTTCCGCCCCGGAACAAATGTAACAGATGCAACAAAGGAGGGGAGCGACTGCTTCCCTTTTTGTCTGGGCATCATAAGGAAAAACAACGATGGAGGATTCGCTTGTGAAAGAAGTGGTGCTGTCGCTTGTCACCGGCATCGTTGTCGGTTTTTTGTTCACGCTGTTCCGCCTGCCGATTCCGGCCCCTCCGGCGTTGGCTGGCATTGCCGGCATCGTCGGGGTGTATCTCGGGATGCGGCTGTTTCAATGGTTGACATTGTTTTGGAAATGAATAGAAGATACAGGATGGCCAACTGATTCAGTCCCGGCCGGCGCCCGCAGCGATCTCACATCGCCAACATGGAGCCGGCCGGGTTTTTTGTTTGGCGGTTTCGGCCGGGATTCCTTTGCCCTTTTGTCCGGGCGTTCGTCCAAGCGCCGGGTTTTGCACGAAAAAAGGCTGATTTTGCCAAGTTCCTCCTCGGGGAAAGCCGCTGTTAGGCGGGTTGGTGATGAACATCGCCGGCTTTTTTCGTGTTGCCTACAACCAGGCGGAAATCAGCTGGGAAATCGATTCTTTGCCGCGGTCAAGGAGCGAACGCTTCCGCCAAAAATCGAGCGTCAGCGGCTCGGCGCGCGTCAGGTCGCGTTGGATCGCCCGCTTGACCACCTGCGTGAACGCGCGGTCGAATACATAGCAGTTGATTTCGCCGTTGAGAAACAGACTGCGCCGGTCAAAGTTGGCGGTGCCGACATCGCACCATTCCTCATCGACGACAATCGTTTTGGCGTGGTAAAATCCTTGGTAAAAGCGGTAAATGCGCGCTCCGGCCTTCAGCATTTGATAAAAATACGGGTAAGCGGCCTCGCGGACAAATAAATGGTCCGCCCGCAGCGGCACAATGACCGTGACGCGCACCCCGCGCCGGATCGCGCGCATAAGCTCGTCAAACAACGGCCGGCTCGGGATAAAGTAGGGGCTGCCGATCATAATTTCTCGTTTTGCCTGCCGGATCGCATCGATATACTGCTCTTCAAGCGCGGCGCCGTCAGTCGCGACAAGCTGGTGGCGGATGGCGCCGGCGTGAAGGGGTGGGAAGTAGCGGCGTTTGTCAGCGACGGTTTTGCCCGTCGCCTCCTCCCAATCGTGCAAAAATTGTTCTTGCAAGTCGTGCACCCCTTCTCCGCTGATTTTTAAGTGATAGTCGCGCCATTCTCCGATGTTAGCGTCCTTTCCACTGTATTCGCGGCCGATGTTAAAACCGCCCATATACCCGACCTTTCCATCGATGACCGTAATTTTTCGGTGGTTGCGGCGGTTGAGGCGGTAAATGAAAAACGGAAAGCGCGGCGGGCGGGCGTAGGCGAATTCGACGCCGCTTGCCTTCAGCGAACGGATGAGCGTTTTCGGCAACCCGAGGCTGCCGACCCAGTCCGTCAACAAGCGCACTTCCACCCCTTCCGCCGCTTTTTCCTTTAAAAGTTGGAAAAATGGCGCCGTCGTTTCGTCATGCTTGATGATATAAAACAAAATATGGATATGATCGCGGGCGCGGCGCAGCTCGGCAAAATAATCGGCAAATAAATGCCGTCCATTCACATACAAGGCCATATCGCTCCGCCGCTTTGGGTACACGACTTTTTTGCGCCCGTTGCGGAGGATCAGCCGGCCAAGCTTGTCATCAAGATAAACGAGTGCGAATATGATCACAATAACGGCAATGATGAGCATATTTTTCCCTCCTGTGCGTCGCTTCAGTACTTATTAATGTGTCCTACAACGCGCAAAAATAGCAGAGCGGACACCCGCTTCCGCCCTGTCCGCGTTCTTCGCTGCTTGACGTTCCGCTGCACGGGCCCGGCAACGGCAAAATTCTCATAAAAAGGCTATTGACTGAACGCTCATTCATTTGTAAAATAGACGTAAGTATAATTCTGAAAATTTCTTTTGTTATGGCAATACATTCGCTGAAAAGCGGGGGAAGGGGAGAGAAGATGAACGCCTTATTGTTGGTGAACTGGCTCGCGTTTTTGCTTGTAACCGCTTACGCCGTCTATTTGTTTGCGTATGTTGTCAAAACGCGGGCGATGTACATTAAGCTCGGCAAAAAGGTCGAGTTTGATGAAAAAGTGAATGAGCGGCTGCGTAACATTTGGGTCAACGTGTTTGGCCAGAAAAAGCTGCTCAAGGACAAAAAAAGCGGGATCATTCACGTCGTCTTTTTCTATGGGTTTATTCTCGTTCAGTTTGGCGCCATCGATTTTATCATCAAAGGGCTTGCGCCGGGGGCGCATTTGCCGCTTGGGCCGCTGTATCCAGGGTTTACGTTTTTCCAGGAAATCGTCACCCTGCTCATTTTGATCGCGGTGTTTGCCGCTTTTTACCGTCGCTATATTGAAAAGCTCGTCCGCTTAAAGCGCGATTTTAAAGCCGGACTCGTCTTGATTTTCATCGGCGGGTTGATGTTGTCGGTTCTGTTCGGCAACGGCATGAGCATGATTTGGCATGGCGAGGAAGCGACATGGAGCGAACCGGTCGCCTCGCTCATCGCTGGCGCGTTTTCCTGGGTTGGGGAAACGGGGGCTGCGGCGCTCTTCTTTATCGCCTGGTGGGTGCATTTGTTGATTTTGCTGACGTTCCTTGTATACGTTCCGCAGTCGAAGCACGCCCACTTGATTGCGGCGCCCATCAACGTCTTTTTCAGCCGGCTGACGCGGCCGAAGCTTTCGCCGATCAACTTTGAAGACGAAAGCCAAGAGTCGTTTGGCGTCGGCAAAATTGAAGATTTTACGCAAAAGCAATTGATCGACTTGTACGCCTGTGTCGAGTGCGGCCGCTGTACGAGCATGTGCCCGGCGACCGGCACGGGGAAAATGTTGTCGCCGATGGATTTGATTTTGAAGCTGCGAGACCATTTGACCGAAAAAGGGGCGGTCGTCACGTCGCGGGCCCCGTGGGTGCCTGTGTTCGCCTTTAAAAACACGAAAGGCAACCAGCTGGCGTTCGCTGCGGCATCCGAGCAGGCGGCGGCGATTGAAATGCCGAGCCTCATCGGCGACGTCATCACCGAAGAAGAGATTTGGGCCTGTACGACGTGCCGCAACTGTGAAGACCAATGCCCGGTCATGAACGAGCACGTCGATAAAATCATCGATTTGCGCCGCTATCTCGTGTTGACGGAAGGGCGGATGAATCCGGATGCGCAACGGGCGATGACGAACATCGAACGTCAAGGCAACCCGTGGGGCTTGAACCGGAAAGAGCGGGAAAACTGGCGTGAGCTGCGCGATGATGTGCATGTGCCGACCGTCAAAGAGGCGGCGAAAGCAGGAGAGGAAATCGAGTATTTGTTCTGGGTCGGCTCGATGGGGTCGTATGACAGCCGAAGCCAAAAAATCGCCCTTGCCTTCGCCAAACTGCTGAATGAAGCAGGCGTCAAATTTGCGATTTTAGGCAACAAGGAGAAAAACTCGGGCGACACGCCGCGCCGGTTAGGGAATGAATTTTTATTCCAAGAGCTGGCGACGAACAATATCGCCGAGTTTGAAAAAGCGGGCGTCAAGAAAATTGTCACAATCGACCCGCACGCTTACAACACGTTCAAAAACGAATATCCGGACTTCGGACTGGACGCCGAAGTGTACCATCATACCGAATTGCTCGCCAAGCTCATTGAAGAAGGGCGCTTGGTGCCAAAATATCCGGTAAATGAACGCATTACGTTCCATGACTCGTGCTACTTAGGGCGCTACAATGACGTCTATGACGCACCGCGGAAAATTTTGCGCGCCATCCCGGGCGTCGAGCTTGTTGAAATGGAGCGCAACCGCGAGCGAGGAATGTGCTGTGGAGCCGGCGGCGGCCTCATGTGGATGGAAGAGACGACCGGCAACCGGATCAACGTCGCTCGCATCGAGCAGGCGCTTGCTGTCAATCCGACGGTCATCAGCTCTGGCTGCCCGTACTGCTTGACAATGCTGTCGGACGGCACGAAAGCGAAGGAAGTGGAAGATCGCGTCGCGACGTACGATGTCGCCGAACTGTTGGCGAAATCGGTGTTTGGCGAGGAAAAAGAAGAAGCCGCATCATAAAAATAGTTGCATAGACAATTTATATTTTTTAAAATAATAAGTATAATGAAAGGGGAGGTGTACAGCGGTACGCCTTCTCTTTCGCACTGCTATCGAGCGAGCGTTCAGTCTGTGTTTTTGTAATCGCTTTCTTATTCGAAAAAGGGGGAGAAGGAACCATGGGGAAAACAGTGATTGTGAGCGGGGTGCGCACCCCGTTTGGAAAATTGGGCGGCGCCTTGCAAGCGCTGTCAGCGCCTGAGCTCGGCGGCGTCGCCGTCAAAGAGGCGCTTGTCCGCGCCAACGTGAGCGCCGAACAAGTTGATCATGTCATTTTGGGCACCGTCTTGCAAGGCGGACAAGGGCAGCTTCCGTCGCGGCAGGCGATGCGCCATGCCGGCATTCCGTGGCACGTCCGCACCGAGACGGTGAACAAAGTATGCGCGTCCGGCATGCGCGCCGTGACGCTTGCCGATCAGCTCATCCGTTTAGGCGAGGCTGATATCATCGTCGCCGGCGGGATGGAATCGATGAGCAACGCCCCGTATGTGCTTCCGAAAGCGCGCTGGGGGCTGCGGATGGGCGACAGCACGGTGAAAGATTTAATGGTGTATGACGGCCTCACGTGCAGCTTCACCGGCGTTCATATGGGCGTCTACGGCGGGAATACGGCGAAAGAGCTCGGCATTACGAGGGAGGCGCAAGACGAGTGGGCGTACCGCAGCCATATGCGCGCCATTGCCGCCATCGAAGCCGGGCGGCTGGCGGAAGAAATCGTGCCGGTTTCGATTCCGCAGCGCAAAGGTGAGCCGCTTGTCGTTGAACGCGACGAGGCGCCGCGCAAAGATACGTCGCTTGAAGCGTTGGCGAAACTGAAACCGGTGTTTGACCCTGAAGGCACGATCACGGCCGGGAACGCCCCAGGCGTCAACGACGGCGCTGCCGCGCTTGTGTTGATGAGCCAGGAGCGCGCCGCCCGCGAGGGGCTCGAGCCGCTGGCGACGGTCGTCGCCCACACGGCCATCGCCGTCGAGGCGAAAGATTTCCCGAAAACGCCGGGGCTTGTCATCAACGAACTGCTCCGCAAAACAGGAAAGACCGTTGACGACATTGACTTGTTCGAAGTGAACGAAGCGTTTGCCGCGGTTGCGCTTGCCGCCATTCAAATCGCCGGGCTTGATCCGGAAAAAGTAAACGTCAACGGCGGCGCTGTCGCCCTCGGTCATCCGATCGGCGCGAGCGGCGCGCGCATCATCTTGACGCTCGCCCATGAGTTGAAGCGCCGCGGCGGAGGGCTGGGCATTGCCGCGATTTGCAGCGGCGGCGGCCAAGGCGACGCCATCTTAATCGAAGTATAAAGCATGGCCTGCCGCGTCATCGCGGCCGCGCGCCAGCGGGGCGAGGCGTGACGCGTCATGCCGCCTGACGGCGTTGTCGCCATAGAGGAGGCGGTTTGCTTGGCGGTGGGGCGGCCGCGGTTTTGGAATATGGATGGCCTGCCGCCTCCTTGGGCGCTGCGGCCGCTAGTTTGCGATCTGCGTTGTCCCGGGATGGAGCCAATAAACGAACAAGAGCGTTTGCGAATTTTTCTATATAGGAGGATCGAATGATGGACGTCAAAACGATTATGGTCGTCGGCGCCGGACAGATGGGGTCAGGCATCGCCCAAGTATGCGCTGTCGCCGGCTATGACGTGTTGTTATACGACATTAGCGAGGCCCAACTCGATAAAGGGCTGGCCACTATCGACAAGCTGCTCGGCCGCCAAGTGGAAAAAGGCAAGATGACAGCCGAAGCCAAAGACGCCGCGCTGTCGCGGCTCGTCCGTTCCACCGACCTGCGTGATGCCGCCAAAGCGGATCTCATCATTGAGGCGGTCGTCGAAAACATGGATGTGAAAACGAAGCTGTTTGCGGAGCTCGACGAAATCGCCCGCCCGGAGGCGATCCTGGCCTCGAATACGTCGTCGCTGCCGATCACGGAAATCGCAGCGGCGACGAAGCGGCCGGAGAACGTGATCGGCATGCACTTTATGAATCCGGTGCCGGTCATGAAACTGGTCGAAATCATCCGCGGCTTGGCGACAGCGGATGACGTATACGAAACGATCGAGGCGGTCACCCGGAAGCTCGGCAAAGTGCCGGTCGAAGTGAACGATTTTCCAGGGTTTATTTCCAACCGTGTCTTAATGCCGATGATCAACGAAGCCATTTATGCCTTATATGAAGGGGTGGCGACGAAGGAAGCCATCGATGAGGTGATGAAGCTCGGCATGAACCATCCGATGGGGCCGCTCACGCTCGCCGACTTTATCGGGCTGGATACATGCTTGTACATTATGGAAACCCTTCACGAAGGGTTTGGCGATGACAAATACCGCCCGTGCCCGCTTTTGCGCAAATATGTCAAAGCCGGCTGGCTCGGCCGCAAGACAGGCCGCGGATTTTACACGTACGAATAAGCGCGGCGGCATCAGCCGGCAATCGGTTTCGCCTATATGCCGTTGAACCGCCTAAGCCATGCATGCGGCGGCGAGGCGGGCGGCGCCAAACGCAACATCGAGCCAGCAACAAGAGGAAGGGAGAGGCCATCTCATGCAATTTCGCTTTACCGAAGAGCAGGAAATGATGCGGCAAATGGTGCGCGAGTTTGCCGCAGCGGAAATTGCCCCGTTTGTCGAGCGCATGGAGCAAGGGGAATTTCCGCGCCCGATTTTAAAGAAAATGGCGGAACTCGGCTTGATGGGGATCACGGTTCCCGAGAAGTACGGCGGTGCGGGCATGGATTTCATTTCCTACATTATCGCCATTCATGAAATTTCGAAAGTAAGCCCGACAGTCGGCGTCATTTTGTCGGTGCATACATCGGTCGGCACAAACCCGATTTTGTACTTCGGCACCGAAGAGCAGAAGCAAAAATACGTGACAAAGCTTGCCCAAGGCGAATATTTGGGGGCGTTTTGCCTCACCGAACCGAGCGCCGGCTCGGACGCAAAAAGCTTGAAGACAAAAGCGGTGCGCCGCGGCGATGTGTACGTCTTGAACGGATCGAAAATTTTCATTACAAACGGCGGCGAAGCGGATACGTATATCGTATTCGCCCGCACGAATCCGGATGAAGCGGGCAGCCGCGGCATCTCGGCGTTCATCGTCGAAAAAGGAACGAAAGGGATGGCGATCGGCAAAGACGAGAAAAAAATGGGGCTGCACGGGTCGCGCACGGTGACGATTACGTTCGAGGATGCGGAAGTGCCGGCGGAAAACTTGCTTGGCCAGGAAGGAGAAGGGTTTAAAATCGCGATGGCGAACCTTGACGTCGGCCGAATCGGCATCGCCGCCCAGGCGCTCGGCATCGCCGAGGCAGCCGTCGAGCACGCCGTCGCCTATGCAAAAGAGCGGGTGCAATTTGGCAAGCCGATTGCCGAACAGCAAGGCGTCGCCTTTAAGCTCGCCGATATGGCGACAGCAGCCGAGGCGGCGAAATGGCTCGTCTACCGCGCCGCCTGGCTGCGCGCCCAAGGGCTGCCGTGCAGCAAAGAGGCGTCGATGGCAAAGCTGTTCGCTTCACAAGCCGCCATGGACAACGCCATCGAAGCTGTGCAAGTGTTCGGCGGCAACGGCTATACGAAAGATTATCCCGTCGAGCGGCTGTTCCGCGATGCGAAAATTACGCAAATTTACGAAGGAACGAGCGAAATCCAACGCATCGTCATCAGCAAACATTTGTAACTGTATAGATGCCATTTGAAGCTTTCACATTTGCAGCTTTTACCGAGCATTGGATCGACTGTCGAGCGACCGAACAACGCCGCTTTCAGACCCATGTATGGGTCTGTGAAGCGAGCGGTTGTTCGGCCTCCCGTCACGCCTTGGCGTGACGGGGGCAAGCCTGTGGCTTGCCCTCGACAGTCGAAAAATAGATAAGCAACTTTTCCGTCAAGGATATGTGAAACTTTTTCGTTGCATCTATATAGGCATGTTGATGAACCAATCCAAACTAGATGCGAAAGCTCTATTCCTAGCTCTATTTGACTATACAATAACGGGGGAATGGAAAGATGAACTTTCAACTAAGCGAAGAACATGAAATGCTGCGAAAAATGGTGCGCGAATTTGCTGAAAACGAAGTGGCGCCGACAGCCGCTGAACGCGATGAAGAAGAGCGGTTTGACCGCAGCATTTTCAACAAAATGGCGGAACTCGGCTTAACCGGCATTCCGTGGCCGGAAGAGTACGGCGGCATCGGCAGCGACTATTTGGCGTATGTCATCGCCGTTGAGGAACTGTCGCGCGTCTGCGCTTCAACCGGGGTGACGCTCTCCGCCCACATTTCGCTCGCCAGCTGGCCGATTTACAAGTTCGGCACGGAAGAGCAAAAGCAGAAGTATTTGCGCGCCTTGGCGACCGGGGAAAAGCTCGGGGCGTACGGGCTGTCCGAGCCGGGGGCCGGGTCTGACGTCGCGTCGATGAAAACGCGCGCTGTAAAAGACGGCGACCATTACGTGTTAAACGGGTCGAAAGTATGGATCACCAACGGCGGCGAGGCGGAAATTTACGTCGTCTTTGCCGTCACCGACCCGGAAAAGCGGCATAAAGGAATCAGCGCCTTTATCGTCGAGAAAGGGACGCCGGGCTTTTCAATCGGCAAAAAAGAAAAGAAACTCGGCATCCGTTCGTCGCCGACGACCGAGCTGATTTTCGAAGATTGCCGCATCCCGAAAGAAAACTTGCTCGGCCGAGAAGGAGAAGGGTTCAAAATCGCCATGATGACGCTTGACGGCGGCCGAAACGGCATTGCCGCCCAAGCGGTCGGCATCGCTCAAGGGGCGCTTGACGCCGCAGTCGATTACGCCAAGCAGCGCGTCCAGTTTGGCAAACCGATTGCCGAGCAGCAAGGCGTCGCCTTTAAACTCGCCGATATGGCGACGGCGATTGAAGCAGCGCGGCTCTTGACGTATCAAGCGGCATGGCTTGAGTCAAACGGCCTGCCGTACGGCAAAGCGTCGGCGATGGCGAAGTTGTTTGCCGGCGACACAGCCATGAAAGTGACCGTTGAGGCGGTGCAAATTTTCGGCGGCAACGGCTACACGAAAGACTATCCAGTTGAGCGGTTTATGCGCGATGCGAAAATTACGCAAATTTACGAAGGAACGCAAGAAATTCAGCGTCTCGTCATTTCGCGCATGTTGACGCGCGATTAACGCCGCGCCTCTGTTCAGCGGCGCCGCGGCGGCTGGCCGCCGTTTGCGCACCGCCTGGCACATCGATGGACTGGCGAAGCCGTCCATTCCGTTTTGCGCTCTTAGCGCCCGCACCAACGGCGGGGGAGCGGGCGCCGCTTCGCCGCCAAACGGGGATAGGGGGGAGAGGAACCGGTCATGAAAAAGCGGGAAGTAATCGCCTCAGTCAAAGACGAAAAGCTCGTGAAAAAACGGCGCAATGAGATGATCAAAGGCGCCATTTCGCTGTTTAAACAAAAAGGCTTCCACCAAACGACGACAAGGGAGATCGCCAAAGCGTCCGGATTTAGCATCGGCACGTTGTACGAGTACATCCGCAAGAAAGAAGACGTCCTCTATCTCGTGTGCGACCGCATTTACGACGAAGTGCGGGAGCGGACGGAACAAGACCTCGGTGCCCACCATGGCACGATCGAAGGGTTAAGGCGCGCCATTGCCCACTATTTCCGCGTTGTTGATGAACTCGATGATGAAGTGCTCGTCATGTATCAAGAAGTGAAAGCGCTAAGCAAAGAATCGCTGCCGTATGTGTTGAATAAAGAACTCGATATGGCGGCGATTTTCGAACATATTTTGCGCGCATGCGTTGAGAGCGGGGCGTTGCAGCTTTCTGAAAGCGAAATCCGCCTGTTCGCCCACAACATCGTCGTTCTTGGGCAAATGTGGGCGTTCCGCCGTTGGGTGCTGCGGAAAATGTATACACTCGATGAATATATCGAACTGCAAACCGAGTTTTTATTAAGGGGGATTATGGAGAAACAGCGAGTCTAAAAGGGGGAGAAGAAACGATGGCGCACATTTACCGTCCGAAGCATCACGTCCGCTTTGTGACTGCATCGAGCTTGTTTGACGGCCATGACGCCTCAATCAACATTATGCGCCGCATTTTGCAGGCGAGCGGCGCCGAGGTCATCCATTTGGGCCATAACCGTTCGGTCGAAGAAATCGTCAACGCCGCCATTCAAGAAGACGTGCAAGGCATTGCCGTCTCCTCGTACCAAGGCGGGCATATGGAGTTTTTTAAATATATGTATGACCTGCTTCAAGAGCGGGGCGCATCCCATATCCGCATTTACGGCGGCGGGGGCGGCGTCATCATCCCGCGCGAAATCAAGGAGCTGCACGAGTATGGCATCGCCCGCATTTTTTCGCCGGAAGACGGACGGCGTCTCGGCCTGCAAGGAATGATTAACGTCATGCTTGAAGAATGCGATTTTCCGACCGTCACGGCGGTGACCGATGAAATCGAGCGGCTGGCATCCGGCGATGTGCAAGCGGTCGCCCGGCTCATTACGCTGTGCGAGTACCGCGCCGAGGCGACGGATGAGGCGGCGGCCGCCGCTGAAGCAGCGATTGCGCAAGTGAAGACGATGGAAAAGCGTGTGCCGGTCCTCGGCATCACCGGCACGGGCGGGGCGGGGAAAAGTTCGCTCACCGATGAGCTCGTGCGCCGCTTTTTAAATGAAATTCCGGATATCAAAATCGCCATTTTGTCCGTCGACCCGACGAAACAAAAAACGGGCGGGGCGCTGTTAGGCGACCGGATCCGGATGAATGCCATCCATTCGCCGCGCGTCTATATGCGGAGCCTTGCGACGCGCCATTCCCGCTCTGAGCTGTCGCCGGCGATCCGCGACGCCATTTCGGTCGTCAAAGCGGCTGGTTTTGATCTCGTCATTGTCGAAACGAGCGGGATCGGCCAGGGCGATGCCGCCATTACCGAAGTATGCGACGTTTCGATGTATGTGATGACAAGCGAATTCGGAGCGCCAACGCAGCTTGAGAAAATCGATATGATCGATTACGCCGATTTGATCGCCATTAACAAGTTTGAACGCAAAGGCTCGGAAGATGCAAAACGGCAAGTGCAGAAGCAGTATCAACGAAGCCATCAGCTGTTTGACCGCGATCTATCGGAAATGCCGGTATACGGCACGATCGCCAGCCAGTTTAACGACCCGGGCACGAATACGCTTTTTGTCGCACTTGTCGATACGATCAACCGGAAAACGGGAACGAACTGGAAGACGAATTTGAAAACCGTTGCCAACGTTGAAAAGCATAACGTCATCATCCCGAATGAGCGCCGCTACTATTTGCGCGAAATCGCGGAGACGGTCCGCTCGTACCACCGCCGCGCCGAGCAGCAAGTCGAGGTGGCCCGACGCCTCTTCCAAATCGAAGGGGCCATCGAAGCGGCGAAGGAACGGGACGAAGCTGAAGACGTGATCCGCGCGCTCGAAACGCTCAAAGCCGATTACGAAGCGAAGCTGACGCCCGAATCGAAGCGCATTTTGGCGACATGGGAAGAGACGAAAGCGAAATATGCGGCGAAGACACTCGTGACAAAAGTGCGGGACAAAGAAATTGTCACCGAACTGACGACGAAAACGTTGTCCGGTTTGGACATTCCGAAAGTCGTCTTGCCGAAATTCAAAGACTACGGGGAAATTTTGCGCTGGGTGTATAAAGAAAACGTCCCCGGCTCGTTCCCGTATACAGCCGGCGTCTTCCCGTTCAAGCGCCAAGGCGAAGACCCGAAACGGCAATTTGCGGGCGAAGGGACGCCGGAGCGCACAAACCGCCGCTTCCACTATTTGTGCAAAGAAGACAAAGCGAAACGGCTCAGCACGGCGTTTGACTCGGTGACGCTTTACGGCGAAGACCCGGACTACCGGCCGGACATTTTCGGCAAGGTCGGCGAAAGCGGCGTCAGCGTTTGTACGCTCGATGACATGAAAAAACTGTACAAAGGATTTGACTTGTGCGATCCGCTCACCTCGGTGTCGATGACGATCAACGGCCCGGCCCCGATTTTGCTGGCGATGTTTATGAACACGGCGATTGACCAGCAAGTCGAGAAAAAAGAGGCCGAGCTTGGCCGCCCGTTCACGCCGGAAGAGTACGAACAAGTGAAAGCGTATACGCTGCAAACGGTGCGCGGCACGGTGCAAGCCGATATTTTAAAAGAAGACCAAGGGCAAAATACGTGCATTTTCTCAACCGACTTTGCCTTGAAAATGATGGGCGACATTCAAGAGTATTTCATCAAGCACCGCGTCCGCAACTACTACTCGGTGTCGATCTCCGGCTACCATATCGCCGAAGCCGGCGCCAACCCGATTACGCAACTGGCGTTTACGCTTGCGAACGGCTTTACGTATGTCGAGTATTACTTGAGCCGCGGCATGCACATTGACGATTTTGCGCCGAACTTGTCGTTTTTCTTCAGCAACGGCCTCGATCCGGAATATTCGGTCATCGGCCGCGTTGCGCGCCGCATTTGGGCGGTCGTCATGCGCGAAAAATACGGCGCCAACGAACGAAGCCAAAAACTGAAATACCATATTCAAACGTCCGGCCGTTCGCTGCACGCGCAAGAGATTGACTTTAACGACATTCGCACGACGCTGCAGGCGCTGTTGGCGATTTACGACAACTGCAACTCGCTGCACACGAACGCCTATGACGAAGCGATCACCACACCGACCGAGGAGTCGGTCCGGCGGGCGATGGCGATCCAGCTCATTATTACAAAAGAGTTTGGCTTGGCGAAAAACGAAAATCCGCTTCAAGGGTCGTTCATTATCGAAGAGCTGACCGACCTAGTGGAAGAAGCGGTGCTGCAAGAGTTCGAACGGTTGAACGACCGCGGCGGCGTGCTCGGGGCGATGGAGACGCAATATCAGCGCGGCAAAATTCAAGACGAGTCGCTTTATTACGAAACGAAAAAACATAGCGGCGAGCTGCCGATCATCGGCGTCAATACGTTCTTAAACCCGAATCCGCCGTCAGAGGAGGAGCTGAACAACATCCAGCTCGCCCGGGCGACGTATGAAGAAAAAGAGACGCAAATCCGCAATTTGCGCGAATTCCAAGAGCGGAATAAAGACAAAGCCGGTCCAGCGCTCGAACGGCTGAAGCAAGTGGCGACAAGCGGCGGCAACATTTTCGAAGAATTGATGGAAACCGTGAAAGTCGCCAGCCTCGGGCAAATCACCCGCGCCTTGTACGAAGTCGGCGGGCAATACCGGCGGAATATGTAGAACGGCGCAAACGTTGCCAAGAGGAGAAAAGGAAGAGACGCCGGATCAAGAGGAACGAAGGCCGTCCCGCCTGCAGGGGCGGCTCTCTTTTGCTTTTTTCGCCAAATATGTAGCATAAACCCCGACAATTTGTTTATAATGAATGGTATGTATTCCACTTGCATTCATTTGTTTCATTATATAGAAGGGGAGTGCTGAACTTGAGCCTGCAGCAGCAATACTCGCCAGAGGAATTGCAGGAGATGTCGTTCGTCGAACTGGCGAACCTCATTTTGCTTGACAAGCGCGAGGCGCTGCCGTTCGACCAAATCGTCCGCGAAGCCGCGGCATTAACCGGCATGGCGGAAGACGACATCGCCGCGCGGCTTGCCCAATATTATACCGATTTAAACATCGACGGGCGGTTTATTTGCGTTGGGGAAAACGTCTGGGGGCTGCGTGCGTGGTATCCGTTTGACCAGACGGAAGACGAAACGGTGACGATCGTCAAGCCGAAGAAGAAGAAAAAAGCGCTTGATGATGAATACGATGATTACGAAGAGCTGCTTGACGAAGAGGATCTCGATTACGACGATCTTGGTGACTACGATGAGGAAGAGCTCGAGCTTGACGACGAAGAGCTGCTCGAAGACGAGGAATTCGATCTGGACGAAGACGTTGCTTTTGACGATGAGGACATTCTCGACGACGAACCGTTTGATTTGGACGATGAACCGCTTGACGAAGAGCTGGATCTCGAGGAAGCGGAGGAAGACGAATAACCGCTTGACTTTGTTTGAGGAACTCGGTACAATGTGTGTTGGGCTCTTGAAAAATGGACGAATTCATCAGTCGCTCCCTTACATATGGTAAGCGGAGCGTTTTTTTATTTGCCCTTTCGCAAACACTGTTATTGTAACTTCGGCAAGGGGGAAGACAAAATGACGAAATACATTTTTGTGACGGGCGGTGTCGTTTCTTCGCTCGGGAAAGGAATCACAGCTGCGTCGCTCGGGCGGCTCTTGAAAAATCGCGGCCTGAACGTGACGATTCAAAAGTTCGACCCGTACATTAACGTCGACCCGGGAACGATGAGCCCGTATCAGCACGGCGAAGTGTTCGTCACCGATGACGGCGCGGAAACGGATTTGGACTTAGGCCATTATGAGCGGTTCATCGATATTAATTTGAACAAATACAGCAACGTCACGACCGGGAAAATCTACTCCGCCGTCATCCGCAAAGAGCGGCGCGGCGATTACCTCGGCGGCACGGTGCAAGTCATTCCGCACATCACGAACGAAATCAAAGAGCGCGTCTTCCGCGCCGGCCGGGAAACGAACGCCGATGTCGTCATTACGGAAATCGGCGGCACGGTCGGCGACATTGAATCGTTGCCGTTTTTGGAAGCCATCCGCCAAATCAAAAGCGACGTCGGCCGCGAAAATGTCATGTACATTCATTGCACGCTTGTGCCATACATCAAGGCAGCCGGGGAAATGAAAACGAAGCCGACGCAGCACAGCGTGAAAGAACTGCGCAGCCTCGGCATCCAGCCGAACGTCATCGTCGTCCGTACAGAAATGCCGATGCCGCAAGAGATGAAAGACAAAATCGCTCTCTTTTGCGACATCGACCCGAAGGCAGTCATTGAGTGCCGCGATGCGGACACGCTCTATGCGGTGCCGCTTATGCTTCAAGAACAAAAACTGGACCAAATCGTGTGCGAACATTTGCGCCTCAACTGCCGTGAAGCAGATATGACGGAGTGGAAAGCGCTCGTCGAGAAAGTGCGAAACTTGTCGAAAACGACGAAAATCGCCCTCGTCGGCAAGTATGTTGAACTGCCGGACGCCTACATTTCGGTCGTCGAGGCCCTTCGCCATGCCGGCTATGCATTTGATACGGACATTGAGATCCAATGGGTGAATGCGGAGCACGTCACGCGCGACAATGTGGCGGAGTTGTTGAAAGACGCGGACGGCATTTTGGTTCCGGGCGGGTTTGGCGACCGCGGCGTGGAAGGGAAAATCGAGGCGATCCGCTACGCCCGCGAGCAGCGCGTGCCGTTTTTGGGCATTTGCTTAGGAATGCAGCTCGCCTCGATTGAATTTGCCCGCCATGTTGTCGGGTTGTCTGGCGCCCATTCGTCCGAGTTTGACCCGAATACGCCGCATCCGATCATCGACTTGCTTCCAGAGCAAAAGGATGTCGAAGATTTAGGCGGCACGCTTCGCCTCGGCCTGTATCCGTGCAAGCTGCAGGAAGGAACGCTCGCCTACGCTGCGTACGGCGATGAAGTCATTTACGAACGCCATCGCCATCGGTATGAATTCAACAATCAATACCGCCATCTATTAGAAGAGCATGGCTTCGTCTTCTCCGGCACGAGCCCGGATGGACGGCTTGTGGAAATCATCGAGCTGAAAGACCATCCGTGGTTTGTCGCCGCGCAGTTCCATCCTGAATTCACCTCGCGCCCGACGCGGCCGCAGCCGCTCTTCCGCGAGTTTGTCAAAGCGGCGCTGCAATCAAAAGAAGGATATGCCGCCCTAGGCAAGGGGACGGTATAGCCTCCGGCGGCGCAGCAAGAAAGAGGGTGTCCCAACGCAACGGGACACCCTCTCTTTTTAGGCATATTCTTGCAAAATGTCATCAAGCAACACGACAAGCCCATAGTAGATGAACGAAGCGGCGGTCACGGTCGGCATGGCGATGCGGCGTCCGTCTTCCGTCGGCACGAGCGGGCGGGACAGTTTGCTGTCGATATGGACAGCGGCCAGCTCCGCCAAGCCCGGCTCGTCTTTGACGAGCGCTGAGACGGCGACCGTATCAACGCCGTGCCCCTGCAGCTGTTCCACGAGGCGGATCGCTTCGTTGTCGTTGGAAAAACGGGCGAATACGAGCGCCCGGTCCGTTTCGTTCCAATCGCCCGCTTCCCTTGATTCGATGCGCGCCGCCTTTGGCAGCCGATCCGGACCGAGAAGCGCGGCGGTGACAACCGCGTCCAATTCGCCTGCTCCGTACAGCCAGATGCGCCCGTCGCCGACGACCGCCTGGGCGAGCAGGCGCGCCCCGTCCTCAAGCGCCCACTCCTCGTCCGCCGCGATTTTTTGCAGCAACCCGATCGTTTGCGTCGCCAAAATTTTCATCATTTGGCCTCCTTTCGCCGCTATTATACAAAATCCGTAAATGATCCGAAAAGCAAGCAGGAAATACGTTCGGGAAATGCGAAACATTAATAGGGAGAAAACAGGGAATAGAGGTGCATAAATGTGGGCAACAAAATTTTAATCGTCGACGACCAGTACGGCATCCGCATCTTGTTAAATGAAGTGTTTCAGCGGGAAGGGTACGTGACTTATCAGGCGGCCAACGGCATGCAGGCGTTGGAAATCGTTCGCAAACACCATCCCGACCTCGTGCTTCTCGATATGAAAATTCCCGGCATGGACGGCATTGAAATTTTAAAGCGGCTCAAAGACATCGACCCGGACATCAAAGTGATCATTATGACCGCGTACGGCGAGCTGGATATGATTCAGGAAACGAAAGAGCTTGGGGCGCTCATGCATTTTGCCAAGCCATTTGACATCGACGACTTGCGCGCCGCCGTCAAAAGCCATCTTTCTTCGTAAAGCTCTTTTTTGTGTCAGCTGCACTAACGAAGGGAATGGTTGCTGTTTTGCCGGCAAGTTGGTATGCTTATTAACGTAGATGCATTTTGCGCCTGTCGGCCTATGTTTCGCCATGGCGACAAAGACGACGATCAACTAAGGAGGATGTAACCATGCCGTTAGTATCAATGAAAGAGATGTTGAACGAGGCGCTGCGCGGCAAATATGCGGTCGGCCAATTCAACATCAACAACTTGGAATGGACGCAAGCGATTTTAGCGGCCGCCGAAGAAGAAAAATCACCGGTCATTCTCGGCGTCTCCGAAGGGGCGGCCCGTTACATGGGCGGGTTTAAAACGGTCGTCAACATGGTAAAAGGCTTAATGGAAGACATGAACATCACCGTTCCGGTCGCCATCCATCTTGACCATGGTTCGAGCTTTGAAAAATGCAAAGCGGCGATCGATGCTGGGTTCACCTCGGTCATGATTGACGCCTCCCATCATCCGTTTGAGGAAAACGTCCGCATTACCTCACAAGTCGTAGAGTACGCCCATGCGCGCGGCGTCTCGGTTGAAGCCGAGCTCGGCATTGTCGGCGGGCAGGAAGATGACGTCATCGGCGAAGGCGTCATTTACGCCGATCCGAAAGAATGTGAAGAACTTGTCAAACGGACAGGCATCGACTGCCTTGCTCCGGCGCTCGGTTCGGTGCACGGCCCGTACAAAGGGGAGCCGAAGCTCGGGTTTGCCGAAATGGAGAAAATCCGCGATTTGACCGGCATTCCGCTCGTTTTGCACGGCGGCACCGGCATTCCAACTGAACAAATTCAGCGCGCCATTTCCCTTGGCACATCGAAAATCAACGTCAATACGGAAAACCAAATCGCCTTTACCAAAGTGGTCCGTGAACTGCTTGCCAAAGACCCGAACGTCTACGATCCGCGCAAAATTATCGGTCCGGGCCGCGACGCGATCAAAGCGACGGTCATCGGCAAAATGCGCGAATTCGGCTCGTCCGGAAAAGCGGCGCAATAACGAGCAAACGGCAAGATCGGCCTGGCAGGCAGCTTTCGGTCGTCACCCGGGCTTGCCTGCCTGCGTCCAAATAATGACAAGGAGGGATACGTAGTGAAATTTTTCATTGATACCGCCAATTTGGAAGAAATTAAACACGCCCATGAGCTCGGCATTTTGGCCGGCGTCACGACCAACCCGAGCTTAGTGGCGAAAGAAAACGTTTCGTTCCATGACCGGCTGCGCGAAATTACATCCATCGTCTCCGGTTCGGTGAGCGCCGAGGTCATTTCGACCGATGCGGCCGGCATGATTGAGGAAGGAGAAGAGCTGGCGAAAATCGCTCCGAACATTACCATTAAAGTGCCGATGACGCCGGAAGGGTTAAAAGCGGTAAAAACGTTCAGCGAAAAAGGCATTAAAACGAATGTGACGCTCGTGTTTACCGCCAACCAGGCGCTATTGGCGGCGCGCGCCGGCGCGACATACGTTTCTCCGTTCCTCGGCCGCCTCGATGACATCGGCCATAATGGCTTAGAGCTCATTTCCACGATTGCGGACATTTTCAACATTCACGGCATCGAAACGGAAATCATCGCAGCTTCGATCCGCCACCCGCACCATGTGACGGAAGCAGCGTTGCGCGGGGCGCACATCGCCACCGTCCCGTACAAAGTGCTGATGCAATTGTTCCACCATCCGCTCACCGATCAAGGAATCGAGAAGTTTCTTGCCGACTGGAATCGGCAACAATGAAAATAAGGCGTTTGCCTCTAAAGGCAAGCGGGCTCACCCCGCCCGGCCCGGGGTGGGGTGCTGAGCCCGCCCGGCCTTGTCTTCTCATCCGAAAGGTGAAGCCACTTCCGAGCAAAGAAGGGAGACGACGATGGATAAAATCAAAATCATCGGCGGGGATCGGCTGCAGGGAACAATCAAAGTGAGCGGTGCGAAAAACAGCGCGGTCGCCTTGATTCCGGCAGCGATTTTGGCCGAGTCGCCGGTGACGATCGAAGGATTGCCGGACATTTCCGATGTGCGCATTTTAGGAAGCTTGATCGAAGAAATCGGTGGTTCGTTTTCATTTGACGGCAAGGAGGCGGTCATCGACCCGACGAACATGGTTTCCATGCCGCTTCCGAACGGAAAGGTGAAAAAGCTGCGCGCTTCATACTATTTGATGGGCGCGATGCTCGGACGCTTCAAAAAAGCGGTCGTCGGCCTGCCGGGCGGCTGCCACCTCGGACCGCGCCCGATCGATCAGCACATTAAAGGGTTTGAAGCGCTCGGCGCCACCGTCACGAACGAGCAGGGCGCCATCTATTTGCGCGCTGAGGAGCTTCGCGGAGCCCGCATTTTTTTGGACGTCGTCAGCGTCGGCGCGACGATCAACATCATGCTGGCGGCGGTGCGCGCCAAAGGGCGGACGATTATCGAAAACGCGGCAAAAGAGCCGGAAATCATTGATGTGGCGACGCTGCTCTCCAACATGGGCGCGAAAATTAAAGGCGCAGGCACCGATGTCATCCGCATCGACGGCGTCGAAAAATTATCGGGCTGCCGCCACGCCATCATTCCGGACCGGATTGAAGCCGGCACGTACATGATTGCCGCTGCAGCGATGGGCAATGAAGTCGTCGTCGACAACGTCATCCCGCAGCACGTCGAATCGCTGACGGCCAAACTGCGCGAAATGGGCGTGCGCGTCGAGACGGGAGAAGACCAAATTCTCGTCTGCGGCTCTGATGTTTTGAAAGCGGTTGACGTCAAGACGCTCGTCTACCCCGGTTTCCCAACCGATTTGCAGCAGCCGTTTACCGCCTTATTGACAAAAGCGAACGGCACAAGCATCGTCACGGATACCATTTACAGCGCCCGCTTCAAACACGTCGATGAGCTGCGGCGCATGAACGCCAACGTAAAAGTGGAAGGCCGCTCGGCCATTGTCACCGGCCCGGTCCAATTGCAAGGGGCGAAAGTGAAGGCGAGCGATTTGCGCGCCGGGGCCGCGCTTGTGATTGCCGGACTGATGGCTGATGGGGTGACGGAAATTACCGGCGTCGAGCATATCGACCGCGGCTACAGCGGCTTAGTCGAGAAGCTGTCCGCACTCGGCGCCGCCATTTGGCGCGAAAAAATGACGGATGAAGAAATCGAGCAAGTGAAAAATGTTTGATAGTCCAACAGCAAAGGGGAAGGGGAGAACAGCGATGGAACGAAGCTTATCGATGGAACTCGTGCGCGTGACCGAGGCGGCGGCGCTCGCCGCCGCCCGCTGGATGGGTCGCGGGAAAAAAAATGAAGCTGATGAGGCCGCTACTTCAGCGATGCGCGATGTGTTTGACACCGTGCCGATGAAAGGGACGGTCGTCATCGGCGAAGGGGAGATGGACGAAGCGCCGATGCTGTATATCGGGGAGAAGCTCGGCAACGGCTACGGCCCGCGCGTTGACGTCGCCGTTGACCCGCTCGAAGGTACGAACATCGTCGCGTCCGGGGGCTGGAACGCCTTGGCGGTCGTCGCGGTCGCCGACCACGGCCATTTGCTTCATGCGCCCGATATGTACATGGAGAAAATCGCGGTCGGCCCGGAAGCGGTCGGCATGATTGATATTGAGGCGCCGATCATCGACAATTTAAAAGCGGTGGCGAAGGCGAAAAATAAGGATATTGAAGACGTCGTCGCCATCGTCCTCAACCGTCCGCGCCATGAGCGGCTCATCCAAGAACTGCGCGAAGCCGGTGCGCGCATTAAGCTGATTAATGACGGTGACGTCGCCGCCGCCATTAACACGGCGTTCGACCATACCGGCGTCGACATTTTGTTCGGCTCCGGCGGTGCGCCGGAAGGAGTGCTCGCGGCGGTTGCGTTAAAATGCCTCGGCGGCGAGCTGCAAGGAAAACTGCTGCCGCAAAACGAGGCCGAGCTCGAGCGCTGCAAGAAAATGGGCATTGACGTCAACAAAGTGCTGCGCATGGACGACCTGGTGAAAGGGGACGACGCCATTTTTGCCGCCACCGGCGTCACGGACGGCGAACTGTTGCGCGGCGTTCAGCTCAAGGGGGCGTACGGCCTCACCCACTCGGTCGTCATGCGCGCCAAATCCGGCACCGTCCGCTTTATCGAAGGGCGGCACAGCTTGAAGAAAAAACCGAATTTGGTCATTAAGTGAGACGTTCCGCCGACGGGCCGGAGCGCCTACACCGCTCATTGGAATCAAACGACAACAATCCCGCGGCTTTCCTTTCCATCCGTCTTGGCGGCGCCGGCATCGAGAGGCGCCGCTTTGCCCGGAACGAAAAAAAGATTGATTAAAAAGCGGAAAAAAGGGTAAAATAGTCGTGTTGCTTATGCAAAAATAAGCTCTGCCATTCTACTTCATTTCAGCCTTCATTATCTTCTTATACGAAATGAGATCCCTTCGCCTGTCGAACGATGCCCGAACAAACACGATGGGAGAATAGGAAACTTTGCAAAGTGTGGTGTCAAAATGGAATTAACGTTAGCGGCTTTAGAAAACATGAAGCTCAAAGAGCTGTATGAGCTCGCCAAGCAATACAAAATTTCTTATTACAGCAAGTTGACGAAAAAAGAGCTTATTTTTGCCATTTTGAAAGCGCGTGCCGAACAAGACGGCCTCTCGTTCATGGAAGGCGTTCTCGAAATCATTCCGTCGGAAGGATTCGGTTTTTTGCGTCCGGTCGGCTATTCCCCGAGCTCGGAAGACATTTACATTTCCGCTTCCCAAATCCGCCGTTTTGATCTGCGCAATGGGGACAAAGTATCCGGCAAGGTGCGGCCGCCGAAAGAGAACGAACGCTACTTCGGCTTGCTTCATGTCGAAGCGGTCAACGGCGAAGACCCGGAAATCGCCAAGGAACGCGTCCACTTTCCGGCGTTGACACCGCTTTATCCGAACCGGCAAATGAAGCTCGAAACGACCCCGGACAAGCTGTCGACCCGCATCATCGACTTGATCGCGCCGGTCGGCTTCGGCCAGCGCGGATTGATCGTCGCGCCGCCGAAAGCCGGGAAAACGATGCTGCTGAAAGAAATCGCCAACAGCATTACGACGAACCATCCAGATGTCGAGTTGATCGTCTTGCTCATTGACGAGCGGCCGGAAGAAGTGACCGACATTGAGCGGTCGGTGCAAGGAGAAGTCGTCAGCTCGACGTTTGACGAGGTGCCGGAAAACCATATCCGGGTGTCTGAACTCGTCCTAGAGCGGGCGATGCGGCTTGTTGAACATAAGCGCGATGTCGTCATTTTGATGGACAGCATCACGCGCCTCGCCCGCGCGTACAACCTGGTCATTCCGCCGAGCGGGCGCACGCTCTCGGGCGGGATCGATCCGGCGGCGTTTCATCGGCCGAAGCGCTTTTTCGGCGCGGCGCGCAACATTGAAGAAGGCGGCAGCCTGACGATTTTGGCGACCGCCCTCATCGACACCGGGTCACGCATGGATGACGTCATTTACGAAGAGTTCAAGGGGACGGGCAACATGGAGCTCCATCTCGACCGCTCGCTCGCCGAGCGCCGCATTTTCCCGGCCATCGACATTCGCCGCTCCGGGACGCGCAAAGAGGAGCTGCTCATCCCGAAAGAACATTTAGAAAAACTGTGGGCGATTCGCAAAACGATGGCCGACTCGCCGGATTTTATCGAGCGGTTTTTGAACAAACTGCGCCGCACAAAATCAAACGAAGAGTTTTTCGCGCTGCTTGAGCAAGAATGGAGAAACGGCGGCCCGCTTCGCCTATAACAAGCTGGCGGAATTTGTCGGGAATCGCCCGTTGCAAATGAGCGGAAAAGCTGTTATAATCTTAACATGTGTGTTTGGACCAACATCGATGTGTTCATACGATGAACCGTCTGCACCGGCCGGGCCGCTTCCGCGAAGCCCCGGTCGTTCCATGCGCGGCGCCCGGCCAAACCGGGAGAAGTCTTGGCTTGGCTGAGCCCGCACGAACGAATAACTCTGTTTCGATGAGATACAGGGCGGAAGGAGATGAAAACGATGAAACAAGGGATCCATCCAGCGTACAAAAAAGTAATCGTCCGCTGCGCATGCGGAAACGAGTTCGAAAGCGGTTCGGTCAAAGACGAACTGCGCGTTGAGATTTGCTCGGAATGCCATCCGTTCTTCACGGGCAAACAAAAATTCGTTTCGGCAGCGGGCCGCGTCGATAAATTCAATAAAAAATACGGCCTTAAGTAATCAAGGACGGACGAAAGCAGGCAAGCGCACCGCTTGCCTGCTTTTTCGTGAAACCAGATGGACGGCCCCTGTCGCCAGGGCGCCCCGGCCGTTTTGGCCTGGCCTGGCAGGGGCGCTCATCGTTTCGATGACAGTGTGGAGCGAAAGGAGAGGGCCCGATGTACGTGATGACGCAGTCCGGCTGGCTCGAAGTCATTTGCGGCAGCATGTTTTCCGGCAAATCGGAAGAGCTGATCCGCCGCATCCGCCGCGCTCAGTTTGCCAAACAGGAAGTGAAGGTGTTCAAACCAACGATCGACAACCGTTACCGCGAAGATGCCGTCGTGTCGCATAACGGCAATTCGGTGATCGCCATTCCGGTCGCGACGCCGGCGGAAATGTTTCGTTACATTTCCGCCGCCACCGATGTCGTCGCCATCGATGAAGTGCAATTTTTTTCTGATGACATTATCGACGTCGTCCAAACGCTCGCCGACCGCGGCTATCGCGTCATCGCCGCCGGGTTGGATCAAGATTTCCGCGGCGAACCGTTTGGGCCGGTGCCGGCGCTGATGGCGATCGCCGAGTCGGTGACGAAGCTGCAAGCGGTATGCACGGTGTGCGGCTCCCCGGCCAGCCGGACGCAGCGGCTCATTAACGGGGCGCCTGCCTCTTATGATGATCCGGTCATTTTGGTCGGCGCCAGCGAAGCGTACGAACCGCGCTGCCGCCATCACCATGAAGTGCCGGGCAAACCGAACAAATGGTACGGCCGCCCGCTTTCCGAACGGGCAGGCGAATGAAGGCGTACATATTCTTGCCTGTTGCGGACATCCTAACAGCAGGGAGGCGAAATGATGAAACGCATCTGGCTGTTAGGGGTTGTTTTGCTTCTTTCTGCCTGCTCGCTCAACCCGGATCACCCGTCCTACCGTCAGCAAAGCGAAGACAAAAACGGCACGCGGCTGATGACGGACGGACGGCCGAAAATCGATGCCGACCGCGACTTGTACAACAACTTTGACGATCCGGAAAAAACGCGGCAAAATCCGAACTTCATCAGTTTGACCGAAGGAAGCGAAAATCAGCGCGCCGATACGCGCAAAGCAATGCAGCTGATCGAGCGGCGCACCGACTATCGCCCCGTTTCCGTTTGGTTTCACGGCGGCAATATGTATGTCACCGTCGATGTGCCGGATGAGTTGTCTGCTGCAGAGCGGCGGCGCGAGGCGAGCCGCATCGACAAATTGTTGACAAAAGCGATTCCGACATACGAAATTGTTGTGCGCTTGAACTAAAAGCTCCCGCTTGCGAACAGCGGGAGTTTTTGTTTGGCCTTTTTTCATGATATAATTTGAAATTAGACTGTGTGGAAAAACAGAGGTGAGTGATGTGTTTGACCGGTTGGAAGCTGTCGAACAACGGTATGAGAAGCTGAATGAACTTTTAATGGATCCGGAAGTCATCAATGATCCGAAAAAACTGCGCGATTATTCGAAAGAGCAGGCTGATTTGGCGGAAACGGTGCAAACGTACCGTGAATACAAATCGGTTCGCGACCAACTCGCGGAAGCGAAGGCGATGCTTGAGGAAAAGCTCGATCCGGAGCTGCGGGAGATGGTGAAAGAGGAAATTGACGAGCTGGAAGAACGGGAAGAGGCGCTCGTTGAAAAGCTGAAAGTGCTGCTTTTGCCGAAAGACCCGAACGATGAGAAAAACGTCATTATGGAAATCCGCGCGGCCGCCGGCGGTGAAGAGGCAGCGCTGTTTGCCGGCGACTTGTACCGGATGTATACGCGTTATGCGGAATCGCAAGGGTGGAAGACGGAAGTGATCGAAGCGAGCCCGACCGGCCTCGGCGGCTATAAAGAAATCATTTTTATGGTCAACGGAAAAGGCGCATATTCGAAGCTCAAGTTTGAAAACGGCGCGCATCGCGTCCAGCGCGTCCCGGAAACGGAGTCAGGCGGGCGCATCCATACGTCGACGGCGACGGTCGCCTGCCTGCCGGAGATGGAAGAAATCGAAGTCGAAATCAATGAAAAAGACATTCGCGTCGACACGTTTGCATCGAGCGGACCGGGTGGGCAAAGCGTCAACACGACAATGTCGGCCGTGCGCCTCACCCATATTCCGACCGGCATTGTTGTCACGTGCCAAGACGAAAAATCGCAAATCAAAAACAAAGAAAAAGCGATGAAAGTATTGCGCGCCCGCATTTATGACAAGTACCAGCAAGAAGCGCGCGCCGAATATGACCAAACGCGCAAGCAGGCAGTCGGCACCGGCGACCGTTCCGAGCGCATCCGGACGTACAACTTCCCGCAAAACCGCGTCACGGACCACCGCATCGGGCTGACGATCCAAAAGCTCGATCAAGTGCTCGATGGCCACCTCGACGAAATTATCGAGGCGCTCATTTTGGACGATCAGGCGAAAAAATTGGAGCAAGCGAACGATGCGTCGTAACGTCCACGAAGTCCTCGCCTGGGCTTCTTCTTTTTTGCGCGCCCATGGAAAAGAAGAACGGGCGGCGGAGTGGCTGCTGTGCCATCATTTGGCCGTCGATCGGGCCGGGCTGTTCGCCCGTTGGCGGGAGCCGGTTGAGGAAGCGTTGTACGAACGGTTTGCGGCCGATGTGCGTCGCCATGCGATGGAGCATGTGCCGATTCAATATTTGATTGGCTATGAATGGTTTTATGGCCGGCCGTTTCTCGTCAACCGCCACGTGTTGATCCCACGTCCGGAAACGGAAGAGCTTGTGCTCGGGGTGCTCGAGCGCCTTCCCCGCCTGTTTGCCGGCCGCCGACGGATCGATGTCGTTGATGTCGGCACCGGCAGCGGGGCGATCGCCATCACGCTGGCGCTTGAAAACGAGCGGCTGTCCGTGACCGCCACCGACATTTCCAAAGAAGCGCTCGCTGTCGCCAAGGAAAACGCCGAACGGCTTGGCGCGCGCGTCGCATTTCGATGCGGCGATTTGCTGCAGCCGTTTATACAAGGCGGACAGACGGTTGATGTTGTCGTGTCCAACCCGCCGTACATCCCGGAGATGGATGCGGCGGTCCTTTCGCCTGTCGTAAAAGAGCATGAGCCGCATACGGCGCTGTTTGGCGGCCGCGATGGGCTTGACTTTTACCGCCGCTTTGCCCGCGAGCTCCCGCTTGTGCTCGGTGTCCCTTCGCTCGCGGCATTTGAAATCGGCGCCGGGCAGGGAAAAGCGGTGGCGGCGCTCTTGGCTGCAGCGTTTCCAGATGCTGAGATTGAGGTCGCCGTTGATTTGAACGGCAAAGAGCGGATGGTATATATGACAAGAAAAAAATTAGATTGATAGGTTTAAAATGAAGCGGCGCCGTCCACAATGGAAGATGAAAGGACGGTGCCGATCATGGTGATCAAGGGACATTCGATCGCGATTTGTTTATATATCACTCTATTAATCACAGGTGTGCTCGTTCACTTGTACGGCCAGCAGACGAACGCCGGGGCAAACGCCGTTGTCGCCATTCCCGATGAGGCGATTCGCCTGCGCATCTTGGCGAACAGTGACGCCGACAAAGACCAACAGCTAAAGCGAAAAGTGCGCGATGCGGTCAATGCGCAAATCAACGGCTGGGTGGCGGAGCTTACGTCGGTGGACGAAGCGAAGCGCGTCATCCGCTCGCACTTGCCGGAGATCGAGCAAACAGTCGCCCGCGTGCTTCGCGAAGAGCAAAGCAGCCAGTCGTACCATGTGCAGTTTGGCTCAGTTCAGTTTCCGACGAAAGTGTACGGCAATTATGTGTATCCAGCCGGCACGTATGATGCCCTTCTCATTACGCTCGGGGAAGGAAAAGGGGCAAACTGGTGGTGCGTTCTGTTCCCGCCGCTTTGTTTTCTCGATTTTTCCAAAGGCGATGCGGTCATGATGGCGGCGAACCGATCGCCTGCCGGAACGAATGAACCGGTGTCGGCTGAGAGCGTCCGGTCAATGGAAGCCGGGTCGACGCAAAACAGCGAGGCCGCCGAAGCGGAAGCTGAGGCGATGCGAAGCGGCGAGCAGGCCATCGAGCAGGACGAACCGAAAGAGGAGAGGGATGCGATGGCGGAAACCGAAGATCGCGCCGTTCCGTCCATCCATGCGGATGGCGAGAAGGACAAAGGGGACACGGATGATCAAGAATCGTCCTTCGTCGTCATGGCCGAGCCGGAACAGCCGGTGGAAGTCAAATTTTTCTTCAAAGAATGGCTCAGCCATCTCATTCCATAAGCATCTATCCACAAAGTTATCCACAAAAATAACAAGTTTATTCACAATTTGTGTATAACTGTGGAAGGAAATCGGGCGGCGATCTGACGCTTGTAAAAAAATCCGCCATTTTCAAGATGAATCACGGCGATGGAGAAGGTGAAACGAGTGAAAACACGTGTTTGGATTGTGGATAATATTGTTGATAAACAGCAAGTTTATCCACAAATACGAGAGGCGGCCGAATGGCTGCGGGCGGGGGAAGTAGTCGCGTTTCCGACCGAAACGGTGTACGGTTTAGGAGCGGATGCCGCCAATACGGCGGCAGTGGAGAAAATTTTTGAAGCCAAAGGGCGGCCAAGCGACAACCCGCTCATCGTCCACGTCGCCAGCCGTGCGCAAGCGGAGGCGGTCGCCACGCCGCTTCCGCCAGTGGCTGAGACGTTAATGGAGCGGTTTTGGCCGGGGCCGCTCACCCTCGTTTTGCCGAAACGAGCGGGGGCCGTGTCCGAGCGAGTGACGGCCGGGCTGCCGACGGTGGCGGTGCGCATGCCGGACCATCCGCTCGCCCTCGCCTTGATTGAAGCGAGCGGTCTGGCGCTTGCCGCTCCAAGCGCGAACCGCTCCGGCAGGCCGAGCCCGACGACAGCCGCGCACGTGCTCGCGGACTTAAACGGGCGAATCGCTGGGGTGATTGACGGCGGTCCGACGGGCATTGGCGTGGAATCGACCGTGCTCGACTGCAGCGGGGACGTGCCGGTGATTTTGCGTCCGGGCGGGGTGACAAAAGAAATGTTAAGCGAAGTGATTGGTCATGTTGCCGAGGCGGCCGGCGGCGGGGACGAACAGGCAGCGCCGAAAGCGCCCGGCATGAAATATACGCATTATGCCCCGAAAGCGCCGCTTTGGATTGTCGCCGGCCCACCGGCGTTTTTGCAGCAGCTCGTGGACGAAAGCCGGGCGGAAGGGAAAACGGTCGGCGTGTTGACGACCGAGGAAAACAAGGACCGGTATGCGGCCGATGTCGTGCTGCCGTGCGGAACGCGCCGCGAGCTGACGACCGTCGCCCATCGCCTGTACGACACGCTGCGTCGGTTTGATGAAACGAACGTCGACCTCATTTATAGCGAGGCATTTCCGGAAGAAGGCCTCGGCGCGGCGATTATGAACCGGCTCCGCAAAGCGGCCGGGGGGCGCGTGATCAGCGGCTAGATGATGGATGACGCGGCCGGCAGGCGAGAAAAAGCGGCGCCGTCGGGCTGAACCGGCAACAAAACGGAGACGGTTTGGGGGCGGTCTATCTTTCATCCGCGCGGCTCGCAACAAAATGGAGACGGTTTTCAAGGGCGGTGGCAACGGCCTTTGGAAATCGTCGTTTTTTTGTCCATCGCTGCTTTGCCGGGCTGCGGCCGTTCCGTGGGCGTGCAGGGCGGGACAACGCCGCCATTCGCCTTTGGGTTGGCAGGAAGCGGCTGGGCCACGCGCCGCTTCTAAAGAGCTCCGGACGCGCATATGCTAGCAGTAAGGCCAGTCCGGGAGGGAAGAGAAATGGGCGCGTTAATCGGCGAGATCATCGCCCTGTCGCTGATGGCGCTGGCGTTAGGGATGGATGCTTTTTCGGTCGCCCTAGGGATGGGGCTGCTGCGCCTTCGGCTCCGGCAAATTTTTTATATCGGGGTGACGATCGGGTTATTTCATATTGTAATGCCGCTAATCGGCATGTTGGTCGGCCGTTTGTTGTCGCGCGAGTTTGGAAGCATCGCGACATATGCGGGCGGGGTGCTGTTGCTATGGCTGGGCGCGCAGATGATTATGGCTTCGTTCCAGCGGGAGGACGGGTCGCAACTATTTCCGCACGGCGCCGGGCTGCTTTTTTTTGCGTTCAGCGTCAGCCTCGACAGCTTTTCCGTCGGGCTGAGCCTCGGCATTTTCGGAGCGCGGACGATGGTGACGATTTTGCTGTTTGGCCTGTTCAGCACGGTGCTGACATGGCTTGGGCTCTTTGTCGGCCGCCATTTTCAGCAATGGCTCGGCTCGTACAGCGAAGCGCTCGGCGGCAGCATTTTGCTCGCGTTCGGGCTGAAGCTGCTTTTTCTATAAACGGCGGCAGGCGGTTTTCCTTCAGTGGAAAAAAGCGGGCTGCCTGCTTTTTTGCGCCTCTTCGCCAAAAGTTGCGCTTGCTTTTTTCTGAACAATACCCTATTTACGCTTGTAAGGAAAAATCAGCACTTTTTGCCGATCCTTGCGCAGAAAACCGCATTGCTTGTCAAGTACGTGTTGCGTTGAAGAGCTTTTTTTGCTCTTTTCCCTATGGTATATTGATGGTAAGTCATTGATATGAAGAGGTGGTTGTATGCCATATCGAATTTTGTTCGTTTGCACGGGCAATACATGCCGGAGCCCGATGGCCGCTGCGCTGCTGGAGAATAAGCAGCTGCCAGGCGTCGAGGTGAAATCGGCCGGCGTGTTTGCGGCGGAAGGGAGCGAGGCGTCGGTTCACGCCAAGACGGTGTTGAAGGAAAAAGGAATCGAAGCGGCCCACCGCTCCTCGCAGCTGAAAAAAGAGCATATCGATTGGGCGACGCACGTGCTGGCGATGACATCCGGCCATAAAGACATGATCGTCGAGCGTTTCCCAGAAGCGAAGGACAAAACGTTTACGTTGAAGCAGTTCGTCTTGGGAACAGACGGCGACATCGCCGATCCGTTCGGCGGCCCGGTCGAGGCGTATCGGGCGGCGCGCGATGAGCTGGCAGCGCTCATTGACCGCTTGGCGGAAAAGTTGCAAACAGAACAATGAGGTAAAGAAGTGAGGGGGATACAAATGGGGGGGACAAGTCGTAAGTTCAGTTTGCGCCTGAAGCTCATCGTTTTTACGACAGCGTTGGCGCTGATCACGTATTCAACGAGCGCCTTTTTCTTGTACGTTTTGTATGATCAGTGGTTCGCCTCATGGAACAAAAGCGTGTTCACGATGATCGTGCTGCTCCTTGGCATCTTTTGGTCCGGAGTGCTTGCCTATTTGGCCGCTGGCTGGATTACAAGGCCGCTGCAACGGCTCGAGGAAGCGGCGGCAAAGGCGACAGAAGGGCATATCGATGAGGATGTTCCGCTGCCCTCTTCCCATGATGAAATCCGCTCGCTGGCTGTCGCGTTCAACCGGATGCTCGGCCATTTGCGCGCCGTCGTCGCCAATGTGGAAGAGAGCGCAGCGCGCACGACGGAAAAGACGGCGGAAATGAGGCAGGCGTCCGAAACAGCGTCAAGCCGTGCACGCGATATTGCAGCGACGATTGACGACATTTCCAAAGGGGCGGCGTCTTCGGCCGAGGCGATCCAAGAAGCGGCTGCGGCGGCCGAGGATGTGCTTGCTATCGCCGTGCAAGTCAAAGAAACAGCCGAGCGAGCGGAACAGTCGGTATATGGGATGGCCGAAACGTTGAAGGCAAGCCGCGATATCACCGATTCGCTCATTAGCGGCATCGATCAGCTAGCTGACGATCAAGAACGGTCGCGGGCGGCTGTCAAGCAGCTCGAAGCACACGCCAATCAAATCGGCAACATTACGTTGCTTGTCGCGGACATCGCCGAACAGACGAACTTGCTTGCGCTCAATGCTTCCATTGAGGCAGCCCGCGCCGGCGAGCACGGCCGGGGGTTTGCCGTTGTCGCCGAGGAAGTGCGCAAGCTGGCGGATGAGAGCGCCAAGGCGGTCAAGAAAATCGCGGAACTGGTCGGCAACATTCAAAATGAAGTCGCCCGTGTGGTGGCGCAAATGGACAAGCAGGTGGCTGCTGCCAACGCTGAGGCGGCGAAAGGGGAGCGCACGAATGAGGCCATTGCGGCCATGGCGGCCTCAGCTGATGAAGTGATCCGCGCCGTCCATGACATCGCTGAGCTGGCGAAGCGTCAAATGGGGCATATGGAGCGGGCTGCGGCGCAAACGCAAGAAGTGGCGGCGATTGCTGAGCAGACGTCCGCCGGCGCGCTCGAAGTGGCGGCGGCGACCGAGGAGCAGGCTGCATCGATCAACGATGTGCATCAACTGGCTGGCGAGTTGGTGGAACAGGCCGAACAATTGCAGGCGGCTGTCGCCCGGTTTCGCACCCGTTGATGTACAGGCAAATATGATTTGTCGAAAGGAGGAAGGGCGATTCCTCCCTGGCTTTCACTATCACGGCGAAGCCTAGGGTTCCTCGTCCGAATGTGATGAAAGTTGCGATTGCTTCTGACCATGGTGGAGTTCGCATTCGTGAGGAAATTAAAGCGCTGTTGGATGAAATGGGAATCGAGTACACCGATTTCGGCTGCGATTGTGAAACATCGGTCGATTATCCGGATTACGCGCTCCCTGTCGCGGAAAAAGTGGCGCGCGGCGAATTTGACCGCGGCATTTTGATTTGCGGCACCGGCATCGGCATGACGATTGCCGCCAACAAAGTGAAAGGGGTGCGCTGCGCCCTTTGCCACGACGTCTACAGCGCCAAGCTGACGCGCATGCATAATGACAGCAACATTCTCGCGATGGGGGAGCGCGTCATCGGCCCCGGCCTGGCGCGCGAAATCGCCAAGGCATGGCTTGAGACCGAATTTGAAGGCGGACGCCATGCGCGGCGGATCAGCAAAATCACCGAGTATGAAAACGGACGCTAAGAAACGGTCGAGGCTTGGCTGTTTGGGCGGAATGAGCGGGCGTTTGCAGCGCGCCCGAAGAGAAGGAGGGGGAACATGGACGCACGATTGACCGAATGGCAGCAGCAATGGCAAACGATTTTGCGCGAATTTCGCCGGCAGGCGCCGCTTGGCCGCGGCCAGATCGTGGTGGTCGGCTGCAGCACGAGCGAAGTGCTCGGTGAACGAATCGGCACCGCCGGGTCGACGGATGTGGCAGCCATGTTGTTTGCTGAACTTGATGCATGGCGGCGCGAAACGGGGATCGAGCTCGCCTTTCAATGTTGCGAACATTTGAATCGGGCGCTCGTCGTCGAACGGGAAACGGCGCGTGTCCATGGCCTCGAGATCGTGTCCGTCATCCCAGTGCCGCAAGCGGGCGGAGCGATGGCCGCGTATGCCTACCGGCAGCTGGAAGATCCCGTTGTTGTCGAAGCGGTCCGCGCCGATGCCGGCATCGATATCGGGCATACGTTGATCGGCATGCATCTAAAACCGGTCGCCGTCCCAGTGCGTGTTTCGGTGAAACATGTCGGCCATGCGTACGTCACGCTGGCGAAGACGCGGCCAAAGCTGATCGGTGGCGCCCGCGCCGTCTATACGTTAGAAAACCCGAACAATTTCTGTTCTTTCTAACAATTTCATTCATTTTTCCTTTGAACTTGCCTAGCTGAAGCTGATAAAATAAAAACGAATATTCACTGATTTCGCATAAGGGGGAGCTATTGATGAACTACTTGCCACAACAAGATCCGCAAGTGTTTGCGGCCATTGAGCAAGAGCGGAAACGGCAGCATGCCAAGATTGAGCTCATCGCCTCGGAAAACTTTGTCAGCCGCGCGGTGATGGAAGCGCAAGGATCGGTGCTGACGAACAAATACGCGGAAGGCTATCCGGGCCGCCGCTATTATGGCGGCTGCGAGTACGTCGACATCGTCGAAGAGTTGGCGCGCGAGCGGGCGAAGCAATTGTTCGGGGCGGAGCATGCGAACGTCCAGCCGCATTCGGGGGCGCAGGCGAACATGGCCGTCTATTTCACCGTCCTGAAACCCGGCGACACGGTGCTTGGCATGAATTTGTCGCACGGCGGCCATTTGACGCACGGCAGTCCAGTCAACTTCAGCGGTGTGCAATACAACTTTGTCGCATACGGCGTCGACCCGGAAACCCATGTCATCGATTATGACGACGTGCGCGAGAAAGCGCGCCTTCATCGGCCGAAGCTGATCGTCGCCGGCGCGAGCGCCTATCCGCGCATTATCGATTTCGCCAAATTCCGGGAAATCGCCGATGAAGTCGGCGCCTATTTAATGGTCGACATGGCCCATATTGCCGGTCTTGTTGCGGCAGGTCTCCATCCGAACCCGGTGCCGTACGCCCATTTCGTCACGACGACGACGCATAAAACGTTGCGCGGCCCGCGCGGCGGGATGATTTTATGCCAAGAACAGTTTGCGAAACAAATCGATAAATCGATCTTCCCTGGCATTCAAGGCGGGCCGCTGATGCATGTCATTGCCGCCAAGGCGGTGGCGTTCGGCGAAGCGTTGCAGGACGACTTTAAAGCGTACGCGAAGCGCGTTGTCGATAACGCCAAACGGCTTGCCTCCGCCCTGCAAAACGAAGGGTTCACCCTCGTATCCGGCGGCACGGACAACCATTTATTGCTTGTCGATTTGCGCCCGCAGCAGCTGACCGGAAAAACGGCGGAAAAAGTGTTGGATGAAGTTGGCATTACAGTGAATAAAAACACCATTCCGTACGATCCGGAAAGCCCGTTTGTCACGAGCGGCATCCGCATCGGCACGGCTGCGGTGACGACGCGCGGCTTCGGCCTCGAAGAAATGGACGAAATCGCCGCCATTATTGGTCTTGTGCTGAAAAACACGGACAATGAACAGGCGCTTGAAGAAGCGCGCCGACGCGTCGCGGCTTTAACGGAAAAATTCCCGCTCTACCAAGACTAAAAATGGGGCAAATGAAAGCATACCGCCGCATCAGCCTGGCGGTATGCTTTTTTCATTCGTTCGCCAGTTGAACAGGCGCTCGTTTTCCAGTAGAATGTATAGAAGTGTACCGCATACATACGGAAGAGGAGATGACTTATGGGAAAAGTGTATGTGTTTGACCATCCGCTCATCCAGCATAAATTGACGTATATTCGCGACAAGCACACCGGCACGAAAGAGTTTCGCGAGCTGGTTGATGAAGTGGCGACGTTGATGGCGTTTGAAATTACGCGCGATCTGCCGCTTGAGGAAGTCGAGATCGAAACCCCCGTCAGCAAAGCGAAAGCGAAAGTGATCGCCGGCAAAAAGCTCGGCGTCATCCCGATTTTGCGCGCCGGCATCGGCATGGTCGACGGCATCTTGAAGCTCATCCCGGCGGCGAAAGTCGGCCATATCGGCTTGTATCGCGATCCGGAAACGTTAAAGCCGGTCGAATACTACGTCAAACTGCCGAGCGATGTCGAGGAGCGCGACTTCATCATCGTCGACCCGATGCTCGCGACCGGCGGTTCGGCGGTGGCGGCGATCGAAGCGCTGAAAAAGCGAGGGGCCAAAAGCATTAAGTTCATGTGCCTCATCGCCGCGCCGGAAGGGGTTAAAGCGGTGGAAACCGCGCACCCGGATGTGGACATTTACATCGCTGCCCTTGATGAGCGGCTGAACGACCACGGCTATATCGTCCCCGGCCTCGGCGACGCCGGCGATCGGCTGTTTGGCACCAAATAACGATTGCCGGAAAGACGCGCCCCGCTTCACGCGGGGCCCGCATTCCCTCAAGCGGAGGAAAAGGGCCATGTTCACGCCGCGGTTAAGCGCTTGCATTGAGAACTGAAACGATTGCAAACATACAGAATAATGAAAACGAATAGGCTAAAAATAAAATATACCATTATACATCATTTTTGTGAAAAGAAAATGAGAAATTGTCACAAATTATTAATATTTGCTCTGTGTGAATGATGTTTTATGTGGGAACACATTGACATTAACCAAGCGGTATTGTATGCTTACAAGGGGTAGATTGAGAAGGCTTTCACTGTCGGAAATGATCTCTGGTCTAAACGGGCGAGGTATGGTAACCATTATGAAAAAAAATAACCGTCATCCTTTTCGGGCCATCGGCTTGATGTCAGCGATCACATCACAGCTAGTCGGCTGTACATTAGTTGGTTTATTTGGCGGCAGATGGGTTGACCGACAATTGGACAGTGAACCGCTTTTCCTTGTTATTGGTTTGTTGCTCGGCTTAGCAGCGGGAGTGTTCGCCACGCTGAAAACAATTCGGCGTTTTTTTGGGGAATAAGAAGCAATGATTGATAGGATCATAAAACGAATACAAAAGCAATCGTCGGTGCTAATGGTGGGTTATGCGGTAGGATGGATATTGACCAGTTATGAAGCGTGGTTTTTTAGTTTGCTCATTGGAACAGCAACAGGGCTGTACAGCATTCGCTTGCTGGCCCGGCGTGTCATAAAAGCAGGAGAAGCGATGGCCGAGGGACGGCGCCCTCCTTCGCTTGGGACCATGATTCGATTTGCGCTGGCTGCCGCCGTTGCGCTGTTTGTGTCCCGGTATCCCCAACATTTGTCCGTTATGCCGGTCGTCATCGGCTTGGCCACCCCATATATCCTATTGGTAGCAAATCATTTTTTACATAATGACTAATCAGCTGTGTAGAAAGCGAGGTGAGTATTGGTGAATCATAAGGCGCCGCTTTACGAACTGTTTGGCCTTACATTTAACTTGGCCAACGTATTAATGGTGACCATCACCTGTGTCATCGTGCTGGTTATCGCCATTGCGGCGACGCGCAACCTTTCCATGAAACCAACAGGCTTGCAAAACTTTTTGGAGTGGGTTGTCGATTTTGTGAAAGGAATTATCAAAAGCAACATGGACTGGGAGACAGGGGGACGCTTCCATTTACTTGGCTTAACGTTGATCATGTATGTATTTGTCGCTAATATGTTAGGTCTTCCATTTTCTGTCGTTGTCCATGATGAACTATGGTGGAAATCACCGACGGCTGACCCGGCCATTACATTGGCGCTGGCCATGATGGTTGTAGCCCTTTCCCACTATTATGGCATTAAGTTGCGCGGCGTTTCCGAGTATTTAAAAGGTTTTACGAGCCCAATGTGGTTTATGTTTCCTCTTAAAATCATTGAAGAGTTTGCCAACACATTGACGCTCGGTCTTCGTCTTTATGGAAACATTTTTGCCGGCGAAATTTTGCTTGCATTGCTTGTCGGCGGCTTGGCTACAGGTGTTGGCGGAACGATCGCCGCGATCATTCCGACGATGGTATGGCAGGCGTTCAGTATTTTCGTCGGGGCTATTCAAGCGTTTATTTTTACAATGTTGACAATGGTTTATATGGCGCATAAAGTCAGCCATGACCATTAATGATAATATTTTTTTAAAATATCAACTTTTGATCAATAAGGAGGATTTCACAGATGGGTGTATTAGCTGCAGCAATCGCTATTGGTCTTGCCGCGCTCGGCGCGGGTATCGGCAACGGTTTAATCGTTTCTCGTACAGTTGAAGGAATTGCACGCCAGCCGGAAGCTCGCGGCATGTTGCAAACGACAATGTTTATCGGGGTTGCGCTTGTTGAGGCGATTCCGATCATCGCGGTGGTTATCGCGTTTATGGTGCAAGGACAATAACGGATGAGGAGCGCTTGTTAACGGAATGTTAACAAGCGCCTTCCACAACATGGAAGATTAAAAAATAAATGGCGAAGATTAGTTGGAAACCTTCGCCATTGCTTTATGTATATGTATCAGTTTTTGTATATTCACCTAATGCATAGCTGCGCGAAAGGAATGTCCGGTCAGGAGATAAGGCCGAAAGGAGTGAACGAAACATGTTGGCACCAGGACAAACATGGGCGCTCGGCGCAACTGCTGGGGCGGTCAATAGCGGGGACATCATTTTTCAGCTTGTCGCTTTCATTTTGCTGATGATTTTGCTCCGCAAGTTTGCATGGGGACCGCTTATGGGCGTCATGAAACAGCGCGAGGAGCATATCGCGAACGAAATCGACCAAGCGGAAAAACGCCGCCAAGAAGCGGAAAAACTGCTTGAAGAGCAGCGTGAACTGATGAAGCAATCGCGTCAAGAAGCGCAAGCGCTCATCGAAAATGCGCGCAAGCTTGCCGAAGAGCAGAAAGAACAAATCGTCGCCTCGGCCCGTGCGGAAGCGGAACGGGTAAAAGAAACGGCGAAACAAGAAATCGAGCGCGAAAAAGAACAGGCAATGGCCGCGCTCCGCGAACAAGTGGCGTCGTTGTCTGTCTTGATCGCCTCAAAAGTGATTGAAAAAGAGCTGACCGAGCAAGATCAACGCAAGCTGATCGAAGCGTACATCAAAGACGTTCAAGAGGCAGGAGGAGCGCGATGAACCAAGAAGTGATCGCCAAACGGTATGCATCCGCTTTGTTCCAAATCGCGCTCGAACAACAGCAGCTTGACCGGATCGAGGAAGACGTCCGCGCCGTACGCCAAGCGTTGGCGGAAAACGGCGAGTTTTTATCGCTTCTTTCCAACCCGAATCTTTCTTTAGAAAAGAAAAAAGCGCTTGTTCGTGAAGTGTTCGCCGGCGTTTCTGCTCCGGTGCAAAACACGCTTTTGCTTCTTCTTGAGCGCCATCGCTTCGGCCTTGTGCCTGAACTGGCCGACCAGTTTATCGCCCTTGCCAACGATGCGCGCGGCATCGCTGAAGCGATCGCCTATTCGGCGCGCCCGTTGACGGACGAAGAACTGCAGGCGCTTTCTGACGTGTTTGCCAAAAAGGTTGGCAAAGCAACGCTCCACATTGAAAATATCGTCGACCCGGAACTGATTGGCGGCGTGAAGCTGCGCATCGGCAACCGCATTTATGACGGCAGCGTCAGCGGGCAGCTTGAACGGATTCAGCGGCAGCTCATTGGTTAACATTTGGAGACAGGGGTGAAAGGCATGAGCATTAGAGCGGAAGAAATCAGCGCGCTCATTAAGCAGCAGATTGAAAACTACGAATCGCAAATCCAAGTGAGCGATGTCGGCACCGTCATCCAAATCGGCGACGGGATCGCGCGCGCTCATGGGCTTGATAACGTCATGTCCGGCGAGCTTGTTGAATTTGCCAACGGCGTGATGGGCATGGCGCTCAACTTGGAAGAAAACAACGTCGGGATTGTTATTTTAGGGCCGTATACCGGCATCAAAGAAGGAGACGAAGTGCGCCGCACAGGCCGGATCATGGAAGTGCCGGTCGGGGAGGCGCTCATCGGCCGCGTTGTCAACCCGCTCGGCCAGCCTGTCGATGGCTTAGGCCCGGTGGAAACGACGGAAACGCGCCCGATCGAGAGCCCGGCGCCGGGCGTTATGGACCGGAGATCGGTGCATGAGCCGCTGCAAACCGGGATTAAAGCGATCGACGCGCTCGTGCCGATCGGCCGCGGCCAGCGCGAGCTCATCATCGGCGACCGGCAAACGGGGAAAACGTCCGTCGCCATTGACACGATCATCAACCAAAAAGACCAAAACATGATTTGTATTTATGTCGCCATCGGGCAAAAAGAATCGACGGTCCGCACCGTTGTCGAAACGCTCCGCAAACACGGCGCGCTCGACTATACGATCGTCGTCACCGCTTCGGCGTCGCAGCCGGCTCCGCTTTTGTTCTTGGCGCCGTATGCCGGTGTGGCGATGGGCGAGTATTTCATGTATAAAGGCCAACACGTGTTAGTGGTCTATGACGATTTATCGAAACAAGCCGCGGCATACCGTGAATTGTCGCTCTTGCTTCGCCGTCCGCCGGGCCGTGAAGCGTATCCGGGGGATATTTTCTACTTGCACTCCCGCCTGCTTGAGCGCGCAGCGAAATTGAGCGATGCCAAAGGCGGCGGTTCGTTGACTGCGCTTCCGTTCGTCGAAACGCAAGCGGGCGATATTTCCGCGTACATTCCGACGAACGTCATCTCGATTACGGACGGGCAAATTTTCTTGCAATCGGACTTGTTCTTCTCCGGCGTCCGCCCAGCGATCAACGCAGGGTTGTCCGTTTCGCGCGTCGGTGGGGCAGCGCAAATCAAAGCGATGAAAAAAGTAGCCGGGACGCTCCGTTTGGACTTGGCCGCTTACCGTGAGCTCGAAGCGTTCGCCCAATTCGGCTCCGACCTCGATAAAGCGACGCAGGCGAAGCTCGCCCGCGGGGCGCGCACGGTCGAAGTGCTGAAGCAAGATTTGCATCAGCCGATTCCGGTCGAAAAACAAGTGTTGATCATCTATGCATTGACGCGCGGCTTTTTGGACGACATTCCGGTTGAAGATGTGCGCCGTTTCGAGAAAGAGTTTTACTTGTGGCTCGACCAAAACGGCCAACACTTGCTTGAGCACATCCGCACGACGAAAGATCTTCCGAACGAAGACGATCTCAATCAAGCGATCGAAGCGTTCAAGAAAACGTTTGTCGTTTCACAATAAGGCCGGCGGGGGCATATCGCCCCCTCATGCCTGTTAGAACCCGTGCAGCAAAAAGGTGGTGAAACCTTTGGCATCGTTACGCGATATTAAAACGCGCATCAATGCGACGAAGAAGACAAGCCAAATTACAAAAGCGATGGAAATGGTCTCGACGTCGAAGCTGAACCGAGCGGAGCAAAACGCGAAATCGTTCGTTCCATATATGGAGAAGATTCAAGAAGTCGTGGCCAACGTCGCGCTTGGCGCCGGGGGGGCTTCGCATCCGATGCTCGTTTCGCGCCCGGTGAAAAAGACCGGGTATCTCGTGATCACGTCGGATCGCGGTCTGGCTGGCGCGTACAACAGCAACGTGCTGCGCCTCGTGTACCAAACGATCCAAAAACGCCATGCTTCTCCGGACGAATATGCGATCATCGTCATCGGCCGCGTCGGGTTGAGCTTTTTCCGCAAGCGGAACATGCCGGTCATTCTCGACATCACCCGCTTGCCGGACCAGCCGTCGTTTGCTGATATTAAAGAAATCGCCCGCAAAACGGTTGGGTTATTCGCCGACGGTACGTTTGACGAGCTGTATATGTATTACAACCATTACGTGAGCGCGATCCAGCAAGAGGTGACGGAACGGAAGCTTCTGCCGCTCACTGACTTGGCGGAGAATAAGCAGCGCACGGTGTACGAATTTGAACCGTCGCAAGAAGAAATTTTGGACGTTTTGTTGCCGCAGTATGCGGAAAGCCTCATTTACGGCGCATTGCTCGATGCAAAAGCAAGCGAACACGCCGCCCGCATGACGGCGATGAAGAACGCAACGGACAATGCGAACGAGCTCATTCGCACATTGACGCTTTCCTACAACCGCGCTCGCCAAGCGGCGATTACGCAAGAAATTACGGAAATTGTCGCCGGAGCAAACGCCTTGCAATAGCGGACTAGCAAGTTAGGAGGGAAAACGATGACAAGAGGACGCGTTATCCAAGTCATGGGTCCGGTTGTAGACGTCAAGTTTGAGAACGGCCACTTGCCGGCGATCTACAACGCCCTGAAAATTCAACATCAAGCGCGCAACGAAAACGAAGTCGACATCGACTTGACATTGGAAGTCGCCTTGCACCTTGGCGATGATACAGTACGGACGATCGCGATGGCGTCCACAGACGGCCTCATCCGCGGCATGGAAGTCATCGATACCGGTGCACCGATTTCGGTGCCGGTCGGCGAAGTGACGCTCGGCCGCGTATTTAACGTCTTGGGCGAGCCGATCGACCTCGAAGGCGACATTCCGGCTGACGCCCGCCGCGACCCGATTCACCGTCCGGCGCCAAAATTCGAGGAATTGGCGACCGAAGTCGAAATTTTGGAAACGGGGATTAAAGTCGTTGACTTGCTTGCCCCGTATATTAAAGGCGGAAAAATCGGTTTGTTCGGCGGCGCTGGCGTAGGAAAAACGGTCTTGATTCAAGAGCTGATCCACAACATCGCCCAAGAGCACGGCGGGATTTCCGTCTTTGCTGGCGTCGGCGAACGGACGCGCGAAGGGAACGACTTGTACCATGAAATGAAAGACTCCGGCGTTATCAGCAAAACCGCCATGGTGTTCGGGCAAATGAACGAGCCGCCGGGGGCGCGGATGCGCGTCGCCTTGACCGGTTTGACGATGGCGGAGTACTTCCGCGATGAGCAAGGGCAAGACGTGCTGCTGTTTATCGACAACATTTTCCGCTTCACGCAGGCTGGTTCGGAAGTATCGGCGTTGTTAGGCCGCATGCCGTCGGCTGTTGGTTACCAACCGACATTGGCGACGGAGATGGGCCAATTGCAAGAGCGGATCACGTCGACGGCGAAAGGCTCGATCACCTCGATTCAAGCGATTTACGTCCCGGCCGACGACTATACAGACCCGGCTCCGGC